>CAVGAF010000159.1:0-2046 GCA_963627055.1 Butyrivibrio sp. CAG:318 | reverse complement strand
AGCGTCAAAGATTGCGCGTCTTAACAAGCCTCGCCCGTTGGCCGATGCTTGTCGCGAACGTTTCCGATCATGGAGGTTTGCGATGTCTGTCAACGGAGACGCCGCCAGGCGAGACATGTGGGCCGGGCGCATAGAGCGCTGCCTGGCCTCGGGGATGTCCGTCAAGGAGTGGTGCAGGCTGAACAAGGTTGCGGAGTCCAGCCTGTACAGCTGGATGGCGAGGTTCCGCGAAGAGGAGCCCGACCGCTTCCCTCGCAGGTCTAGCGAGGCGTCGGGCTGGATCAAGGTCACGCGCGGCGGCATCGCCGACGCCAAGGCCATCGTTCCGGCCGCTCCTGCGGCCGGCTCGGCCGAGGCGCCGGTGCCGATGGCCGAGGCGCCGTCGTCGGCGGCTGGCGGCGCGGCGCCCATACGCGCGCTGGTGGGCCGCGTTGAGCTCGCCATACCGGCCGGCGCGGCCGAGGCCGACATAGCCGCGGCGATGCGGGCGGCGGCGTCGCTGTGAACCCTTTCTTCACGCCCGACGCGATATACATATCCAGGAGGCCGCAGGACATGCGCGCGGGCATCCAGAGGCTCGCCTCGATCGTCGCCGCCGACTTCGGGCGCGACCCCATGGACGGCGCGCTGTACTGCTTCGTGTCCCGCGACTGCGAGAAGATGAAGCTGCTGCGCTTCGACGTGAACGGCTGGTGCATGTACTACGTGCGCCTGGCCGAGGGCGGCTTCAAGTGGCGCCACTCGGAAGCCGGCGAGCTTCTGCCCGACATCGAGCGCAGGCAGCTCCTCTGGCTGCTCGAGGGGCTTCCCGCCGAGCTGCCCCAGGCGGCCGCGCCGGTCGCCGCCGGACGGGTCCTTTGACCTGATTCCGCGCCGTGACCTGCGCATATATGGGATAATATACCCATGCAGAACCCGATGGACATACCCGCCGAGGAGCTGATCGCCCGCCTGACGGCGCAGGTCGAGTCGCTCTCGCGCGACAACGAGCGGCTGGCCCGCGACAACGCCGAGCTCGCCCGCGCGGCGGCCGACGCCGCGCGCGGCCCGGCCGCCGTCGCCGAGGAGCTGCGCGCGGAGCTCGCCGCCGTGAGGGCCGAGCGCGACCGCCTCATAGAGCTGGTGCGCCTGTCCAACCAGCGCTTCTTCGGCTGCAGGTCCGAGAAGGTGATCCCCGACCAGCTGTCGCTGTTCAACGACATGGAGGCCGCGGCCGACGAATCGCCCGAGCCCGACTTCGAGGACGCCGTCCCGGCCAAGCCCCGCAAAAGGGGCGGGAAAAGGAAGGTCGACTACTCCAAGCTCGAGCAGGTGGTGGTGCGCCACGAGCTGCCCGCCGGGTCGCGGGAATGCCCGGGATGCGGCGCCGAGATGGAGGAGTTCAACGTCGAGGTGACGTACTCCCTGCGCATGGTGCCCGCCCACCTGGTGGCCGAGCGCAACGAGCGCGCCGTCTACCGCTGCCCGGGATGCTGCGCCGCCAACGCGGCCGGCGGGGAGGCGCCCGCGGCCATCGTGCGCGCGCCCATGCCGGCCCCGCCGATCAGGGGCTCGTTCGCCACGCCGTCGCTGATCGCCTACGTGGTGAACGGCAAGTACTCGAACTCGCTGCCGCTGTACCGCATGGAGCAGGACTTCCGGTGCCTGGGCGCCGACATATCCCGGCAGAACATGGCGAACTGGGTGATGAGGTCGTGGGAGCTGTGGCTGTCGAGGCTGCGGGCGCGCATGAAGGATCTCCTGCTCATGGGCGACATAGTGCACGCCGACGAGACCGAGGTGCAGGTGCTCAGGGAGCCCGGCCGCGAAGCCAAGTGCAAGTCGCGGATGTGGCTGTTCGCGGCGCCGGCGTGCGACAGGCCGATTTACGTATACGAATACAACCCCACGCGCAAGGGCAAGGTGGCCGGGGACTTCCTGCGCGGCTGGTCGGGATGGCTCGTCACCGACGGCTACGCGCCCTACTTCTCGCTGGGAAACGGCGGCGAGGTCCGCAACGTCGCCTGCCTCGCGCACGTTCGCCGCAAGTTCGTCGAGGTCGTGAAG
>CAVGAF010000158.1:0-2143 GCA_963627055.1 Butyrivibrio sp. CAG:318 | reverse complement strand
GATTCGGGGCGTTGGTTTCGAAGTGGTGCCCGAGGCGAGAGTCGAACTCGCACGTCGTGAGACAACGGTTTTTGAGACCGCCGCGTCTGCCATTCCGCCACTCGGGCACGTAGCTTTTGCATTATACCGAAACGTCTTCCGGCGCACAATAACCAATGTTGTGAAGGTGCAGTCTTCGGCTCTTCCTTTTCCCGAATGACCACCGGAGGGACGGCGGAAAGCTCGTGCAATTGAAACGCTTGCGGCTTCACACCTTTGCCGCTTGCCGTATAATGTGACTCATTGCAACGTAATTCACCTGCACATGCAAGCAAGGAGGCCCCATGCTGAAAGCAATGATCGTCGACGACGAGGCCCCTGCGCGTTCCGAACTGAAATTCCTGCTAGACGAGCTGGGCCAAACCGAAGTGGTGGCCGAAGCCGCCAGCGTGCGCGAGGCCATCGAGAAGCTGAAGGAATACCCGTGCGACGTCCTGTTCCTCGACGTGAACATGCCCGAGGCGACCGGTTTGCAGCTGGCGGAGGCTTTGCAGCACTTGAAGTTCCCGCCCGCAGTGGTGTTTGTGACCGCCTATAGCGAGTTCGCGCTGGACGCGTTCAAGGTCAATGCCATCGACTACCTGGTCAAGCCCGTCGAATCCGACCGCCTGTCCCAGGCAATCGCCCGCGTGCGCGAACAGGTGCAGCTGCATGCGCAGGCGCAGAAGTCCGAGCGCATCCCGGTGGAGAAAGCCGGCAAGAAGATTCTCATCAGCATCGACAAGATCCGCTTCGTCATGGCGCGTGACGACTACGCGTACCTGCAGACGGACACCGACCGCTACTTCAGCAGCGTCAGCTTGGCGCAGCTGGAGAAGCGCCTGGACGGATACGGGTTCTTCCGCGTGCATCGCGGCTACCTGGTCAACCTGTCCATGGTCGAGGAAATCGAGCCCGTCGCCGGCGGCACGCTGCTGCTCACGCTCAACGGCGCCGAGGAGAAAATCCCCGTGAGCCGCCGTCGCGTGTCTGCGCTGAAGAAGGCTTTGGGCCTGTAGGCGGGCTGTTTGATAGCGCGTTCGAGCGAAATAGATAATCGGGAAGGGGCCGGCCGCGTGCTGGCCTCTTTTCTTGCGGTCCTGATTGCGTCGTTTGCCGTGATGCGGCTCTTCTCGGCGCTGCGCCCCGATGTCGTTTGGAGTGCAGGGTTCGACGCCTGCGCGACGCTGCTGCCTGGGGAACTTGCCCAGCAGTTCGTTCTGGCGGGCGTTGCCGTAGGGGGCGTGGCAGTATCCGTGCCCGGTGCGCTGCGTTTGCGCGTCGGGGACGGCATGCTCGGCGGAAAACGTGGGCGCTCGTCAGGGCCGTCGGCTCGCGCCCTTATTGCTTGCGTTCTGGCAATAGGCCTGATCGGCGGGCTTTTGTCGGCGGGATTGGGCGTTGGCGTTTCAGGCGAAGGCTCGGTTCGGGGTTTCGCGTTTCATCTGGATGGAATCTCGGCCCAAATCGGTGCGGTTACGCGAGGCCTGCCCGTATCGCTTGCCGTATGTGCGGGGTTCGCTTTGCTGTGCTTGCTGACGGGCGTCTACGAAGAGGCTTTTCTGCGCGTGCTGGGAACGAGCCTGTTCGAGCGGGCGTTTCGCGACAGGGGGCTCTCGGGGCCTGGGGCGCTGTTCGCCGCTGCCTTCACGACGTCGGCGCTGTTCGCGCTGCTTCACGTGAGCGCGCCTGCCGCGGGCGCGGGTGGTGCGGGATGGATGCAGGCGGCGTTGCGCTTCGTGCAAACGTTTTCGTTCGGGATGTGCATGGCGGCGCTGTTTGCGCGCGCCGGCCGGCTTGCTCCCTGCGCGCTTGCGCATGCAGGGTTCAATCTGCTGTATCTGGGCGCGAGCTTCACCCTGGAGCCGACGTATGGATCGGGCGCCCCTTCCGAAACCGTGCTGCTTGCGGTGACGGCGACGCTGCTTGCGGGCATGGCGATTTGGGCTTGGGTGCATTTTGCGGTGCGCCGTTCGGCTCGTTGAAAATATTTCTGAAATTGGGTCTTGCAAGGGGATGGAAATTCCTGTATTGTATTTTCTCGCCTTGAGAAAGGCGCCAATTCGCGGGCGTGGCGGAATTGGCAGACGCGTACGGTTCAGGTCCGTATGGGGGCAACCCCATG
>CAVGAF010000157.1:0-2184 GCA_963627055.1 Butyrivibrio sp. CAG:318 | reverse complement strand
TACCGCTTTTGCGCAGGCAAATTACGGAATCGACGCAAAGCGGCCCCAGGCGGCAACTCCAGGCGACGCCAGGCGGCAGCGCCGAGCGACCCCGGGCGGTCGCGCCAAGCGGCGGTGGGCGGCAGCGCCGAGCGACCCCGGGCGGTCGCGCCAAGCGGCGGTGGGCGGCAGCGCCGAGCGCCCTCGGACGGTCGCGTCAAGCAGCGCTGCACGGCCGCCCAAAACATTTCCACCGCGAAGTAGGTTTGCGCGGCAACCCCAAATAGACACTTCTCGCACACCCTTCCCATCAGGCAAAATGTCCTTGCAATAAAATGCCGCCACTCACACAAACGGGAAATACCTACTCACTTCGCGCGATAAATTTCGACTGCAGGCTTGTTGGCAGGATCAAGGATTAGCCACCAGCAGCAAAACCTGGCAAACCAACCCGGGTCTGACGCACTTTCGTCATGCCGCCCGCGGTTGTAAGGGGAAACTTCTCGCAATGCTCGACGAAATCCAGGTCAGCTATATCGTCGAGGATAAGCGCATCGAAGGTGCGCTCCGCGACATAGCTTTCAAAGGCAAGCTCAGACCCGAGCAGGAGCAGGCAATCGAGCGCCTGGCGAAATTCGAGAACGGCATCCTATCCGCACCGACCGGATTCGGCAAAACGGTCGTCGCGGCCGCGCTTATCGCTCACGTGGGCCTGCCCACGCTGGTCATCGTTCCCAAAACTGCATTGCTTACCCAATGGTCAAGCAAACTTGAGGAGTTTCTGGCCATCGAGCACCCGGACGGGCCCGCGCTTACGACGTCGGGCAAGCCCAGCAAACGCAAGCGGCACGTCATCGGGCAGATCGGCGGTGGGAAAAACCGCGTGACTGGAATTGTCGACATCGCGACGTTTCAGTCTCTCGTGTCGAAAGATTCCGAGACCGCAGAACCGCAAGCAAAAGAGATCGTCAAAGAATACGGCCTGGTCATTTGCGACGAATGCCATCATCGTCGCCGACGCCATACGCGAATGCAGTAGCTACGTGATGCGCGACCGGCTTCTCACGGCAGTTAATGACGCGCGGCGAGAAGGGCTTATCACGCAAAAGGAATGCAACGAGCTCGAGAAGGAGCTGGCGTGACGTAAGCCAAGAAACCGGTTTCCCAACGACGGGTTTCGGGCACCCATTTCGATCTCGTCTCCACACTCACCGCCCAAAGAAAAGAAAGCAGCCCGGCGGCTGGCGCCGCCGGGCATCGACCTTCGCCGATCTGCAAAATATCGTCATCCAACACGCCGCAGTAATGTATACGTTGCAAGACATTGTGGTAGAATTGCCTTACAGTGTTCATATGTAGGAGGTCAATCATGAACAGCTCCGTAACGGTAAGGGTGGATGACTACACCAAAAACCGCGCGTCGTCCATCGCAGAGGACTTCGGCTTCGACCTGTCCAGCGTGCTGCGCGCCTTCATGAAGCAGATCGTCCGCGAGAACAGGATCCCGCTGAAGCTCGATTACCCCGCGCCCAACGACGAGTCCCTCGCGTCCATCGAGGAGGCCAAGGCCATCATCGCCAAGGGCGAGAAGGGCTACGCCTCCGCCAGGGAGATGTTCGCCGCGATGGAGGCCTAGCCATGAGACTGACGGCCGACTACACCTCCCAGTTCAAGCGCGACACGAAAAGGCTCGAGAAGAAGCACGTCGACCTTGAGCCGCTCTACGAGCTCATCGACCTCGTCCTCCTCAACACGCCGGAGGCCATCGAGGCGCTCAAGCAGCACCACAACATGCACCGCCTCAGCGGCCAGTGGGCCGGAAGCAACGAATGCCACATAGCCAACTCGGGCGATTGGCTCGTCATCTGGGCCACAGGGAACGGGCTCGCGGTCTTCCAGCGAACCGGCTCGCACGACGAGGTCTTCAAGAAGAGCTAGCAGAAGGGCCGACGGTACTGAACCATCAGCCCTTCTTTATTTCTGGCGCCAAAGGTCATCAAGCTTCCATGCAAGCCATGCCAGCGGGTATAACGGGAGGTGCCGTCAAGAATCTTTCGCAAATTTAGGCTGACCCCTATTTATCCATCGGCATGTCTTCAAGTTGGAGAACAAGCCATTCACGTAGCCTTCTGATACGAATCCCATGCGCGACCTGGGCAAACGTCGGCTTACTTCTCCGCCGAAAACCTCGGCTGCGAAAATACC
>CAVGAF010000156.1:0-2209 GCA_963627055.1 Butyrivibrio sp. CAG:318 | reverse complement strand
GCGCCGACAGCTGGCGTTGGCAGTCCACCAACCCGGACGGCTACGCGACCAAGTAGACGGAGCGCGTCGTCAACCAAGCGCCGATCGGCGCGACAACCGCCATGGCAGCGCCGAAAAAAGAAACCCCCTCGGATTGAGGGGGTTTCTTTTCGCTTGAGGGAAATCCGAAAACGATCAGTAGCCGGTTCCCGTGCCGTACGTGCCGGTTGTACCGGAGCCGCCCGTAGTGGTTCCGGACGATCCAGTAGCGGTATCCGATTGCGTCGAATACGTCGACGAGCCGGAATAACCCGTCGAGCCGCCACCGTAAGAGCTGCTTCCGCTGGAATATCCGGAATCATAACCCGATCCGGAATAACCAGAGCCCGAGTAATCATAGCTCGAACCGGAATAGCCGCTCGAAGACCCTGAGGCGGAGGACGAATCGCTATACGTGGACGAAGACCCGTAGTTGCTGTAAGCGCCGCCAACGCCGCCGCCGGTATCGTAGTCGTTGCCGGCGTACAGCCCCGAACCGGAAGTTCCGGTAACGACGCCCGAAGCGGAAGACGAACCGGTGGGGGAAGAGCTGGCCATCCTCTCCTGCGCCAATTTGCTGGTGGTGCCGGTGATGCCGCTGGGATCACCGCCCTCATCCACGATCTTCATCATCTTGGCCAGGGCATCCTCGTCGGTGAAGACGTAAGACACGCCGTCCACATAGCCCGTGATCGAGGGAACCATGGCCGAATACAACGTCATTTCGCCATTGCTGTTGCCCTTGATCTGCTGAGCAAGCGAGAGGATATCGGAAATCTTCATGTCGGTGGTGACGCACTCGGCAGCCGCCTGGATAACGCCCGGCATCTCGGTGAGGGGCAGGGCGAGCACCTTGTCGACAAGCGCCTCGATCAGCTTGCGCTGGTTAGACGTGCGGGTGAAGTCGCCGTCAGTGTAGGCACGGCTGCGGGCGAAGGTCAGAGCCGCATTGCCGCTCAAATGCTGCAGGCCGGGCTCGATAACCACATGTTCCCAGTCGGGATTGCTGGACGTGCCGTCGGCGTCAGGGTCGTCAACCAGTTCGTCGACCTCGACGTCGACGCCGCCGACGGCGTCGACGAGCGCGATAAGGTCGTCGAAACCGACCTCAACATAGTGGGAGATGCCGACACCCGTAAGCTGAGAGGCCTCGCGAATGGTTGCCGCGGCCCCGCCATAGTTATAGGCGGCATTGAACTTGTTGGTGCCGTACCCATCGATGTCGATCATGGTGTCGCGGGGAATGGACACGAGCGTGGCCTGGTTGTTGATCGGATCCACGCGCACGACGATGTTGGTATCCGAACGCGCGCCATCGGCATCGTCCCCATCGGCGCGCTTGTCCGATCCGATAAGCAGCACGTAGAACGGCTCGTCGTAGGAGGTCACGGGCTGCAGCTCGTCGTTGATGGCGAGGATTTCCTCATCGGTCTTGTCGCCGCGGTTCAACGTGTTCTGCACATTGTTGTACCAAACGGCGAACGCGGCGCCGCAACCGACGGCCACGACGAGCACCGCTGCGAGGACGCCGAGGGCGATGCGCTTGCCGCGCTTCGACTTGCGAGCGGACTGCGCCGCGTATTCGGGATTCTGGCGGGAATATTGCGTAGCCCCCTGGTGGTTGTGGAAGACATTGTTCGCAACCCTGCCCTGAGACCCAGGCGTGTAAGCAGGGCGATACGCCGACTGCTCCGGAGAGATGTTTTCCGAAACCTGAGAGTTCTGGTTCTTATGAAATGCCATGCATGCTCCTCAACAGCGTCATCCAAGTGGGAACGCTTGCGGCGGGCGGCAGGCCCGCGGTCTCCCCTCCGCTTGCTCATGCTGAACCCGACACGGTTCGTTTCATTCGTTTCACTGCTCTTTCAATTCGCCCGTTTCAGCAAGACGTCAAAACGCCTCTACCTTCGCAAAAACGCGCAAATCAGCGCTTGGTATTGTAGCATCCGGATGTTACGACCATAAAATGGGCACGTGGGGCTGATAAACCGTTCACCGCCTGGCGCCCAGGCAAGCGCGGCAAGCGCGCCACATGGCACATCCCTCATCTGCGGTTTCGCCAACCTTTCGTCATCTCATGGGAATTTGCTGAAACGAATCGGCTCAATTGGGGATGTTGCGCTATAATCCTTTCCCATGCGGGTGTCGCCAAGTGGTAAGGCACGAGCTTCCCAAGCTCGCATTCGCGGGT
>CAVGAF010000155.1:0-2212 GCA_963627055.1 Butyrivibrio sp. CAG:318 | reverse complement strand
GCGACGTAGTCTTGCATGGCGGCGGAGGCCGCCTCGAACCCGTTGGAGATGTCCCAGGCGGCCGCCCAGAGCTCCTGCGCCCTGGGGTTGCCCTCGCGCCAGTCCACCTCGTGCTTGACCGCGTGGTTGAGTATGGCCGAGAGCTGGTTCTCCACGGTCCTGATGTAGGTCTCCGAGAACTTCTTGCCGTTCTCGTCCTTTGCGCGCAGGAGTTCGTTTTGCCAGTCCATGATGTCTCGCGAGGTAATGTCGACGACCCTCATCTTGCCGAAGAACGGCAGAAGCTTGTCCTCGATCACGTACTGCTTTGAGTTCCAGGTGGTCTCGCGCAGCCTGGGCCTCACATCGTCGGCGTAGACCTCGGCGAACTTCTCGAAGGTCATGCTCGTCGACCTCGACTCCTTGGCGAGGAATTCGCGCTCCCAGGCGAGCGCGTCGGATTTGGACTTGAAGCCGCGCTTGGTCGAGTCCACGGTCTCGCCGTCGCGGTTGGTGTAGTGGAGCTTCACGAGCCAGGTGCCGCGGCGCTCGTCCTTCCTAACGCCCATCGCGGCCCCCGTTCCCGAGCCCGCTCAAGTCGATCTCGTCGATGCGGCCGAAGAGCCGCTCGCGGTAGTAGCTGCGGTTGGTCTTGCCCCTCATCGTGATGCAGCCCATCTCGTTGAGCTCCTGGTTGAGCACCCTCACGATCTTGTAGGCGTGCTGCATGCTGCATTCGAGGTCGTCGGCGACCTCCTTGGCTGTTATCAAACGGCTATCCATGGTATCCTCCTATTCATTGATACAAAAACGTATCAGTCATACGGACACGATAACTGATACACTTTCGTATCAACAAGAGAAAATTAACGGGAATCGCCGAAACTCATATTCGGTATTACAAGGTCAGGAGGCCCGATGGGCATCGGAGAGAAGATCCACCGCATCCGCAACGATCGCGGTTACACGGCCGACCAGTTCGCAGAGATGCTGGGGATATCGGCGGTGTCGCTGCGCAAGTACGAGTACGGCGAGCGCACGCCCAAGGGCCCGATGGTCGAGCAGATCGCCCGCTGCCTGGAGGTGGACCCCGCCGCCCTCAAGGCCGACTGGGGGGAGTGCGCCAACGATGCGGTGCACGTGCTCTTCGACATGGAGGAGGCCTTCTGCCTGGAGCCCGTCAAGGTCGGCGACTCCGTGGTGCTGGCGCTGCCGGAGGATGTTTCCGACGAGGACCAGGAGGCCCTGGCGAAGGCGCTTCGCGACTGGTGCCGCGCCAAGCGCGACCTGGACGAGGGCGAGATGGAGCGCAGCGAGTACGTCGCCTGGAAGGACTCCTTCAAGGCGTAGGGGCTATCGCATCAGGACAGCAGATCGAATGGGAGGAAAGCGTATGAACATAGTTGTTCTCAGCGGTAGCCCGCGCAAGGGCGGCAACACCGCGATCATGGTGCAGGCGTTCAAGGAGGGCGCCGAGTCCGCCGGCCATACCGTCGAGGTCGTCGACGTGGCGGCTAAAAAGATCGCGCCGTGCCGCGCGTGCAAGTACTGCTACTCGCACGGCGGGGACTGTGCCATCAGAGACGACATGGCCGAGGTGCGCGAGGCCCTGAAGCGCGCCGACATGGTCGCGTTCGCCTCGCCGGTCTACTGGTTCGACATCTCCGCCCAGCTCAAGCTCGCCATCGACCGCATGTACGCCTTTGGCGGCTGCGGCTTCAGCTTCTCGAAGGTGGCGCTGCTCCTCGATTCCGGCTCGGACGGGGTCTACGACGCCGCCATTGCCGCGTACAAGGCGATGAGCTCGTACCTCAAGTGGGAGGACATGGGCATCGTGACCATTCCCGGCATGGTCGAGAAGGGCGACATGGCCGCAAGCCCCAAGCTCGAAGAGGCCCAGGCGCTCGGTGCCTCGCTGCGAGGCTAGGGACCGCCGCGTTCGAGTCGCCTCTCGGCGCTGCACGTCTCCGAGTGAATTATCCATGCTACAATGCGTCCAAATATGTAGCATGGGAAATCAGGAGGGCGAAACGAAGACGATCGATGAGATAGCAGCCACGGGCAACGGCTTCCTGTCCGCGTCGACGGCCAGGGATGCCGGCGTCCAAAGCCGCGACCTCGCGGACGCGGTGGGGCGCGGCGAGCTCGTCAGGGTCGCCCGGGGCCTGTACTGCACTCCGGGCACATGGGAGGACGAGTACGTGGTGGCGCAGCACCGCTTCGCGCGCGGCGT
>CAVGAF010000154.1:0-2239 GCA_963627055.1 Butyrivibrio sp. CAG:318 | reverse complement strand
TAGCGGCTAGAAGAACACCTTCGCCGCGTGTTGATAGAACCCCTCGTCCTTGTGGCGCAAAAGCACGGTGTCCCCGCCGCGCTTCACGTACAGGTGCTTTATGGGGCGCGAAAGCCCGACAAGCTCCCCGTCCACGAACAGCGTCGCGTCGCGCCCCGCGGCGTTTTCCGACAAGTCCATCTCCACCACGTCGGAAGGGTCCGTCACGATGGCGCGCGAATGCAGCGTGTGCGGGGCGATGGGCACCGCCACTAGGCCGGAAAAGCCCGGGGCCACCAGCGGCCCGCCGGCTGAGAGCGCATAGGCGGTCGAGCCGGTGGCGCTCGCCACCACCAGTCCGTCGGCACGCATGCTCGCCAGCGTCGCCCCCGAAACGCCCAGGTTGAATCCGATGATGCGCCCGTTTGCGCCGCGCGTGACGGCGACCTCGTTTAGCGCGAAGAAGCTGCGCGGGCCGTCCGGTTCCTCGTCGAGCGGCTCGGCGTCGTCGGCGTAGGGGTCGGCCTCCCCCTCGCACACGACGCGGATATCCAGATTCGTCCTGCGCTGCTGCGTGCAATCGCCCGCCAGCGCCGCGGCCAGCGGCTCAATGACGCCGTTTTCCGACGGGTTCGCCAAAAAGCCCAGCGTCCCGTAATTGATGCCCAGGATGGGCGTGCCCGCGTAGCCGATTTGGCGTGCACAGCGCAAGAGCGTGCCGTCCCCGCCAAGCGCCACCGCCATATCGAAATCCTCGTCGCCCTTCTTGCGCAGGGTGGAGCTGGCCTGCGCGCCGACGAGGTCGGTCGAGTTGGCGAGCGTGAAGTCGATTCCCTGCGTGGTCAGGTACGTTGCCAGAAGCAGCGACGCCTCCATGGCTTGAGAGTT
This sequence comes from Butyrivibrio sp. CAG:318, assembly GCA_963627055.1. Taxonomy (GTDB): domain Bacteria; phylum Actinomycetota; class Coriobacteriia; order Coriobacteriales; family Eggerthellaceae; genus Senegalimassilia. The sequence goes on along the minus strand of CAVGAF010000154.1, from coordinate 1,372 downwards.
GGAGTTGTTGCGCACGATGAGGATGTGCATGCGGTGCCTCTTTCCCGGTTTGCTATGATTGAGCCATTATACCCAGAGAAGAAAGCTCCATCCCATGCCAGATAAGCTCGCACGAGCTCGACATATGCGCGCTTCCGTCGACTCGGCCGATGCGCAGGGCGACCAGGATACTGTCGAGGAATCTTCTTCCGCGGGCGGCACGGCGGCATCCATCGGCTCTTCCGCTGCGCTTATCAGCATCTGCACCATCATTTCGCGCATCACGGGCTTCGCGCGCACCTGGGCTATGGCCTTCGCGCTCGGTTCCACCTTGCTCTCCAGTTCCTACCAGGTGGCGAACAATCTGCCCAATCAGCTCTACGAGCTGGTGTGCGGCGGCATGATCGTCACCGCGTTTCTGCCGGTGTACGTATCGGTGAGAAAGCGCTTGGGGCAGCGCGCGGGCAACGAGTACGCGTCGAACCTGCTCACGCTTGTGGTGCTGCTGCTCGGCGTGGTGTCGCTCATTTGCATGCTGTTCCCCTCGGCGGTCATCTACACCCAGTCGTTCTATTCCGACCAGTCGCAGATGGCCACCTCGGTGTTCTTCTTCCAGTTCTTCGCCATCCAGATCGTGTTCTACGGGTGCTCTGCCATCGTGTCAGGCCTGCTCAACGCCAGCCGCGACTACCTGTGGTCCTCCATCGCGCCGGTGGCGAACAACGTCATCGTCATCCTCACGTTTTTGGCGTACTCGCTGGTGGCTCCCACCGACCCCGCCCTTGCGCTCTACATCATCGCCATCGGCAACCCCGCCGGCGTCCTGGTGCAGATGGCCATTCAGCTGCCGGCGCTCAAGCGCAACGGTATTCGCATCCGCCCGCGCGTGAACCTGCGCGACCCGGCCTTGCGCGAGACGCTCGGCATCGGCGTGCCGGCGGTCATCGTCATGCTGTGCTCGTTCGCGGTGGTGTCGGTGCAGAACGCCGCGTCGTACAACTTCGCCGACAACGGCCCGTCCATCCTGGCGTATTCGCGCCTGTGGTTCACGCTGCCGTATTCGTTTTTGGCGGTGCCCATCACCACGGCCATGTTCACCGAGCTGTCCGACATGCGCGCCGAGGGCAATATGGAGGGCGTCAAGCGCGGCATCGTGGGCGGCACGAATCAAATCCTGTTCTTCATGATCCCGTTCGCCCTGTACCTGGCCACTTTCAGCATGCCCCTCGTGACGCTCTACCATGCCGGCGCGTTCACCATGGAGCATGTTTCCTCGATTGCGACGTATCTGGCGGTATGGGCGGTTGCGCTGCCGCTGTACGGCGTGAACACGTATCTGCAGAAAACGTTCTCCAGCCTGCGGCGCATGGGCGTCTTCGCGGGCGTGAACGTG
>CAVGAF010000153.1:0-2321 GCA_963627055.1 Butyrivibrio sp. CAG:318 | reverse complement strand
ATCGTCCTTCAAGGTCTCCTCGTCGACTGATACGATTGCGTTGGACATGGCTCCGTGCCTCCTTCGGTTGTTATTTGGTTCTTGGTCGTTTCAAATAATACCGACGGCATGGGGCCATGTTCGTTTCTATCTGGATGTATTCAGCTGTCAATTTGCGAAAGAAATTTTACGTTACCCTCGCGCGAAAATGGGCTTCGGAATAGCCATTTCTTTCAAGGAGCTTCCTATGAGCAAGCACGTTGTCCCTCATGTTCTTCCTTCTGGACGCAATGTCGTCGCCGGTGCGCTTGCCGTCGCGCTGATGATGCCGAATGCCGCAGCCTTTGCGGGGCAGGACGCCTCGGAAGGCTTTGCGGTCGCAAACGACGCGAACCTTTCCGCAACCAAAGACGCACAAAACCAGATTGATGCGCATGAAGAAGCCGTCAACCAGGCAAAATTGGAATGCGATAAGGCGGCCGCAGCCCAGAATCAGGCCGATGCCGCATATACCGCCGCCCAAAACAATGTGAGCGCCGCCGATAAAGCGCTCACGGATGCCCAGGCAGCTTACGACGCCGCGAGGGTCAGCAAGGGAACGGTCTACGACTTCTTCGAGTCCATCGGCGACGGCAGCGCCTCGAAGATCAATGACACCTTCGCCTACCGAAACGAGACGAATCTTGGCCAGGAAGACGATGCCAGCTATCTTGATAACTTCGCACGCACCTTCCAGTACATGAGAGAGTGCAACGCCATCCGCGCGTCGTTGGGCCTAAGCGAGCTTAAGGTTACGAGCGGCGAGATGGCGATCGCCCTGGCGGATTGCAACTGGTCGGATACGAACTATGCTCACGCGGGTTATTTCGAGCGCGGATACAACGGCGAAAACCTTGCGTGGGGCTACTCGGGCACGGCCTATACCGTTGGCGGGGGCGACAACGGCGGCAGCCCCTTCCATGGCTGGTATGACGAGGAGAAACAGCTCTTTGACGAAGCCGTGGCGACGGGGAGTTATCCCGGCATCGAGAATATGACGGTCTACGAAATCTATACCAAGTACCCCGCTCTTTGCAGCAAGGCCGGCCATTACCTGAACATTATCAACCCCGATTTCACCACCACCGGTTTCGCCTACAACAGCGTCAACGACACCTATGACCAAACGTTCGGGTATGCGGATTACGGGTACAAGACGTATACCGTTAAAGAATACGAGGCGCTGTTCAACTCTTGGCGCGACCAGCAGACCGCGTCGGAAAAGGCCGCTCTCGAGCTCGCGAAAACCAACCTGGCATCGGCACAGAAGGCCGCGTCCGATGCGCAATCGGCAGCCGAGGCGGCCGCGGCGGCCACGCAGGCGGCGCAGGCGTCCTACGACGGGGCCTATGCCGACTTCATCGCGGCTTGCATTCAGGAATCGTCCCAGTTCAGCGATGTCGACACGAGCGATTGGTACGCCATGGGGGTCGGTTATTGCGCCGGAAAGGGCCTATTTGCCGGCTACGCCGGCACGACGAAGTTCGGGGTTGGCGATTCCATGACGCGCGCTCAGCTCGCCGTGGTCTTGTGGCGCCACTTCGATGCCGAGGATGCCGCCGCCTACGATGAGGCGACGGCCGTGGGCACGGATGCGGTGCAGGGGGTCGAGAGTTACCGGTTCTACACCGGCGCTGCAAATTGGGCGGTTGAGGAGGGCGTCATCAATGGCGTTGCCCTCAAAGACGGCACGCGAAACTTCGCACCTGATGAGGATGTGACGTTCGAACAGCTTATCGCCATCATCGCGAACGCCTCGGGTGAAGATTTCGAAAGCATGGACACCGCCTCGCTTGATCGCTTCACCGACGCCGATGCCGTGAGCGACTGGTCCGCCACCGCGATGGCCTGGGCGGTCGATCGCGGGCTGGTGAACGGCTCAGAGAACGAGGACGGCAGCCGTTCCCTTCTGCCGGGCGCGAAGGCGGCGCGCGAGCGTACGGCGACGGTGCTGATGAATGCCTTCCAAGCAGGGGTTTTGAAGTAGCCGCTAAAGCCGCTTCCTTCTCTCGTCGCCAAAGGTCTGAAAAACGAGGGCGGCCGCATGCTCCCAACGCATGCGGCCGCCCTCTTGCTTGTCGAAAGGGACACTGGCTTGATGAATTCCTAAGCGAAAATCTTCGCCAGGTCTGCTTCGGGAGTGGAGGTGGGGGACACGCCGTAGTTCTTCACCAGCACGTCGAGCACGCCGGGGCTGACGAACGCGGGCAGCGTCGGGCCCAGGTAGATGCCCTGAATGCCCAGGTGAAGCAGCGTCAGCAGAATGCAGACGGCCTTCTGCTCGTACCAGGACAGCACCATGG
>CAVGAF010000152.1:0-2325 GCA_963627055.1 Butyrivibrio sp. CAG:318 | reverse complement strand
CTATAGCAACCCGACGTTTCGGGGCGCATTTCCGGCGGCTATTGCACGAAAAACGCCGCCGGCCGAAATTCCTGCGGGGCTTACAAATACCCGGCGCTTTTGAGCACGTCGAGGATGTTGCGGCCCTCGGTGGTGCCCTCGATGATGCGGCGCGCCCGCACGGCGTCGCCGACGTTCACCAGCGGCGTGCCCTTCGGCAGCGCCCCCTCGATGGCGGTAAGCTGCGGGCTTGCCGACTTCATGCCGATGCACACGAAGCCGTAATCGAAAGGCAGCTCCTCGCAGCTGCCGTCGGGGTTTTTCACCACGAAGGAATGCTCGTTTACGCAGGTGAGCGCCGTGGACGGGCGCAGCGTGACGTCGCAGGTGTCGAAAATCTTGCGCATGCGGGCCATCGTCACCAGGTCGATTCCGGTCCCGATGGTGGGCGCCATCTCGATGACTTGCACGCTTGCCCCGCGCTCGGCCACGAACTCCACCACGTCAAGGCCGACCGCGCCGCCGCCGATGACGACGCAGTTCTGCCCCGCCATGTCCTTGGGGTAGTCGTCCACGTGGTCCATCACCCAGGCGATCGAATGCACGCGCCCGTAGGGGCGGTCGATCCACGTGCGCAGGCCCTCGATGGGCGGCAGCAGCGGCTCGGAACCGGTGGCGTTGACTACCACGTCGGGCTTGAAGCTCATCACTAGTTCGGGCGTGGCCTCTACGTTGGAAAGCAGGAACACGTTTTGCAGCCGCTCGGCGCGTTGCACCTGGTAATCGACGAAATCCTGGATGCGGAACTTGTCGGGCAGCAGCGCGATGCGCCGCGCCAGGCCGCCGAATTCGCGCTGTTTCTCGATCACGTGCACCGTGCAGCCCACTTCGGCAGCCGTGCAGGCGGCCTCGAGGCCGGCCGTGCCGCCGCCTACGACCACGACGTTGCAGGGCTTGGTCACGTGCTGTTTGCGGTAGGTCTCCCAGGTGTCCACCTGCGGGTTCACCGTGCAGCGGATGGGGCGGTTCAGCTGGATGCGGTGGCTGGTGCAGCCGACGTTGCAGCTGATGCATTTGCGCAGCTCGTCCTCGCGGCCCTCGGCCACCTTGCGCGCCCAGCACGGCTCGGCGATCAGCCCGCGGCCCATGCCCACGAAGTCGGCGTCGCCGCGCGCGAGGATCTCCTCGGCCACCTTCGGGTCGCGGATGTTGCCGGTGGTGATGGTGGGCTTGCCGAAGCGCTCGCGCACCGCCCGCGAGAGGAACGCGCGCCAGCCGTCGGGCAGGCGGCAGGAGTCGATCTGGTAGTCGATGGTGTCGTTTAGACCGCACGACACGTCGACGATGTCGATTTGCTCGATGAGGTATTCCAACAGCTCAAGCGAGTCGTCGAGCGTGTTGCCGCCGGGCACGCGCTCGTCGGCGGACAGGCGGAAGATGACGGGGAAGTCCTCGCCGACCTGCGCGCGCACGGCGTCGAGCACCATGCGCGGGAAGCGGGCGCGGTTTATTGGGCTGCCGCCGAATTCGTCGGTGCGGTCGTTCATCGTGGGGGAGAGGAACTGGCACAACAGGTAGCTGTGGCCGCCGTGCACCTCGACGGCGTCGAAGCCGGCCACCTTCGCGCGGCGCGCGGCCTCGCCGTACTGGCGGGCGATGGTTTCCAACTCCTCGCGTGCCAGCGGGCGCGGGGCGGCGCCGCCGGTTTTCGACGGGAGATTCGACGCGGATACGGGTTGCACCCCCGTGCGGCTTTCCATGGCCGACGCGCCGGCGTGGTTGATCTGCACCGCGACGCAGGCGCCGTGGCGGTGCAGCGTTTCGGTGAGCTGGTAGAGGCGCGGGATGTAGCTGTCGTGGTCGATGCGCAGCTGCGTGGTGCCGTTTGAGCCGGCCGGCCAGCTGACGTTGGCGTTCTCCACGATGATCAGCCCCGTGCCGCCGGCCGCGCGCTGCTCGTAGTAGCCGATATGACGCAGGCTCATCTCGCCGTTCTGGCAGGCGTAGTTGGTGCCCATCGGCGCCATTGACGTGCGGTTTCGCACGCGCATGCCCTTGATGGCCATCGGTTGGAAAAGGTGCGGATAGTTCTCGTCGCTCATAAGGAACCCCCCAAACAAACGAAGTTGATTGCTGGGCATAACTATAGCAGCTCAGGGCGGCGAATACGCACGAGCGACGTTACGTTTTGGCAGTGCCCGTCGCCGCCGACGGATTCCATACGCGGCATTGCGCTCAGGGGGGGAGAAACCTTGTAGGTGCTCCCCCCGGCGGGCTATTCCCCGATCATCTCCGACAGGGTGCGCCAGCCCAGTTCGGCGCACTTCACGCGGGCGGGCATGTGGC
>CAVGAF010000151.1:0-2397 GCA_963627055.1 Butyrivibrio sp. CAG:318 | reverse complement strand
GGGCGATACCGTATAATCCGCTGCATGGCTCAGCATACGCAACATAATTACGACCCGTTCGAGCCGGGACACTCCACTCCCGAATTCGAGCGGTACGCCCGCGAGAACTATTCGGCAGGTGGGAAAAGCGCCTCCCGTTCGCGGGGTGCCCGCAATCAAATTCCGCGCCAGCAGGCTTATCCGCAGTCCACGCGCCCGCAGCCGGCTCGCCGGCGGCCTGCCGCCCGCGGCGGTGCGCAGCGCACCACCCAGCAACCGGGCGGCTTCGGCGCCTCGACCGGTCCCGCCGGCGCCTCGGCAAGTCCGGTCAAGAGCCTCGTCGGCGTGCTTTTATGTGTAGTGCTTGCCGTGCTTATCGAGGTGTTCGGCTTCAACTTCCAGTTCTTCAGCTCCATGACCTATTCGAGTGCGGGATCGTATGTGGTCGATGGCGTGACCGGCGGCACGGAAGGCGCGCTGACCATTACGGCCGACGACGACCATTTCGAGATCACCGGCCTGAACGCGACGGTGAACTCCATCCACTTCACGCCCACCTATAACGAGCCGGCGCTTGCCGCGAAGGCCGCCGACAGCAAGATCCAGGTGGTCATGTATCTAATCGACGAGGGCAATTCCGAGTACTACCAGCTGCCCACCGTGTCGGTTGATCCGCAGGATTTGCCGAGCACCTACATAAGCCTCGACCCGGCGGGCAAGTGCCATTCCATCTACGTGAAGTTCACGAACTTGTCCACCATCGGGTCCATCACGGTGAGCGGCATCGGCCTCAACGAGCAGGTCCCGCTCGATATCGACCCGACGCGGTTCGCCTTCGTGCTCGCGGTTCTTTTGGTGCTGTTCTGCCTGCGGCCGGCGTCGTTTTTGTTCAGCACCGTATACGACGGGCGCATCACGCGCTTCGGCTGGCTTGTCGCGGCGCTGGTGGCGGTGCAGTGCGTGGCCATCTTTGTCCTGGTCATGTCCAATACGCACTTCACGGGGCTGGTGCAAACCACGTCCACGGAAAACTACTTCCAGTATCAGAAGCTCGCCCATGCGCTGCTTGAGGGGCATCTCTACCTTGACGACGTGCCTTCGGCCGCACTGCAGGCCATGGCCAATCCCTACGACACGTCCGCGCGTATTTCCGGCGACGTCGAGTACTTGTGGGATCATGCCTACTATCAGGGGAAATACTACGTGTATTTCGGCGTTTTGCCGTGCCTGGTCTTCTATGTGCCCTGGCTTTTGGTAACCGGGACGGGCTTTCCCACGTGGCTGGGCGTGGCCATTTGCGACTGCACGTTTGCGGCCGGATGCGCCTTCTTGCTCTCGCGCGTGGTGCGCCGGTGGTTTTCGAACACCTCGGTGGGGGCGTTCCTCATCCTCGACATCATGCTGTTCGTCGCCGGCGGCGGGCTTATCCTGGCACGCACGCCTTCCATGTACTTTTTGCCCGAGGCCATGGGCCTGACCCTGGTCACGTGGGGTTTGGGCCTGTGGATTTCCGGAACGTCGCGCGGCTACATCGAGCGCGGGAAGGTTGTGGCGGGGTCGCTGCTTATCGCGTTGACGCTGGCCGCCCGCCCGCAGATGATGCTCGCCGCCGCGCTGGGCCTGGTGCTGTTTTGGCCGTTTTTGCGCGACGCGAAGGGCGACGGTGCCGCCCGTCACGACTGCCTGTCGGCCTTCGGCGGGGCCCTGGTGCCGTTTGTCGTGGTGGGCGTCGCGGTGATGATCTACAACGCGCTGCGCTTCTCCAGCCCGCTCGACTTCGGTGCGAACTACAACCTCACCACCAACGACATGACGCACCGCGGCTTCCATCTCGATCGCATCCCGTTTGGCTTGTACGCCTACCTGTTTCAGCCGCCCGCGCTGGGCAGCCAGTTCCCGTTCATGAAGCAGACCTACATGGATACGTCCTACCAGGGCGTCACCATTTTCGAGCCCATGTTCGGCGGCTACTTCTTCCTGTACCCCATGACGCTGGTGCTGCTGGCCATCCCGCGCGCCCGCCGTGCGCTGTCGGCGAAGGGCCTCATGCCGCTGTGGGTGTGCTGCCTGGTGCTTGGCTTTGCGCTGTGCATCTTCGACCTGCAGGGCGCGGGCATCCTCATGCGCTACATGTCCGACTTCGGCATCTACTTCGCGCTGGCCGCGGCGCTGGTGTTCCTGGAGCTTCTGCAGGTGAAGTCCGGCGAGCCGCTGTCGAAGGGGTGGACGACGAAGCTCGGCGCCGTCCATGCGGGCCGCGCGTCGGCGGGCCACGGCGCCCATACGGCCGCCGACACGGTTTCAGTCTATCGCATCGCGCTGTACTTCCTGTTCGCCTCGCTGGTGGTCATGGTGGTGGCGAACGCCCTGCTCTGGGAAGCATTCGGCATGTATTAAGCGCCGGCATTGCGTCGCCGC
>CAVGAF010000150.1:0-2402 GCA_963627055.1 Butyrivibrio sp. CAG:318 | reverse complement strand
GCGCCCATCACGTTTTCCCTGGTCGAGAACGCGCTCACCAGCATCATGAGCGTGCTGCGCGGCACATGGAAGTTCGTCACCAGCGCGTCGATCACATGGAAGGTCGAGCCCGGCAGCAAGTACAGGCTGGTCGCGGCCCTCTCGCGCGCAACGATGGCGCCCGCGCCGCCATCGGCCTGCGCGTCCCAGGCGCTTTCCAGGCTGCGCACGCTCGTGGTGCCCACGGCGATGACGCGCCCGCCCGCCGCATGCGTCTCGTTGATGGCGTCGACGGTTTTCTGCGGCACGGTGTAGCGCTCGGTATGCATCTTGTGCGCCAGCGGGTCGTCCTCATCCACGATGCGGAACGTGTCCAAGCCCACTTCCAGCTCGACCGTTTCCCAGCGAACGCCCTTTTCGCGCAAACGCCCGATCAGCTCCGGCGTGAAATGCAGGCCCGCGGTCGGGGCCGCCGCCGAGCTTTCGCGACGCGAATACACCGTCTGATACATTTCCTCGTCGCCGGCGTAATGCTTGATGTAGGGCGGCAGCGGCGTGTGCCCCACGGCATGAAGCGCCTCGTCAAGCGAGGGGTACGTGGTGGTCAGCCGCGCTGTGCGCTCGCCGCGCTGGGCGCCGGCCGCCCAGTCGATGACCTCGGCCGAAAGCGCCACGTCGCCGGAGGCGTCCACGAAATCCACCACGGCGCCCGCGCCCGGCTTCAGGCGCTTGCCCGGACGCACGAGCACTTCCCATATGGCCTGCTGATTCGCACCGGGGGCGGCAATGCCCTCCGCGAAGGGCTCCTCGGCATACGCGGCCGCCGCCTCGCCCGTAAGCTGCCGCAGCAAAAACACCTCGGCCTGGCCGCCGGTGCCTCGCTTGGCGCCCAAAAGGCGCGCCGGCATCACGCGCGTCTCGTTCGCCACCAGCAAATCGCCGGGGTTCAAATACTCGATGATGTCGCGGAAAATACGGTCCTCGAGCGCGCCCGTCTCGCGGTCCATCACCAGCATGCGGCACCCGTCGCGCACGGCGGCGGGCTCCTGCGCGATCAGCTCGGGCGGCAACTCGTAATCGAAATCGCTCGTCTTCATCGCACCAATCCCCTTTCGAGCAGGCCCCGCGGCGCGCCTTGCGCCGGCCAGGCCCGAACAGCCCAGCGGGCCATTCGGCAATAACAATCGCCCGTTATCTCGTTTCGTACCTATACTGCCAAAGCAACGCACCCGAAGCGGTCGGCCGCCCGGGTGCGTTTTCACCTTTTACCTGCGCAAAAAGCGTTACACGTTGAACTTGAAGTGCATGACGTCGCCGTCTTGCACCACGTATTCCTTGCCTTCCTGGCGCAGCTTGCCCGCGTTGCGGCAGCCCACTTCGCCGCCCAGCTCCACGTAGTCGGCAAACGACGCCGTCTCGGCCTTGATGAAGCCGCGCTCGAAGTCGGAATGGATGACGCCGGCGGCCTGCGGGGCCTTCGCGCCGATCGGGATGGTCCAGGCGCGCGACTCGGTGTCGCCGCTGGTGAAGTAGCTCTGCAGCCCCAAAAGCTTGTAGGCGCTGCGCACGAGGCGCGCCAGGCCCGACTCGGAAAGACCCATGGCTTCCAGGTATTCCTTCGCTTCCTCAGGGTCGAGCTCGGCCAGGTCGGCCTCCACTTTCGCGGAAATGGGCACGGGCTGGCAGCCATCGATCTCGGCCAGGTCGGCGTCAAGCTGGTCCTCGTCGACGTTGGCGATGTAGAGGATCGGCTTCATGGTGAGCAGGTGCAGGTCGTACACGGCGGCCTGCTCGTCCTCGTCAAGGCCGAGCGTGCGGGCGCGATGGCCCTCGTTGAGCCCCTCGAACACCTTCTTCGCGACTTCCAGCTTCTTCGCGCCGGCCTTGTCGCGCTTCGCCTCCTTCTCCAGGCGCGGGATGGCCTTCTCCAGCGTGCCGATGTCGGCCAGGATGAGCTCGGTCTTGATGGTGTCCACGTCCGACGAGGGGTTCACCTTGCCGTTGACGTGCACGACGTCGGGGTCGCTGAAGAAGCGGACGACCTCGCAGATGGCATCGGTTTCGCGGATGTTCGCCAGGAACTGATTGCCCAGGCCCTCGCCCTGGCTGGCGCCGGCCACCAGGCCCGCGATGTCGACGAACTCCACCGTGGCGGGCACGATTTTCGCGGGATGGTCGATTTTCGCCAGCTCGTCCAGGCGCGCGTCGGGCACCGGCACGATGCCGACGTTCGGCTCGATGGTGGCGAACGGGTAGTTGGCGGCCAGGCCGCCCTTGTTGGTGAGCGCCGTGAACAACGTGGATTTGCCCACGTTGGGCAGGCCCACGATACCGATGGAAAGCGACATGCGAGAACTTCCTTATCTAACTAGTAAGCTAGCGAAATTGCTTAAGGCGTCATGATACCGCAAACCGCCCGCCGA
>CAVGAF010000149.1:0-2447 GCA_963627055.1 Butyrivibrio sp. CAG:318 | reverse complement strand
ATTCCGTTAAGAAAACGTGCCAGTGGCACGTTTTTAGGAATTCGCCCGACCGAGCCTGCGAGGGAGGGGTGCGAGTTTGCGAAGCAAACACGCGAGTCCCGTCACCCGCTCCATTTGATAATCGCCGCGGCGGCCTTCGGGTCGCCGCTTTTGTTTTCACCGAACAGCAGCCCGTTCCGCAACCCAAAGGAGCAAGCCATGATGAATGCGGGAAACACCTTCGATACGTTCATCTTCGACCTGGACGGAACGCTGTTGGACACCATGCCCGACCTGGTCGTGGTCACGAACAAGACCCTTGAGCACTTCGGATACCCGGCGCATTCCCCTGAAGAGATCCTGAGCTTCGTCGGCAGCGGCGCGGCGCGCCTGATCGATCGGGCGGTTCCCGAAGGCACCTCGCCCGAACGCTGCGCCGAGGCCCTGGCCTACTGGAAGCGGCTGTACCCCGAAATCGGCCTTGAGCTCACCAAACCCTACGGGGGCATGGCCGAGGCCCTGAAAAAGCTCAAGACGCGCGGTTGCAAGCTGGCCGTGCTTTCGAACAAGTACGAGGGCGGTGTGAAAGACGTCATCCCGATGCACTTCCCCGACATCTTCGAGGTGCTGCACGGCGAATGCGAAGACATCCCCCGCAAACCCGACCCCACCGGCCTTCTGCGCACCATTCAAGAGCTGGGGTCCACCCCGCAGCGAACGGCATACGTAGGCGATTCGTCGGGCGATATCCTCGTCGCGCACAGGGCGGGCACGTTCGCCATTGGCGTGGACTGGGGCTACAATCCCGCAAGCTCGCTGCGAGAAGCCGGCGCGGACGTGATTCTTTCCAGCCCGACCGAGCTGCTGCAAGCGGCGCAAGCGTAACGGGCCTGCGCTTGCCCGCGTTCGTCCCAATGCCCCATGACGCCATGCCGGCCCTAGACGCAGAGACTGCCGCCATGCTTTTAACAACTTCCGTATCCCGAATAAAGGTTGGCCGATGATCCGCTTCCTGCATTCACTGCCCCAACGGTCCCTTTACGTACTGATGGCGCTGGTCCTGCTCATTCCAGGGGGGATCGGGATTGCGATCACGGATATCGGCTACCACGTCCCCGACGTTTGGGCTCATGTGTATCGCATTTCGGGCATACTCCACGGAGACGTCGTCGCGCACCCTGTGAGCGCGACGTCCGAATACCATTGCATAGCGTCGGAGAATGTGGGCGGCCGCGTTTCGCTCGACCTCATCGAGCTGTCCATCGAGAATACGGGGCGCGACAACAGCGCCATTGATGCCGCTTCCGTCGTCGTCGCGAGCGATGGAAGCGTCGAAGCCCCTTTCAACAACACGGCGGTCTACAATCCGGTTGCCTACCTTCCGCAGCTCGCCGCCTTCGCTGCCGGAGAAGCCTTCGGGGTCTCTGCGACGGCGAAGTATTATCTTGCGGAATTCACGATGCTTGCCGCGTATGCCCTTATCGGGGCGGCGGCAATCGTCGCGCTGCCCAAGCGCCGATGGGTCGCCGCCATCGTGGTGCTGTTTCCCGGCACCTGGTATACCTTCTCATTCGCCATCTCGGCCGACTCGTTTTCCCTGGTGCTATCCATACTGTTTGCATGCCTGACATACCGATGCGTCTCAAAGAAACCGACGACCCGGGAATACTGGGCGCTGGGGCTGACGGGGCTTTTGATGGCGTGCACGAAATTTTCCAACGCGCCGCTGTTCGCATTAGCGCTGCCGTTGCTGATGCGGAAAAGCGAGCTGGGGAAAACCTATCCCGTGGCAGTGTGTTTTCTAGCCGCGGTCGCCATCGACGTCGCATGGATGAAGCTGGGCACTTCGGGATTCGCCACCAGTCCCGCCGTCATCCCGTTCGACCTCGTCGCGCAACGAACGGGCGAAGGCCTGGCGCTACTTCCGACGATTTGCCGGCATATGCTGTATAGCGCAATCCACGCCGAGGGATTGTACCGCTTCGGCACTCAGGGGGTTGCCGTTTTCTGGCTGGGCCTCGTCGTATGCCTTGCCGTGGCCGCGGTCTACGCCCGCTCGTCGCGAGGCGAAGCGGGCGCCCCTCGCTATTTCTGGCTGTACGCCTGCCTGGTCATCTTCGCATTCGCATTCGTGACATATGCCGCGTTGTGGCTGCAATACACCCCCGACGACCTTGCCGGCGTAGACGGCGTGCAGTATCGATATTTCCTCCCCGCAATGCCGATATGCGCCCTCCTGCTCGCCGACTGCGTCTCCGAGCTTCGGGCAAAACGAACGGCGCGCAGGCGGCTTTAACGGCCCGGCATGCGCCGCTTTGCGCACAACGCGTGATAACGATGCACGAAGCGCCCGCACATAAGGTTTAATGCTACAATGGGCGAACACGCCTCAGTAGCTCAGGGGATAGAGCACCGCTCTCCTAAAGCGGGTGTCGTACGTTCGAATCGTATCTGGGGCACCATGAAAA
>CAVGAF010000148.1:0-2458 GCA_963627055.1 Butyrivibrio sp. CAG:318 | reverse complement strand
GGACACGCCTAATGTCACCTTCGAGCTGGCAGCTTCCCCGAGTTGCTGTAGCCGTCCCCCTCCGGCCTGGCAGGTTCCCCGAGTCTCCGTGGCCGCCAGCCCCGAGCTGGCAGGTTTTCCGAGTTTGCGGGCCCCCGTGCAACGTTTAGGGCCCCTCGTGGCAGGTTTTCCGCATTTCTGCGCCGCCGTGCACGGGTTTAGGGCTTCCGGCGGCAGGTTTCCCGAGTTGCTGTATCGAATTGCCTGCACGCGGGCTCGGGAAGTCGGAAAACCTGCCGGCGAAGCCCGATTTCCGTGCACAGCGATTCGGAAAGTCGGGAAACCCACCATGCGGACGCCTTTGCTTCCACCGTAGGCGCGTTCGAAAGAGCGTGTCGGGATGGGCGGCGTGCGTTCGCAAGAGCGAGCTTCCGGCGCAGCCGTAACATCGAGCGAACAGAAGCTGCCGAACGAAACCAATCGGACGGTGCCCCCGAGGTCGGACGGACCGCAGGTTCGTACTCGCCGGTCGAGACAACCGGCGAGTGCCGGCCCGCCGACCTATCCTCGAACCGCTTGTGCAGCCTTGAAGGCTGATAATTGCCAAGAAATCAAAATCAAGGGGAAAGTTTGGGTCATTCAAGATGAGTTGAAAATCCGGCAAGATGATATGTATTAGCCTGACCAGGGGTTTCTTCAAGCAGCTTATTCCCGACCGCGGCCGGGTCGCAGATGGCGGGGGAGAATTGGGCCGTAAAGGGGTCGATTTCTCCCCTCGATTTCGATTTCTTGGCAGAATTCGCCCAATTTCCGTGCACGGCTGCGTTTAGCGGCATTATGTATACGCGGAATGCGCGACGGCAGAGCTTCCCCCGTCGTTCCGGATGCGCGACCGGTTAAGTTCGTGCTGTGCCTAGGCGCTCTCTAGGTATGTCCAAGCTTGCGTGTGAACGAAAGGTCCCAGTTCAAGGTTGGTTTTCCACCAAAATCCGTAGGTGCGAGCATCTCGCACAGCATAAAATCAGCGCCCGAAGGGCGCGTCACTTTTTTTGAACGGACGCGACCCTGAATCCATCGTCAGTCTGCGCCTCCGGGTCGAGGGGCGCATATCGCTACAAACACAAGCGCGAGTCCCGCAGTGCAAGCAGCGCCGACAAGCGCGCCTTCGCTGCACAAAGTCAACCCTGCGCGGACGCGGCGCCATGAATAATGCCGGCGGACCTCATTCCGAACAGCAGATTTACCGTTGCTGAACATTCCCTTTACAGTGCGGCTTTAGGCTTGGGGCTAGAAGCTTCTGCCGAAACGAGGAAAGGAGCCGCACATGAAGTCCTTCATGCTGCATTTCGCCCGCTACATGGCCACCTATGCCGCGCTTATGCTGGCAAGCTACCTGGTTTGGGCCGCCGCGGGCAGCCCAGCCGATGCCACGGCCGCCTTCGCCGCCGGCCCGCAAGCAAGCGGGCTTCTAGCCACCTCGAACTTCCTCATGAACTTCGCGCTGATCGCCTATCCCGCGTACGCGCTCATCGCGGCCGCGATCAGGCACGCCGCCCGCCGCATCCCGCCGAGGGCGATCCGCGCGCGCACCCACGCACGCTCAGGCGCCAAACCCCGCGCGCTTTTCGGCAAATAGGCGTTACCATAGCATGCGACGAAAATCCCGGACGAGAGGAAACGCCGCATGAGCGAGCAGGATACGCCGCAGATCGATGACCTGCGCTTTGAGATGACCGACCAGGACGGCTCCACCGTCACGTGCGAGGCGCTGTTCATGTTCGACAGCCCGTTTTTCAATAAGAGCTACGTCGTCTACACCGACGGCGGCACCAGCGAAGAGGGCTACACGAACGTTTTCGCATCGTCCTACGACAAGGAAACGCTCGTCGTGCCCGAAGGCGGGGGGCTTGCCAGCATCGATTTGTCCCCCATCGTCGATGACGAGGAATGGGCGATTATCCAGCAGCAGCTCGAGCAGTACCAGCGCGCCGTCGCGGGCATCGCGCCCGAAGGCGAGGACGCCGACGAGGACCCCATCCCGCTGATCACCGAGCTTGCCGCCGGCGCGGAACTGCCGCCGACCTTCGACTACCACTTCGAAAACGGCGAGGTGGTCACGTTCTCCCTGGAGCGCAACCCCGCCCCCGCAAACGAGCTCGACCAGGTAACCTTCACGCTTCCCGCCACGGAATACGAGCGCCTGATCAGGCTGTTCTTCGAAGAGCAGTTCGGCGGCTGGGACCCTGACGACGAGATGCAGGCCCAGACGCGCCGCGTGCTCGACGCCATGGTCACGAAAAAGAGCGAAGACGGGGCCACCTACACGCTCGAGCCGCAGCAATGCCACGTCTTCTACCGCCACCGCAACGACGCCTTAGAGGGGTAGTTCGGCTCACCGAGAAGACGCGGCGCTTCCGCCTGCGGCGGGCTTAGCGCAGCCTTTCCCGCACTAAGCCCGCCAATCAAGAATCGCAATGCA
>CAVGAF010000147.1:0-2542 GCA_963627055.1 Butyrivibrio sp. CAG:318 | reverse complement strand
CGGGCTTCCCGCCATCGTCACCGACGTCGGCGGCACCGACGAGCTCATCCCCGACGAGAGGTTCGGCACCATCCTGGCCGACAAGCAGCCCGAGACCATCGCCCAAGCGCTGGCGAGCGCGGCGGAGGGGCGGGAAGGCCTCGCCGCGCAGGGTCGCGCCGTCGCCGGGCGCGTGCGCGAGCTGTGCTCGTGGCAGCATACGGCGAAGCTGACGCTGGCGGCCTGCGAGCAGGCGCAGGGCCGCCTTCCCCGCACGCCCGCCTAAGCCCTACTCGGCGTCCGCGATCTTGTACAGACGCATGTCGCCTTCGGAAAGCACCACCTCGAAACCCGGCGTGTCGTCGCGAATGGCATCGATGCCGCGCCACTTCTCCCCCATCTCATAGGTGAAAAGATGCGGGCTTGAAACCTCGGGCTCTCCCTGATCCAGCTGCAGGACGTACTTCGCGCCGATGGCGCGGACCGCGGTAAGGACGTTCTCGTCGGAGGCGATGTTGCACAAGCCCGCGCGGATCACGCGGCTCTCCGCCGTCTCCTTCGCCACGTCGTATTCGCGGGTATAGCGGTAATAGGTCCTCAATCCGTCGGCGACATAGGCGAAGGCGGACCCGTCGTCGGGGACGTTGATGACCAGATCGCCGGAATCGACCGTCTGCCTCACCTTCTGGACGAACCCCTTCTCGGCGGCGTCATACACGCTCTCCACATTCAGGTTGTTTTGCAGGACGTTCGCCACCACGCGGAATGCCGATTGCCCCGTCGCCGACCCGGGAGCCGACACGCCCGGGAACACGGCCGCCAGCAGCAGCGCGGCGCACACGACGCCCGAGACGCAGGCCGGGACCGCGCTTGGAAGCGCCCCCGCGCAAACGCGCCTTGCAAGCAAAAGCAAACCGCGGGAGACGCCCCACAGGCCCAGCGCGCAAAGCGGCACGGCAAAAAGCGAGGCCATGGCGGCGCAGCGCCACATGTCCGTATACCAAAATCCTCCGAGGATATGCTGGATCTCGTCGTTGGTGCTGACGTCCACGACGAAGATGACGAAGGCGAGGGCGAACGCGCCGGTCAGCCACAGGTAGCGCGGACGGCGCGCGGACAGGACGACGCCCGCGGCGACCGCCAGCGAAAGCGCCAACTGCGACCCGTCGGCCATAAATCCCATGCCGAGGCCCTTGATGACCGCATCCCGATAACTGTGCAGCAAAACCCATTCATGCTCAACGACCGAACGCAGAAACGGGGCATGGTAGAGCGCCATCCAAATGCCCGCAATGCACCCCGCCGCAACAAGCGCGCACGCAACGCGCAGCGCGACGCGCCTGGCGCCGGATGCGTTCGCGAGCAACGGGATGCGCGAGGCCTTCCAAACGAGGAACGGGGCCAGGAGCACCGCCAACGTGAACACGGCGTTGGGCTGCGCAAGGGCCAGCGCGCACAGAGACACGAGCAGCCAGGCAACAAGGCCGGCGCGTTGGCGGGCAGGGCACTTCACGCCGAAAATCAGCAGGAACACCGCTGCGGCGGCGGGAACCATGCAAAACGCGGACATGTTCGGATACAGCGGGCCGAACACCAAAAGCATCCACGGGAAGCCGGAGAAGGCGAGGCAGCATACGGCGCCGAAGGGCACCACCGACGGACGCGCGTCGAACACCACGCGCAGCAGGGCGAACATACCGGCCGGATACACCAAGGCCACGAAGACGAGGTTCGCCACGTTCTCGGCCATGGCGCTGGTGACGCCGAAGGCGCTGCAGGCCAGGGCGGCGACGGTGTACCAGGCCGTCGGGTAGAAGCCGCCGCCGGGCAGGGGGTTGATGGCGACGTCGGCGGCCGTCGAGTACAGCGACGACGCGAAGGGCGACCACACGCCCGATGTAACGAACGACTGGATGGACCCCAGGTGGCTGATGTTGTCATACTCCTGCGCATAATGGTCGGGGGATGCCAGCGCCCAGCAGAACACGACGGACGCGAACACCACGCCGAATAGCAGGTAGGCCGCCAGACACAGCGCGTCGAAGCGCGCGCCGGAAGGCACGCCTGCCGCGCCCCGCTCGCCAAGCCCGAAACGGATGGGGGCCGCCACGCCCGCCTTACGGCGGCGCGAAGCCCCGAAAGCCCAGGCCACGCAGCATGCGACGAAAACGGGTATGACGACCGACGCCCAGGAGCAGGCAACGTTCGCCTTCGAATACGCGAGCCCCACGACGACGTAGGCGGCGACGCCGAAAGCCGGCGCAAAACCCACGGCAAGCGGGCGCGCGACGTTGAACGCGCGCAGGAGCACGAAACCGGGCGCGAACAGCATTACGGCCACGGCCGCGGCTGCCAAGAAAAACAAACCCCACATGGGAGGCACCTTCCTTATGATGTTTAAGACTACTGCGCCTATTTTACGTTATCATTTGAGGGGTTTTGCAAATTATCGGCGCATCCGGCATTCCCGGGCGCCGCCCATACGAAGGACTAACATGAGCGAATCGCTGGTCTCGGTCATCGTGCCGATTTACAATGCAGGCCCCTACCTGGAGCAATGCCT
>CAVGAF010000146.1:0-2545 GCA_963627055.1 Butyrivibrio sp. CAG:318 | reverse complement strand
TGGAGCGCCCGACGCCGAAGGTGCCGTCCGGGTAGCCCTCGAACAGGCCGTGCGCTGCGCACCAGGTCACGCCGTCCGCATACCAGCAGTCCTCGGAGTAGTCCACGTCCGGGAACGTCGGCAGGGCCTTGCCGCCCGCATGCGCCTCAAACGCAAGGGCCGCAGCGGCGGCGGTCACCTCGTCGGAAGACGGCATCGTGTTCGCAAGCGACTCGCGGTAGTCGCCGGCCGCCTCCAGCAGCCCCTCGGCGGCCGAGACCGCCGCGGCGGCCGCGTCATGCTCCGCCTGCGTCATCCACGTGTCGCACGCGTACACGTCGGAACCGTCGGCGCTCACGGTCGCCGCTTCCAGCACGCCCTTCGCCGCCGGCAGCGCCGCCGCCAGCGCATCGAGCTCGCTCACGCTCGCGAAGCTGCGCTTATCCGAGAACGCCTTCACCGGCGCGTTATCGACGACGAAGCCGTATTCCTCATGAATGGCCTGGGCGATCGCGGTCCAATCGGTCCACGTGGTTTCGCCGGTCGCCGCCGACTCGGTTCCCTTCGTCGCGCCAGAGTAGCTCTCGCCGTCGTTCACGCACGCTTTGAACTGGAACGGCCTGTTCACCACCACGCCCTGATACCACTTGCCGTCGTCGTTGCACTTCTGCGTGGTCACCACGGCAAAGCGCTGGCCGGCACGCATGGCGATTCCATCAGCAGCGGCCAGCGAGCTGCGGTGGTAGCCGGCGTACTCGTACGTGTTGCTAAACGTTCCCGCAAGCTTGCTGTGCTCGGGGTCGGTGGGCGAGGTCGCCTCGTCGTCGAGCAGGTACACCTGATAGGTCACCGCGGTGTTCGACGCGAAGGTGCTGCACGCGAGCGCGCCGAGCGTCATGTCGCCTTCCGCCGTGAAAATACTCGCGGAGCTGGTCGGCTCGTCGTGGCTCGTGAAGACCGTCTCGAACTGGGCCAGGTAATCGTACTGGCTGGCATAGTAGTCCTCGTCCGCGTTGTAGGAAATGCCGAAGTCGAACGACAGGAACCTCCTGATGGTCTGGTCGTAATACGAGATCCAGAAGTATCCGGTGTTGTTGCCGTCCTCATCCTCGATACCCCAGTCGTTTTCATTGGGGAAATCACTGGTCGAGGCACCCCAGCTGTTCTTTACCAGCCACGCGCCGTTGCCCTCGGGGGTTTTACCCTCGGTGTTCTTGAAATTGCTGGCGGAAAAGTCGTCATCCCAGCCGACGATGGTGATGGCATGGTTGGACGCATAGGTGCTCTCCCACGTGTAGTGCGCCCAGGCATCTCGATTGAAGTACATCGTCACCGGCTCGTCCGCCGTCGGGTTGTCGCCCGCGGATAGATAGGCCGCCGTCACGCCACGGCCCGCATACAGCTCGTTTTTGATTGCCGCCACGGCATCCATGTCTGTGCGGACGTATTTGTTCTTGTCGTCGAGCACGCGCGTGTCGGGAAGCTGATTGCCGTTCTCCAGGGTGTATTTCGCCTGGCCCCAAAGGCTGGAGCTGGTGCCCCAGCCGGTGTAGATGGTGCTGGAGCCATCTTTGTAGTTTCCGGCATACCATTTCCGGACGACCTTCGCGCCGGCCTTCTCGAAGTCCGAAATCTGATTTGCGGTCAGATACATGGTCGCCGTTGCGGACCCCTGCGGGGTGACGTCGCAGACGATGACGCCGTCGCTGTTTCCCCAGGGGGCAACCGATTCGTCAACCAGGCCATAGCCGGACGCGAAGGCATTGAAGCAATAGATTGCCTGCGCCCCGAGGTCGTACCTGAAGTTGGTGTTGTTGGGATCAGCCGAGCCCGCGCGATCGAAGTAGTAGCCCTCGCCCGCCTGCGCGGCGCCTACCACGCTTTCCGGGGCGCCGCCGTCGCGGTAGACGCTGTTGACGAGCTGACGTTCGGACAGGTCGAGCCCCGTTTCCGCGTATGATTTGCCGAGCTTCGACAAAATGCTCGTTTCACTTGCGGAAATGGCGGCGAACGCCCAGCAGCATCCCCATGGCTGCTGATACTTGACGGGCGTCACGATGCTGTCGCTTTCGTCGCCGTCGCTGTTGGGGTCGAGCTGGCTGTAGGCGCTGGGAAGCTCGGCGGCCAGCGTCGCGCTCGCGCCGGATTGCGCGCTGGACAGAGAGAACTCGGCGCCATCGGAGCTGTCGGTCAGCTGGGCGGCCGCGGCCTCGACCCAGCCGGCGGCGACGTCTTCGTCGGAAGCGAAAGCAGCGGCGGGCGTCATGCACGCAAGCGCCGCGGTAAGCGTGACGGAAAGGACGGCACGCGACCCGCGCCTGATAAGCGAGCGGGATGCGCCCGGCACGGAGCCGGAAGCGCCGCCGGCGAAGTTGCCGGTCGAGTGGTTTTCGGTTTCCTGCATAAGACTCTCCTCGTTATTTCAGCACGCCGGCCGCGAAGGCGTTGGCGAGCACCACTGCGGCGCGTTCGCGGGCCACGGTCTCGCCGGGCTTGAGCTCGCGAGCGCTGTCGGCGCCGTTGTCCCAGCCGGAAACCAGGCCCTCCTCGACGGCCCAGGCCATCG
>CAVGAF010000145.1:0-2649 GCA_963627055.1 Butyrivibrio sp. CAG:318 | reverse complement strand
CCCCGCGTCCGTTCCCTAACCGCAACCCAAGGAGGTTCAGCAATGGCTCGTGTGTACAATTTCTCGGCCGGTCCGGCAGTGCTCCCCGAGGAAGTGCTTTCCCGCGCCGCTTCGGAAATGCTTGATTACCAGGGAACGGGCATGTCAGTCATGGAGATGAGCCACCGTTCCGCCGCGTTCAAGGGCATCATCGAAACCGCCGAGGCCGACATCCGCGATCTCATGGGCATCCCCGACAATTACCGCGTGCTGTTTTTGCAGGGCGGCGCCACGCAGCAGTTCGCGGCTATCCCGATGAACCTCATGCGCAACAAGGTTGCCGACTACATCGTGTCGGGCAACTGGTCGAAGAAGGCCTTCAAGGAGGCGAAGCTCTACGGCGACGCGGCCTGCGTCGCCTCTTCCGAGGACGAGAACTTCACGTACGTGCCCGACGTGGACGGGATTTCGTTCCGCCCCGACGCCGACTACGTCTACATTTGCCAGAACGAGACGGTGTACGGAACGCGCTACCGCAAGCTTCCCGAAACGGGCGACATTCCGCTGGTCAGCGACGTGTCGAGCATGTTCCTCTCCGAGCCGGTGGACGTGAGCCGCTACGGGCTTATCTACGGCGGCGTGCAGAAGAACGTCGGCCCCGCCGGCGTGGTCATCGTCATCGTGCGCGACGACCTCATCCGCGAGGACGTGCTGCCCTTCACGCCGACCATCATGCGCTACAAGACGCAGGCCGACGCCGGAAGCCTGTCGAACACCCCGCCGTGCTACGGCATCTACATGTGCGGGCTGGTGTTCAAGTGGCTCAAGGAGCTGGGCGGCCTTGAGGCCATGGCGCGCATCAACCAGGAGAAGGCGGCCGTGCTCTACGACTACCTCGACCAGTCGAAGCTGTTCAGCGCCACGGCGCGCAAGGAAGACCGTTCGCTGATGAACGTCCCCTTCGTGACGGGCAATGCCGACCTGGACGCGAAGTTCATCGCCGAGGCGAAGGCTGCGGGCCTGGAGAACATCAAGGGCCACCGCAGCGTCGGCGGCATGCGCGCGAGCATCTACAACGCCATGCCGAAGGCCGGCGTGGAGGCGCTCGTGCAGTTCATGGACGCTTTCGAACGCGAAAACGCGTAAAGGCACTCCCTGACGCACCTCCCAACACCACGAAACGCAAAACCCGCATCCCAAACTCGGGATGCGGGTCAGCTCAACCAAAACAAACTCGAAAACGAACCCCTACTTCAAAGTCCCGTTTTCAAATGCGTTCATCAAAATCGTCGCCACGCGCTCGCGGGCAATCTCCTCCTGCGGCTTTAACAGGCGAACGCCGTTCTCCTCGTATCCGTTGATGATCCCCTTGAACTTCGCCCAGGCCACCGACTCGCGAGCCCAATCGGAAATCTCGTTGGAGTCGATAAAGCTGTAGAGCACGCTCAATTCGATGGGAACCTCGCCCGTCACGACCTGGAGCTTGCCGTCGACCATGATGTACTTGGTTTCAGTGCAGCCGGTGCGGTTGCACTTTACTTTATGTGAGTGATATCCCGCGTGGCCGGTGTTGCCGACGTGCTCCCCAAAGGCATCCGAGCTGTCCCGCCCGTCTGCTCTGAAATCGCAATCGTTGCACACGTCATAGTAGTGGTAGTGGGTGCCATCGGTGCCTTCCGCGGCGTAGTTCGCCAGAATGGTGGCCAGCTGCTCGACAGTTACGGGATCGTTCGGGCAGAACTCGCGGTGGTCGCCCTTATCGGCGCCGTTGATGATTTCGTTCGCGACGGCCCAGTTGGCGGCGCCGGTGTACCACTGGTCGTCAGCCACATCGGCCATGCCGGTGCTGTTGGCCGCATTGCCGTCGTATGCCTCGGCGGCTTCCGGCTTGGCGTTGCGCCACAGGATGGCGGCGAGCTGCGCGCGGGTAAGCGTGTCGCCGACGCCGAAGAAGCCGGTGGGATAGCCGGTGATAAGCCCCTTGCGAGCGCAGAACGTCACGCCGTCGGCATACCACTGCGAGTAGTCGACATCGGGGAACGTCTGGCCGAGATTGGGGAAGACGACGCCTTGTGCCGTATACGTCGCCGCAACGTTGCTCGGGATCTCTTCGGGCGCGTACGCCTTCCCATCAACCGAGCTCACCCATTTGCCGGTCAGCTCGCAGCCGACGGGCGTGGGCAGCAAGATTGTTTCCGCGTAGCAAGAGCCTTTCGTAAACGCAAACGAATCGCTCAGGGAAATCGTCTGCAGGGAGGAGCAGTCTTCGAACATATTCCCCATATCCGCATTGGATGCGTCCCAGCTTGAGAGGTTGAGGGATTCAAGGGACGAGCAACCGCTGAAAAGAGCAGGCATGTAATAAACGTTGCCCACATTCCAGCCGGAAAGATCGCCCACCGACGACAGACTTGAACAGTTCAAGAACATGCAATGCATAAGCTGAACCTTAGAAGTGTCCCAACCGGACAGATCCAATGACGCAAGCGAGGAGCAGCCGCAAAACATGCCGCCCATGTTCGTCACGCTTGACGTATCCCAACCGGAGATACCTTCTAGTGAAGCGAGGGAAGCGCACCTCATGAACGTTAGCTCCATGTCCGTCACGCTCGACGTGTCCCAACCGGACAGATTCAAGGAGTGGAGAGACTTGTCCCCGTAGAACATGTA
>CAVGAF010000144.1:0-2658 GCA_963627055.1 Butyrivibrio sp. CAG:318 | reverse complement strand
AGCGCACATTCGCTGTGAAAAACAGCCCCGTTATCGTTTCGTGCGCGGGCGGTCGCGGGGTTGTTTGCTATAGTGGCACTCGACTGAAACCCGTACCGCAAGAGGAACCTCATGTCGCTTATCGTATGCAAATTCGGGGGCACGTCCGTTGCCAGCCCCGAGCGCATCCAAATGGTTGCGAAAAAGCTGATCGCGAAGAAGCAGGCCGGCCATGACGTCGTGGCCGTCGTGTCCGCCATGGGCAAAACCACCGACGAGCTGGTGGGCCTTGCCGCGTCGCTGAACCCCAATCCGCCCGCACGCGAAATGGACCGTCTGCTGTCAACCGGCGAGCAGGTGTCCATGACGCTTCTGGCCATGGCCATCGAGGCGCGCGGCTACCGCGCCATGAGCTTCACCGGCCGCCAGGCGGGCATCGAAACCGACAGCATGCACAACAAGGCGAAGATCGCCATGGTGCACAACGAGCGCGTGCGCGACGCCATCGATCGCGGCATGATCGCCGTCGTCGCCGGCTTCCAGGGCATGGACGCCAACGGCGACATCACCACGCTCGGCCGCGGCGGGTCGGACACCACCGCCGTCGCCGTGGCCCACGGCCTGGGCGCCGACGTGTGCGAAATCTATTCCGACGTCGACGGCGTCTATACCGCCGACCCGCGCATCTGCCCGCGCGCCAAGAAGCTCGACTGCATCAACTACGAGGACATGCTGGAGCTTTCGGGCGCCGGCGCCGGCGTGCTGCAGATGCGCGCCGTCGAGTTCGCCCGCAAATACAACGTGGTCATCCATTCCCGTTCGGCGTTTTCCGACGCCGAGGGCACCTACGTCAAGGAGGAAACCGACATGATGGAGGAAGCCGTCATCACCGGCATCGCGCACGACACCTCGGAGGTGAAGGTGACCATCCGCGGCGTGCCCGACATGTCCGGCGTCGCCGCCCGCCTGTTCGGGGCGCTGGCCGCCAACCAGGTCAACGTCGACATGATCATCCAGAACGTGTCGCAGGACGGCATCACCGACATCAGCTTCACCTGCCCCGGCGGCGACGAGAAGCGCGCCGTCGAAACGGTCGAGCGCATCGTGCCCGAAATCAACGCGCGTGAGTACGTCGTCGACGACGACATCGCCAAGGTCAGCCTCGTGGGCACCGGCATGAAGTCGAGCCCCGGCGTTTCCGCCAAGGCGTTCCAGACGCTCGGTGAGAACAACATCAACATCCTGGCCATTTCCACGTCGCCCATCCGCCTGTCCGTGGTGGTCGACGGCGCGCAGACCGCCGCCGCCGTGCGCTGCCTGCACACCGCGTTCGGCCTGGATTCGGACAGCGTGTTCGAGGAGACGCAGCTTTCCGCAGAGGAAATCGCCGCAAAAATGAACAAAGGCCGATAGCGTTTCGGCTGCCTGACGGCAGCCGAACTTGTCGACGCTGCGGGGCGCTCTCGCACCCCGCCTTGCCTTTCAGCTTCACAGGCATGGCCCCAAGGCCAATGCCTGCTTGCTTCAAGGCAATTCGGGGCACGAGAGCGCCCCTCGCTGACTTTGACTGACCTGGGATGTTTGCCCGCCCTTGCGGTGCGGGCTGGGTGCAAAGGAGAACCTAATGACGTGGACGAAAGTTATGCCGGCCAATCCGGTGGTTGCGGTGTGCGGCGCGACGGGCGCCGTGGGCAACGAATTTCTGAAAGTGCTGCATGACCTGGACTTCCCGGCTTCGAAGGTGATTGCGCTGGCTTCCGCGCGCTCGGCCGGCAAGACGCTGCCGTTCGAGGGCTGCGGCCAGGTTCCCGCCGGCGAGCTGACCGTGCAGGAGATGACGCCTGAGTCTTTCGAGGGCGTGGACATCGCGCTGTTCTCGGCGGGTGCGGGCGTGTCGAAGGCGATGCGCGAGGCCGTGGTGGCCGCCGGTGCCGTGATGATCGACAACTCGAGCGCGTTTCGCATGGAGGAAGACGTGCCGCTGGTGGTTCCGGAAGTGAACCCGGGCGACGTCTCCTGGCATAGCGGCGTTATCGCCAACCCGAACTGCTCGACCATCCAGATGGTGGTGGCGCTGCACGCGCTCGAGCAGATCGCCCCGCTCAAGCGCGTGGTCGTGTCCACCTATCAGGCGGCTTCGGGCGCCGGCGTGGCGGCCATGAACGAGCTGTTCGACCAGACGCGCGACTACCTCGACGGCAAGGATTTCGAGCCCGCCGCCTTCAGCGACCAGATCGCGTTCAATATCATTCCGCATATCGACGTGTTCTTGGACGACGACTCCACCAAGGAAGAGTGGAAGATGGTCGTGGAGACGAAGAAGATCATGGGCCATCCCGACCTGGGCGTCGCCGCCAACTGTGCGCGCGTGCCCGTGCTGCGTTGCCATGCCGAGTACGTCAACGCCGAGTTCGACGGCCCCATCACGCCCGAGCAGGCGCGCGAGGCGTTCGCCGCGGCGCAGGGCATTACCCTGAATGACAACCCGGCGGAAAACGGTTACCCTATGCCGGGCCTGCTCGCCGGTTCCGACGACGTGTATGTCGGCCGCGTGCGCCGCGACGCCAGCGTCGAGAACGGCATTTCCTTCTGGTGCGTCGAGGACCAGATCCGCAAGGGCGCGGCGCTCAACGCCGTCCAGATCGCCCAGCTGCTGCTGCCGTAAGGCGCAGCGCGGGC
>CAVGAF010000143.1:0-2676 GCA_963627055.1 Butyrivibrio sp. CAG:318 | reverse complement strand
TCGCCCTCGGCCAGGCCGAGCTGCTCGATGGCCTCGTTGGTGATGGAGCCCTTGATGCGGCTGCCGTCGGCGGTCTCCAGCGCCACGTGGCCGTTGACGGCGCCTTCCTTCACCTCGACGACGGTGCCGGCGATCTGGTTGCGGGCGGAGATGCCGGCGATGCGCTCGGTGCCGGCCGCGAACATGACGTTGGTCGCCTTCACGATGGCGACGGCGTCCATGCCTTCCTTCAGGCCCAGGTCCTTGATGGCTTCCATGGTGATGTCGGCCTTGATGGTGGTCGAGCCCAGGTCGATGGCGACGACGCCGTTGACGGCGCCTTCCTTGACGCCGGAGATGGTGCCGGAAAGCTGGTTGCGGGCGGAGATCTTCATAACGGTTTTCCTTTCGGTTGGCCCGCCGCGCGGGCGGGCAATGTCGCGGCGCCGCGGCGCCTAGTTGCTGAAACTGCGCGACCGGAGCGTTCTCGTCTGCGGGCTTTGCCCCCGCTCCGTTCGCGACGATTGCAGTATCGCAGCCGCCCGCCCCGCCCGGAAGGCCTTGCACGCAAGTGCCCTTCGTTCGCGTCGTTTCGTGCACGCTCGTGCATTTTCGCACACGAAAGCGGACGGCGGCGGAAATCTCCGTGTAGCGTTTCGCTACCGCACGCGCAGGATGACGTATTCGTTGAGGTTGCCCGTTTTGCCGTCGGCGGCGAAGCGGGCGACCGGACGTGCGACATCGGCCACGGCCGCCAGCAGGCGTTCTATTTCGGGTTCATCGAAATGATGGCAGTAGCGGTACAGGCCGCGCGTGTCCTGCCAGCCGAGCAGGAAGTCGTTGGACGGCAAGGCGGGAATATCCAGCTCGGCGCACGCCTGCTCCGTGGTGGCGAACGCCTTTTTCGCCAGCTTTTCGCTGTTGAGGAAGCGCCAGAAACTGACGACGACGTGCCCGCCAGGACGCGCCTTCACCGTAAGCGCGCGCAGCAGCTCCGCCCGCCAGACCTCCCGCGGAACGTGATGCATGAAGCCGAAGGTCGCCGCCAGGTCGCACGACGCGTCGGGAATGGCAAGCGCCTTCCGCAGGTTGCCCGCCGCGAGCGCGTCGATGACGTCGAGGTTTTGGAAACTGATGGACGGCAGGACGCCCGGGGTTTGCGCCTGGTCAACCAACAGGTCGCAGTTGTCCACCGCGAAGCAGCGCAGGCGGGGCGCACCCAGCCGTTCGGCCAGGAAGCGTTCGAAGCGCAAATTGCCGCATGCCAAATCAAGCACGCGAAGCGGGCCGGCAGCCGAGCGCGAGCCTTCGCTCGCGCCTACGGAAGATTCCGGGCAAGGGTCGTTTGCATCGGCGGCCGCAACGCCCGCCGCCGCGAGGGCGCGTTCCCAACCTTCCCAGGGCGCCTGGCGCGTCTGCGAGAACGATTCCGCGTTCGCACGGTAAAACTCGCTGGTCAAATCGCATAGGCGGCGCGCGGTCGCCTCGTCGAGGTCGGCCTGCCCGCAGCGGCTCATCTCGCCGCAGGGGCTCACGCCTCTTCGCCCCGCAGCTCGCGCGCGCATTCCGCAAGCACGCTCACGAAGCGGTCGATGTCCGCATCCGTGTTCTGGTGGAAGAAGCTCACGCGCAACGTCTGCTTCCCCTCGCGCAGCGGGATGCCCGCCGCCTGCAGCGACAGCGGATGCTTCTCGCGCCACGTGCCGGCAGGGACGGTCGTGTGGTTTTCCTCGCACGCCGACGCGCGCGACACGCAAACGCCCCGGTCGGAGAGGTAATGAACCGACCGCGCATTGGGAACGCCCGGGATGCTCACGCTGGCGATGTAGGGGCTGCCGCCTTCCGGCGCGTGGACGATGGCGTCGGGCAGCGCCTCGTGCAGCTTCGCCACCAGACGACGGCGCAAAGCCTCGGCGTGGCGGTAATTCTCGTCGAGATGATCCACCGCAAGCTGGACGGCCGTGGCCATGCCCGCCGCCAGAAACACGGGCTCGGTTCCCGAGCGCAAGCCGCGCTCCTGGTTTCCGCCGAACGCGGTGGTGAACATGTTGATGCCGCGCCGCACGTACAGGATGCCGATGCCGCGCGGGCCGCCGATCTTGTGGGCGCCGGCGGTAAGCAGCTGGCAGCCCAGGTCGTTCACGTCGACCGGCAGCTTGCCGAACGCCTGCGTGGCGTCGGTGTGCAGCAGCGCGTCGGGCGCAAGCTCGTCGCGAATGCCCGCAACTTCCGGGATGGGGAAAATCCAGCCCGCCTCGTTCTGCACGCGCATCATGGTGATGAGCGTGGTGGGCGCGGCGCGCAGGTGGTCGCGCAGCTGGTCAAGGTCGAGTTTGCCGTCCGGCGCCTCCACATAGCTGCAGGGCCAGGCGTCGTCGCGACGCATGCCGCGCACGCTGCGCGTGACCGATGCATGCTCGAGCGACGACGTGATGATCTGCCCTGGCTCGTCACGGCGAGCCAGGCACGCGCCGCGCACCGCCAGGTTGTTCGACTCGGTGGATCCCGACGTGAAGTAGATCTCGTCGGGATGGGCGCCGAGCGCATCGGCGATGATGGTGCGGCTTTCCTCAAGCACGTCGGCGGCGCGACGGCCCGCCACATGCGGCGAGGACGGGTTTCCCCAGGCGGTCGCCATTACCTCGTTCATGCGCTCGACAACCTCGGGCAGGGTTTTCGTGGTGGCGGCGTTATCCA
>CAVGAF010000142.1:0-2708 GCA_963627055.1 Butyrivibrio sp. CAG:318 | reverse complement strand
GAACCATGTCCTGGCCTGTTTTCAAGATCGGCTCTATGTGCGCGTACCTGGGCGACGGGATCCCGGATTCCAGGGCCATCGAGCAGGCCTTCTCCAGGCGATCGCGGGAGTATTTGTGCTCGAGGCGCAGCACGGCGAGGCAGGCGTTGAAGCCCTGCTCGTCGAATTTGACGGACTCGAACACCCGCTCGACGACGCCGGCGCACGACGGGCCGACGCGCATGGACCACCTGCGGATGCGGTCGGCGTCCCAATCGCTGTAGGACTTCCCCCTCGGAAGGTCCGCGGCCGCGGTGGAGTACCTGTTTCTCGCATAAGGTGGAAAGGCCTTGTGGGTCGCCAGGCGCTCGCCCCCTAGATAAATCTCGACCGTCGCGTCGGTGATGCGCAGGTCGACCTTCTTGCCGACGTAAAGGTGGCTCACGGAGTAGAAGTTGCGGTTCCAGCAGACGTGGCAGTTCGCCTGCACCTTTCGCCCGTAAACCCACCTGCAGATCTCGTAGGCAACGGCCGGAAGCGGCCTGAGCAGGGGCTTCTCCTCCTCGATGAAGCAGGCGAGCCGGCTTCCCTCCCGCTTCTGGAACGGCGCGGCGTTGTATGCCGCGAGCCTTTCCGCGACGGCGGCCCTGAGCGCGTCGAAGTCGGTGAACGTCTCGTTCCTGAGCTTCGCTATGACCTCGGTGGCGATGTTGCCGACGGTGCCCTCCGCGCTGGGCTTGTCCTTGGGCCTCCTCACCCTCGCGGCCATCACCGCGGAGGCGTAGTGGGCGGCCATCGACTGGTAGGCGTCGTTCACGACCACCTCCCCCTCGCGGGGATGCCTGGTCACGCCCGTTTTCAGGTTGTCAGGCACTATCATGGGCACGGAGCCGCCGAAGAACTCGAACATGCGGACGTGGCAGCGCAGCCACGTGCCCTCGGTCATGTCCAAGGTGGGCTCGACGTAGGAGTACCGGCTGAAGGGAAGGGTTCCGACGAACAGGTACACCTTCGAGATCTCGCCGGTCACGGGGTCCACGACCGCCATCGTGGGCCCCGACCAGTCGACCTCGCACACGCGCCCGGCCTTGTGCCCGACCCTGCTGGTCACCTGCTTCGACGCCGCGTACTCGCCGTATCGCTTGCAGAAGCGGTCGTAGCCCATGGCCACGGCGCCGGATTCGCCGCAGACGTCGCAGTACTCCGAGTGCAGGAGCCGCAGCGTCACGCCGACCCTCGCCAGCTCCCTGTGCACGTACTCCCAGTCGGGCTCCTCGAACACGCTCACGTGGTTGTTCCTGTCGGGGAAGAGCAGCCGGTAGACCTCGTCGTCCGGCAGGCCCGCGACGTCGGCGTAGGTTATTCCCAGGCCCGCTGCGGCCTCCAGCACCTCCTTCTGGCTCTTCTTGGATATGCGGTGAGCCGCATACACCTTGTTGGCCGAGACCCCGGCCTCGCGAAGCTGAAGAGCCAGCTTCGCCTTGATCTTGTTCGCCATGATGGTTTCCTTTCTGACTGGTTGACTGCATGGCAGTCAGAAAAGTACTGGAAGCGGAAACGACAGAGAATACTGGTGGTAACGATGATGAATAAACGGTTATCCGAGAACGGTAACCAACGGCAATAACCGCGGTAGCTAAGCAGCCAAATACTCAGACACGACTGACGAATTTCCAGAGCGGGTATTTCAAGTAATTCTTCACTTGAAATCGGCGAATTTTTGGCAACGGTCGGGGCAGCCAATTCGGCAGACGCGTCTGCCGAATTTGAACCTTCATCTCCGCCAAGGCTCCTATTCCACTCCTCGAAGAAGGTCCGCATGTACTTAAGGTTTGTCTCAAAGAACCCGCGAAGTTCCGGCAGCTCACGCTGAAGTTGCCCGCTAATGACCTTGAGTGCGCCTGTTCCCCATACCCCGCTGCGTGCATTAGCTGAGACGCAGCCGCCAACTGCGTAGGTTTGTGGCGATCTGGGTGGTTGGTTGACTTGGAATTTTGTTTGGGCTGGTCAGATGGGGTGCTTTGGTGTGCTTGGCTTCTCCCTGGGGCTGTTTGGTACGAACGCGGTACAAATCGTTCCTGGATTCGTATCGGGCGGTTTCGACCGTTTTCCATTTCCGGTTAGCGCAGGACGCCATCCGACTGCCACTTCATGTAGAGAAGAGGATAGGGGTTGCCTTCTTCGTCGAGCTCGGTGCGCTTGTAGGTCGTAAAACCCATATGCTCGTAGAACCCAACAGCTTGCGGGTTTTGTTCGTTTACGGTGAGTTCGCGGATCCCATAGCGCTCTATCCCGAGTTGCAGAAGACGCTTGCCCAGCCCACGTCCTCTATCCTCTGGGGCGATGAAGAGCATCTCTAGACGATCGTCTTCAATGCCCATGAAGGCCACGGGCATGCCCGCATCTGCCGATGTTGCGTCTTCGGTTGCAACTATCAGATGCTCTACGCTCCCTAATGCCTGCGGCACGTACTCTTTGATGGCTGCAACCTGTTCCGACGTCAAAAACAGATGCGTCTCTTTGACCGAGCGCTCCCATACGTCAAGCAGCGCATCCATCAGATGCGGTCTTCTGTTGCGCTTCCATTCGCTGTAAACATAGGCCATATCCAGTTTGTCCTCGGTTTCGTCAGTAATCGCGCGGATAATGTCACCATCGGCGGCCACACTGCTCCACGCGGCTACACCTGGTTCTTGCGGGCGTAGTCTAGGTAGCCTCCTACGCTGTAG
>CAVGAF010000141.1:0-2968 GCA_963627055.1 Butyrivibrio sp. CAG:318 | reverse complement strand
CCGGCTACTAGGCGCCGATGAGCGCTTGCAGGCTGGTCAGGAAGCTGGACATGTTGCGGTAGCACATGAACAGCGTGATCAGGATGAACACGATGCCGCAGACGTTGGAGAACACGTGGTTGCGGAACTTCCCGAGGTTCTTGCCGTTGGCCACGTACATCACGAAGAACGCCATGATGGGCAGCAGGATGGCGTTCGCCGCCTGCGCCACCAGGATGAGCTGGGTCGGGGACTTGCCCAGGAACACCGCCATCAGGCAGCCGCACACCAGCACGATCATCCAGATGACCTTGAACTGCAAATCCTTCAGCGACTTGCCCCAGCCGAGCACGCCATTGACGGCGTAGGCGGCGGAAAGCGGGGCGGTGATGGCGCTGGAGAAGCCGGCGGCCAGAAGGCCGACGCCGATCATGACCGTGGCCCAATTACCCAGAAGCGGGCTTAAGGCAAGCGCCATGTCCTTGCCGTTGGAAACCGTGATGCCGGCGGCATGCATGTTCGCGGCGGCGCAGATGAGGATGGCCATGGAAATGAGGCCGCCCAGGCCGATGGACAGCACGCAGTCGAAGCGCGCGTCGGCGACCTGCTCAGGGTCCTTGAAGCGCTCGGAGGCGCCGGAGGCATGCAGGAACAGGTTGTACGGCACGATGGTGGTGCCGATCAGGCCGACTGCGGTGAGGATGCCCTTCGAGGCGTCCTGGCCCTCGGGCAACGCGGGCGTGAACAGGCCGGAGACGGTCGCACCCCAATCGACGGGGGAAGCGATGGCCGTGATCAGGAACACGACGCCCATGAACACGACGATGCCAGTGAGAATCTTCTCGACCAGCTTGTAGGAGCCGATCCACATGCAGGCGAACGCCAGAATGCCCAGCACGATGACGATCGGGATCATGGGCAGGTCGACAACGGCTTGGATGCCCAGGATGCCGCCGGTGATGTTGCCGGTTTCATAAGCGGTGTTGCCGATGAAGATGGCGATGATGACGATAACAATCGCGATCCATTTCAAAACGGGATTCGAAATGCGATCGCGGATATTCTCGCCCAAACCTTCCTGCGTGACGATGCCGATACGGGCGGCCATCTCCTGGAAAATAATGGTTGCGACGGTGGCGAACAGCAACGCCCACAGCATGGTGTAGCCGTAGCTTGCGCCCGAAACGGTGCACGTGGTGACCGTGCCGGGACCGACGAAACCGGCTGCGACAAGCGCGCCGGGGCCGATGTTCTTCAGCTTTTCGGTGATAGAGCTTGCCATCGTTTCCTCCCTTCCTTGCCGGGTATTCCTACCTAGCCTCGTGGTTTACTCGGCACACTCTAGCAGACGAAAGCGGCCGCGTGTCAGATGGATACGCGGTTGTAACACGGCGGGCGGCGAACGAAGCGGGGCCAGGGGCCTTCCTGGCGGCGAACGGGCAACTGAGCAGGCTCGACAGCGACGAGGAGCTACGACATCTTCCAGAAATCCTGCATGAGCTCCTGACGGCTGCCCGAGCCCGTCTTCTTCAGAATGTTGTGCACGTGAACCTTCACGGTCGAAAGCGCGAGCGACATTTCGGAGGCGATGTTCTGGTTGTCCTTCCCCAGCAGCACCAGATAGAGCACCTCGCGCTCGCGCGGGGAGAGCTTATGCCGCTGGGCGAACACGTTGAGGTTCTCGACGATCTGCTGCTCCTGCCGCTTCGTGCCGCCTTGCGCGGGCGGGCGCTCGAACCGCAGGGACAGCGTGCGCCAGGCCACGCGCACCGACACGATGCCCAAGGCGATCATCAGCAGGTTTTCCGCATAGTTGCGCTCAGTGGTGAACTCGAACACACCGAGATGGATGGTCGACGCGCCAAGAACCAGAAAACAGTAGGCATCCTCGGCAAGGACGGCAAGCGCAAGCACCCAGGCCAGCACGTAGATGCCGCGATGGCGGTGAAGGCGCGCACGTTCCGCCTGGTTTTTCGTGGTGAACGCCCGATACCCGAGGAATCCCAAGATCCAATACATATAGAACTGATGCATGCTCCAGAACCAGAAGCGCTGCACCTCGCTTGCCGGAATGGCGAAAAGCGCGATAAGGCTTGCCACCGCATAAACGGCAGGCGGGGCAAAAAGGAAGCCGCGCCGCTCCTCGTCGAGATAGTCGCACACGAACCACCACATGGCGGTGATGAAGCCGCCGCCGGTCAAGAGCGAGGAAAGCGAACGCGCCACCATATAGACCGCCGAGAGGTCCATTCCCGTCACATGGGCGATGAATTCGTCTTGGAAGACGAAGGCGATGTCGAAGAAATAAAACGTGAACGAGGCGCACAGCAGCAGCATGGCGCGCTTATGCGAGACAAGATACGCGGACAGGCATACGGCCGCCACCGCGATGGACAGCAGCAGCACGAGCAGCGTGTAATGAAACAAGATCAGCTCCACCAGGGCCCCTTTGCCTCGACGGTACCGTTTCCCGGCGCCCAACTCCCCCAGGCGCACCCGTCCATGATAGCGAAGGAGCCGCGCCCTGTCACCGACTGCGGCGTTTAAACGGTTTATGCAAGCGGGGAACGCAAGGCTCGACGGCTTTTTCCCGTGTGGGGAAAATCGACCCGTTGCATACGTAAACAATGCTTATGACCTGGGGTTTATAGTAGGTTTACCAACAGCGGGCGCCGGCTAAGCCCAACATCCATCCAAAACGGGTTCCCCCTAAACCTCGATTAGGTCTTCCCAAGCGGCTGCACAGCCCGGCATACTGCAAGCAACCGCAAGGGCGAGGCGAAAGCGCCCCTGCGAAAACCTATCCGAAGCGCAGACGAAAGCGAAAGGATGCGCTGAGGAGACACATAAGGGGAAGGCGGCTAAGCCAAGTATGCAGCCCAACCCGCAACGGCGAAGATAGTCATGTAAGCAAGAGACGAAAGAAGGTTTGCCATGGCAGGCGTGAACGTCAAGAGCGAGATCAAGCCGCTGAAGAAGGTGCTTCTGC
>CAVGAF010000140.1:0-2977 GCA_963627055.1 Butyrivibrio sp. CAG:318 | reverse complement strand
CATCGGCGAGGGAGACGGGAAGCACCGGGAACCCCGACGGCGGTTCTTGGACCATCGACGCAATAGGTTCGATTCCACCGAGCTTTTCGAAAAGGCATCCGTCCCGCGCGCCGTGGCAACTCTCGCCCTGCCGGCCATGGCAAGCCAGCTCGTGGTGCTGGCGTACAACATGGCGGACACCTGGTTTATCGGGCAGACGGGCGATCCCGCTCAAGTGGCGGCTCTGACCGCCACGTTCCCTATATACATGCTGCTGAATGCGATTTCCAATCTGTTTGGCGTCGGTGGCGGGAGCCTCGTTTCCCGCTGCCTCGGCGCGCGCGACGAGCAGCGCGCCCGGCGCGTGGCGACAACGTCGGTGTGGCTCGCCGCGGCGTTTTCGCTTGTTGCGGGTGTTGTCCTGCTGTTTTGCGCCGAGCCGCTGCTGAGATTGCTGGGAACGTCCGACCCCGTCATGCCGCACGCGCGGGCTTTCCTCTGGTTTGCCGCGTCTGCCGGGGCGCTGCCCACCGTCACGCAGCTCGTGCTGGTTTCCATTCTGCAGGCGCAGGGGAAGCCCGGAGTTGCGAGCGTCGGCATGTGCCTGGGCGTTCTTCTCGACGTCATATTGGACCCTGTGTTTATTTTTGGGCTTGACCTAGGCGTCGCGGGCGCGGCCTTTACGACGGCCCTATCTGACGCGGCAAGCGCGTTGCTGTTCATCGGCTACTTCGTGCGAAACCGCAAAAGGCTTCAAGTCCCGATAGCGGCGCGGCCAATCCGTCCTGCCATCGCGGACCTACGCGAGATCTTCGCCGTCGGCTTGCCGGCTGCCGCGGTCATCGCGCTGGCCTCGTTGTCGAACGGCGTTTTGGTGGCGCAGCTCTCGGCAGCGCCTGTGGCGGCGGAAAGCGGCTTGGGCGTGGTGCAGAAGCTGGAGCTTGTTCCGTTCCAGCTGATCATGGGCGTGACAAGCGGAGTGGTGCCGCTCGTCGCCTACTGCTCAAAATCCGGCGACCGGGCCCGCATGCGCCAGACGATGCGTTTTGTTCTGGCAACCGCTCTCACGGCGGCCGCCTTCGTGCTCACCGCTTATGAAATTCTCGCTGAGCCGCTGGTTTCCCTGTTCGTCTCCGATGCCGAGTCTGTCGCATTTGGGGCGGCGTTTCTTCGCCTGCGAATCCTGGCGATGCCGGCCATCGTGCTGGAGTTCGCGCTGAACTCGGCGTTTCAGGCAACGGGTAGCTCCAGGCAGTCTTTGGCGGTGTCTGTCATGAGAAAAGGAACGATCGACCTTCCTCTCATGATCGCGTTGAACGTCGTCTGGCCGGTATACGGCCTCATGCTCGCGCAGCCCATCATGGAATGCGCAACGGCTTTAGCGGCTATCGCGCTTTGGGTGCGCCTCGACAAACAAAGCGCTGGTAAAGGGCGGACGACTGGCTTGCGAGCCTGAATTAAAGAAATGGGTGATGGTATGAACAGAAGGTCCTTTTTTGAGAGGCTCTCTAACTTTTTGCGCAGCGTCTGCGCTTGGATCGGTGAAGAGCGTCCATGGAAGGCGGGCGGCATGAAACGAGTTTACGTTATGGTTGATACGGTGCTCGCCGGGTTGTTCGTTGCCGTGATGGCCACGGCTCTTGTGCAGGAGGCCCCTCACGAGTATCTGGGGATGGCCCTGTTCGCCGCCGCCGTGGCCCATGCCATCTTGAACAGGCGCCGATTCAAGGCCCTTCTCCACGGCCGTCGCAACGCGGTTGGCGTGGTGAGTATTGTGGTCATCGTCAGCTTGGCCATATGCTTTGTCGGCCAGCTGGCGAGCGCCCTTGTCCTATCGAAGTTCGCCTTCGGCTTCCTGCCCGCTTTGCCGGGGGCCTCCCTCGCGCGCCGAGTCCACATGCTGTGCTCGTATTGGGGATTCGCGCTGGCGTTTGCCCATGCCGGGCTGCACATGAGGATCCTCGGTCGGCTCATGCATATCGCGGGGGCGAGAAGGGCGCTAGGCGCGCCACGCTATGCCATCTGGGCAGTTCGTCTCTTGTTTGCGGCGGTATCCTGCTTTGGCGTGTATTCCTTCGCCAAGCTTCACTTCGGAACCTACCTGCTTGGCGGGGTCCAGTTCGCCTTCGTCGACTACAGCGCGTCAATCGCCTCTTCGCTGACAAGCTATGCGTCCATCGCGGTGCTGATCGGCGGCTTGTTCCATTGTCTGCGTGCCGCCCTCGAAGCGCTCGAAAGGCATTAAAGCTCCCTTTGAGATGCCCCCCGCAAAAAAGCAATGCATGCATGCATGAAAAGGCGCAGCTAACGGAGGCAAGGCCCGTCGGCTGCGCCAGATTCATTCTGGTTTATTCCTTATTGCTCAGGCGCATTGCATGCGATCCAGTTTCCATTCCGCCTCTCGAACCAATGGGTCCCATCGATCCGGTAAGTGCCTCTGGCCCCGTAGGCATCTGCGTTCAAAACAGACGTGTAGGACACCGACGCATAGCCGCCATTGATGTTGACCGTCGGATTCTCGATTCCAACCGTGAAGTACCTAAGATTGCCGGCAGCTATATCTGCGAAGTACTCTTCCCTTGTCTGTTGCCTGCCGCTCATGTGGGTGAAAACCATATCCGGCGAGGAGATTTCCCTCATGGTGTCCGTATCGGCTTCGGTCATGGCCTGGCAATATCTTGACTGCTGATAAAGAACCGCCTCTTCTTCGGCGCTCAGTTCAGATAAATCCACGCCGGTAATCTCTACATTGTTGAAAACCGAAAAATCCAAGCCCGTCTCACTCACCTCCGCCTCGCCGCCGGAATCGCCTTCCGCAGTATTGCCCTGCGCGTTTTCCGCGGGCGGCTGATCGGACGAGCTTTTATGCTCTGCGTTGCCGCAGGCTGCAAGGGTTGCAGCCAACCCCACAGCCAACAGCATGATGGAGAACGCCCTGTATCCGCTACTCGACATAGCCGTTTTCCTTCAGCCACCGCGCGACATCGTTTCTGGCCGT
>CAVGAF010000139.1:0-3015 GCA_963627055.1 Butyrivibrio sp. CAG:318 | reverse complement strand
ACGGGCGCTATCTGCGCCCGGGCGAGGAAGTCGCCCGCGAGCGCGTGGCCGTCGTCCTGATGAACGCCTTCGAGAGCGGCGTTCTGGAG
Organism: Butyrivibrio sp. CAG:318; assembly: GCA_963627055.1. GTDB lineage: Bacteria > Actinomycetota > Coriobacteriia > Coriobacteriales > Eggerthellaceae > Senegalimassilia. The sequence goes on along the minus strand of CAVGAF010000139.1, from coordinate 2,926 downwards.
TAAGGCGCCCTCTCGCGTTTAGTGTTTAACGGGCTTCCGTGCACGCGTGAGCACGAGGAGGCGCAAGAAGGGGCCGAGCAAACGCTCGGCCCCTTGAAATTTATGGTGCGAAGTGCGTAGGTTTCGGGCGATGGTGCGAGTATAAGCCATCCCGCACTTTTCTGACCTGGGGAAACGTTGCCGGTTTCAGCCCTCTACTCGTCCGGTACCGAGAAACCCACGCACTTCGCGGTAAAAATTTCCCAACGGGGCCGAAGAAGGACCGTCGATGGCAACCAGTTCGCCTCGGCGAGCGTCAAAACCTATTCGAAACGACAAGGGGGGGCACCCAAACGTCGCCCGCTTCCCCGAAGGTGACATTAGGTGTGTCCCTTTTGTCACCAGCTCGCATCGCAGCCCTTTACCACCTATCGACCCTGAAGTCGCGCAGATCGACGCCCAGATCCTCGGCCTTCTCGCACAGCTCATGCCCGTCCATGTCCTCGATTTCCGCAAGATCCATAAGCGCGGAAGGCAGCCCGCCCATCATGGCGCTTCCGCACACATCGCGCAGATGGTCGCGCAATTTCTCGACATCGATTTCAGCCATCGTATACTCCTTTCCCCGCATAGCGGCGCCTGCCGGACGCGCGATTCCCCGCGCTTTCCCGGTGAAGCGGAATGCCCCCGAAACGCGCGGAAACGGCTTTGTCACAATATGCCGCACGACCATTGCGAAACGCAAGCAAAACTCCTACCATTCCCAGACAAAGGCGCGGGCTGATGCCGCAGGTTCGCAGATACGCCGAACCCGCGGCGTCGGCAGGGAAAGCGTCCATCATCCCAGACGAGAGGGGTAGTTCATGAGCAAGTACGCAGGAACGCAGACCGAGAAGAACCTGCAGGCGGCATTCGCCGGCGAGTCCCAGGCCACCAACAAGTACACCTACTTCGCATCCGTGGCGAAGAAGGAGGGCTACGAGCAGATCGCCGAGATTTTCCGCAAGACGTCCGCCAACGAGCAGTACCACGCGAAGATGTGGCTGCGCGAGCTCGAGGGCATTGGATCGACCGTCGACAATCTCGCCGCCGCCGCCGACGGCGAGAACTTCGAGTGGACCGACATGTACGACGAGTTCGCCAAGACCGCCGAAGAGGAGGGCTTCCCCGAGCTGGCCGAGAAATTCCGCCAGGTCGGCGCCATCGAGAAGCATCACGAGGAGCGCTATCGCGCGCTGCTGAAGAACGTCGAGACCGCGCAGGTGTTCGAAAAGAGCGAGGTCAAGGTGTGGGAATGCCGTAACTGCGGGCATATCGTGGTGGGCACCAAGGCGCCCGACGTCTGCCCCGTCTGCGCGCATCCGCAGGCCTACTTCGAAATCACGGCCGAGAACTTCTAAGCTAGCCCGGTCGCGAGAACGCCCCGAGCGCGAGGGTTTTCCGAATCAGCGGGTAAAACGGCAAGTCGCCGCCAGGTTGTGCGCTCAGTTTGCACGCCCGGCGGCGACTTGTCGCAATTGCAAAAACGCACGAATGCGTGCAGTACACGAGAAGCAGTGCCCCGGCATGTCGGGCAGCATAGTGCAATGAGATTACCCGGCTATCTTTTGACGGAGAGGCCGGGTTTTTCTTTACCGTGAAATGACGTAGTAGCCGGCTTCGCGGATGGCGTCGCTGACCGCTTCCGTGTCGAGCGGCTGCTTGGACAGCACATGGGCGTTTTTGGCTTCCAGATCGACGCGCGCCCATACGCCGTCGAAGGCATTGAGCGTATTTTCGACCGCCGCCACGCACTTCGCGCAGGTCATCCCGCCGACGGGAATGTCCGTCGTGTACGGGTAATTCGCCTCGTCCTTGTCCGCCACGTTGACGCGGCGCACCTTCTTCTTGCTCTTCCCGCCGCAGCACGACCCGTCGCCCGAAAACGTGCGGATGGCGCGGCGCAGCGCGAACACCATGCACACGGCAATGACGGCGCAGATTATCACGGTAGCAACCATGGCTCACCTTTCTTAGACGCCTCTAACATTTGCGGAGATTGTAGCACAAAATACCCCAGGGGGGCATATTTTGCACGAAATGCAACCGACGAAGCGCCGGCTGGGGGGCAAAATCGCCTATCGGGGCATAAAGCTGCCAATCGAAAGCGAAATCCGACGATAGGCAAGAGGGAATACGGCAGGGAATGCCCCGTGCGCGAAATTATTATCGCGAAGTGCGTAGGTTTTCCGGCACCGGCCGAGTAGAGGGCTAAAACCAGCTACGTTTTCCCAGGTCAGAAAAGTGTGAGATTGCTTATATCCGTGCCATCGCCGCAAACCTACGCACTTCGTAATGGTTTTGTCACGGGCAGCCGCTTTGCATGAGATATGGCCGGCGGCGGCTTGAAGGATGCGCCGGGGGCGGTGCTGCTCCGTTTGCTTGTGCGCGCTAAAGCCCGCACCTCCCAAACGGAATCTTGGCGCCAGCAATCGGCGCATTGCCTGCGCGGACAAGGTGATTGTCTATTACGATCGCGGTCAAAAGGAAATCACTCGCACCTTGCGCACGATATTCTCTTCGAATCTAAACAATGTCGATTTCCGCATTGTGAAGCCCGAGGATTACCGCCTTTTCCAGGTGGCTGACTTGGTCTGCACTCTTGAGATGCTGGATTTCAAGCGCGCAAACTCAATGCTTAACTCCTCTGAACTAACGTTTTTCGGTGGCGCTAGCCGTTTGAAGAAGAACTACTTGAAAGTCCTGTACGCCAAGAGGATGTAGCCTGCCTGACTCTAGAGAACCGCGCCGGCCCCCGTCCGAGCAGGTTCCCGCCGTCGACCTTGCCGTCGCAACATCTCTCGTTGGGACATTGCAGGGGCGCGGGTGCATGCGTGCCTCGCTGCAATCGCGTCGGCGGGCGGTTTGCGGTATCATGACGCCTTAAGCAATTTCGCTAGCTTACTAG
>CAVGAF010000138.1:0-3057 GCA_963627055.1 Butyrivibrio sp. CAG:318 | reverse complement strand
AATAGAGAGCGCCGCCAGGCGCGACACACTTTTTCGACCAGGCCGGCGGTCAAGCCGAACGCTCAAGCCGAACGCTCGGGTCAGCAAGACTTCGCAACGCATCTCCGCAACAAGCAACGGGGCGAAACTCCTAAATCCTTTTCGCTGCGGTATCATGGCTGCAACATTCGTCCGCAATTCCCGAAAGGCAGCCCATGCAGTCCATGCAGCGACGCACGTTCTTCAAGCTTGCCGGCCTCGGCTCGGTCGGCCTCGCCGCCGCCCCGGTGCTTTCCGCCTGCGAATCGCTGCCCACCACCACGCCCACGCCCGCCGGCCTTTCCGTCGTCGCGCAGCCCGACGTGCTGTTCACCATGGCAGTTGACGTGCTGGTTCTCGGCAGCGGCGTGGCAGGCCTTTCCGCGGCCATCGACCCTTCGGAGAGCAAACTGTCGGTGCTGGTGGCCGAGAAGCTCGACGTGCTCGGCGGCGAAAGCTTCGAGTCGAACGGCGTGATGGACGTGGTCGGCAGCAAGCTGCAGCAGCAGGCCGGCATCACCGAAACCTGCGATGACACGTGGCCCGACCGCAAGAAAACCCTGCAGAACGCGGGCGTGACCGACCTCGATTTCGCGAAGACGCTCTACTATGCGGCGCCCGAATGGGTCGATCGCCTGCAGGAGTCCTACGGCGCCCAGTTCGCCGACCCCTCGACGTACACCGCCAGCGACGCGAATCGCCGCCGCGTGCTGCCGAAGAACGGCATCGGCGATACCGAAAGCGTCATGATGCCGCTGCGCGACAAGCTCGCCGAACAGGGCGTCCAGTTCAAGACGGGCTATTCGGCCAGCGCCTTCATCCTCGATAAGGACAGCCGCGTGTGCGGCATGCGCTTCGCCACGACGAAGGAATCGCAGTCGGTCATCGACGTGAGCGCGAAGGCGATTGTGGTGGCGACCGGCGGTTTCGCCAGCAACCAGGCTCTCATGCGCGACTACCTGCCCGATTGGCAGCGCGTGGGCTGCTACACCGCGGCGTCGATGGGCGAGGGGCAGCGCATGTGCCTGACGCTGGGCGGCCAGCTCGGCGGCATGGACGTCACGCCCTCGCTCACGAGCGACTTGCCGCAGGCGGCGGCCTGGAGCATGTTCGCCACCACGCTCGTGGTGGACGCGCAGGGCAACCGCTTCGCCAACGAGGACTATATGCATTCGCTCGCGGAAACCTGCTTCAAGCAGGAGCGCGGCTATTTCTGGACCATCTTCGACGCGCGCATTTCCGAAAGCGGGCAGTCGCGCAGCGCCGCGCAGGTGACGGCGAAGAACCCCAAGCGCGTGGTGGGGCCGGCCTCAAGCGTCGAGGAGCTCGCCAGTCTGATGGGGCTTCCTGCCGAGGTGCTGAAGAACACGTTCTCCGATTACAACGCCAAGGTCGCCGCCGGGCGCGACGACGCATTCGGCCGAAAGCAGTTCCTGGAAGAGCTGCAACCGCCCTTGTATGCGCTCAAGCAGTTCCCCGTGCGCTTCCGCACGCGGGGCGGGGCGGTCGTCGATGCCGGCGGGCGGCTGTTGGACGGCGCGGGCAAGGCCATTTCAGGGGTGTACTGCTGCGGCGCGGCGGCGTCCGGCAGCGGCGACGGGCTTGCCACCAACGGCGCGTTCGGCCTGTTGGTAGGCAAAACCGTTGTCGATGACCTGGCCGAATAGGTCCCTGCGGCAAGGATTCGCGGAAGAGGGGCGCGCAGCCAAGGCGTCCGGCGCGCGCTGCCGATCGGTTTCCGGTGCGTTGACCGACCGTCGAAATCCCGCAACGGGAAGGAAACACTGCGCTACCATACTCGAAAGCGACGATTTCCGCTTGCGGCAGAAAGGACAATCATGCGAGCGAGCGATATGTACCAAACCTGCGCCGATGCGCTGCGCGCCTATGCCGAAGGGGCCGGGTTTACCGACGTCGTGGTCGGTCTTTCCGGCGGCATCGACTCCAGCGTCATCGCGACCATGTGCACCGACGTGTTCGGGGCCGACCACGTGCACGGCGTCATGCTGCCGGGCCCCTATTCGACCGAGCATTCGCTGGACGACGCGCTTGACCTGGCCAATAACCTGGGCATTCGCACCAACACGGTGTCGATTTGCGAACCGTTCGAGGCCTTCGAGGCCGTGTTTCGCCGATCCGGGTGCGGAAAGCTTCACGGCACCGCCGCCGAGAACACGCAGGCGCGCTGCCGCACCGTCATCCTTATGGCTCTATCGAACGCCAATAACTGGATGCTGGTGAACACGGGCAATCGCAGCGAGGCGATGATGGGCTACTCGACGCTCTACGGCGACACAGCCGGCGCGTTCGCCCCCATCGGCGGGCTGTACAAGACCGACGTGTACGCCGTTGCGCGCTGGCGTAACGAGAAGGCGGTCTCGGCGGGCGAGGTGGCTCCCATCCCCGAGCACGTGCTGGTGAAGCCGCCGAGCGCGGAGCTTTCCCCCGATCAAGAGGACGAGAAGTCGATGGGAATCGATTACGCGACGCTCGACCGCATGCTGATCGCGCATTACGAGCACGGCGTGAGCCGCGACGGGCTGGTTGAGGCGGGCTTCGAAGCCGGCGAGGTGGACCGCATCCTGGCCATCGCCGACGGCATGGCTTTCAAGCGAGCCATGGAACCCCCCTTCCCCGACGCCAAGTTCTACGAATAAAGGCGAATTCTTGCCGCAACGATAAACCCGCGCATCCTTGCTGCGATGTTTTGCCGGCCTGATCGAAAAAGTGTGTCGCGCCTAGCGGCGCTCTCTAATAGGGGTCGAGCTTTCGCTCAACCCTACGGAACCCCAGGTCAATGCCAACTTTCAATCGAAAGTTGGCGCGTTCGCGAGAGCGGGCTTCCGGCGTAGCCGGAACATCGGGCGGGATGACGTCCGGCGCGGGGCGGCGTTTGGTGTGTCCCCTTGTCACCTGGTATGTCCCTTCATCATCCGGCGTGCCCCTTTGTCACCCGCTGCACGATTGCCCCTATCAGCAAACACCCGTAGGTTCGAGCGACAGCTCGAACATCATTAGAGAGCGCCCGGAGGGCGCGAC
>CAVGAF010000137.1:0-3198 GCA_963627055.1 Butyrivibrio sp. CAG:318 | reverse complement strand
CCCGCTCAGCCTATTCGCCCGTCTGCCCTGTCCGCGCTCCGGCGGCCGCACGTTCGACTTCCTCGTAGTGTGCGATCTTCCAGTCAAGCCTATCGAGGCCCGCCTGTATTTCGTCGATGCGCCCCTGTATCAGCTCGCGCTGCTCCTTCAGCAGCGCAATGCGCTCGGGGACGGTGTGGCTGCCTTCGTCGAACAGGTGCATATACGTGATGAGCGGATCGATGGGCATGCCCGCGCCGCGCATGCACTTGATGAACTGGATGCGCTGGCAGTCGGCTTCGCTGTAGTCGCGGATGCCCGAGGCAGTGCGCGCGATGGGGGGCATCAGCCCGACGCGCTCGTAGTAGCGCAGGGTATCGGCCGTGATGTCGTAGCGCTTGCTCACTTCGGCGATTTTCATGTCGCGCCTCCTTTCCGGTGTCACTTCGCTTTCATTGAAGCACCTTGAGTCGGCTCAAGGTCAAGGGCATCGGTGGGCAATCACGCCTTCACCATGCCTCGCGCTCGTTTTGTCGCGCCCTGTTTCGGTAGCATCCGTGAGCCTTTCCGGCCTCGTCGCGCCTGTCGCCGGCTATCGGCTAAACTACAAGGTTGCACGCAATAGAAGGAGTTCACGCACATGATCATGCAGGTTGAGCATTTGGCGAAGTCGTTCGGCGGACGCACGCTGTTTTCCGACGTCACGTTCAAGCTCGAGGAATACGACCGCCTTGCCCTCGTCGGCCCGAACGGCGCCGGCAAGACGACCATGCTCAACATCATCAGCGGGCGCGAGGACGCCGATGCGGGCCGCATCCTGTTCGCGAAGGGCGCGCGCGTGGGCTACCTGGAGCAGGAAGCCATCGAAATGCCCGACCGCCCCATCTTCGAGGAGGTCATGTCCTCGCAGGTGGAAATCCTCGCGGCCGAGCAGCGCCTGCATGAGCTGGAAGCCTCCCTCGGCTCCAACCCGACCGAGCGCGAGCTGGCGGCGGCCGGCCGCGCGCGCGACGCCTATGAGACGCTTGGCGGCTACACCATCGAGTCGAAGGTGCGCAGCGTGCTGTTCGGCCTGGGCTTTAAGGAGGGCGACCTGGCGCTTGCCACCACCGATTTCTCCGGCGGCTGGCAGATGCGCATCGCGCTGGCGAAGCTGTTGGTGCGCAACCCCGAGGTGCTCATGCTCGACGAGCCGACCAACCACCTGGACCTGGAAAGCGTCAAATGGCTCGAGGGCTTCCTGCGCGGCTACGAGGGCACCGTCATCGTGGTCAGCCACGATCGCGAGTTCATGGACAACATGGTGGACCGCGTGGCCGAGGTGGCGCACGGACACGTGAACCTGTACAAGGGCAACTATTCCGCATACCTAAAGGCGCGCGAGGAGCGCATCGAGCGCATGCGCCAGCAGCGCACCAAGCAAATTGAGGAAATGAAGCACCTCGAGGAATTCGTCGAGCGCTTCCGCTACAAGGCCACGAAGGCCCGCCAGGCGCAGGAGCGTGCCGCGCGCCTTGAGCGCTTAAAGGAAGAGCTCATCGAGATTCCCGAGGACAAAAAGCCCATCCACTTCAACTTCAAGCAGCCCCCGCGCACCGGCGACGAGGTGGTGCGCTGCCGCGGGCTGGTGAAGCACTTCGGCGACAAGCGCGTCTACGACGATTTCGACTTCACCATGTATCGCGGCGACAAGGTGGCGCTCGTGGGCCCGAACGGCGCGGGCAAGTCCACGCTCATGAAGATGATCGCGGGCGTGATGGCTCCCGACGCGGGCAGCATCGACTACGGCGTGCACGTGAGCCTGACCTACTACGCGCAGCACCAGCTGGAAGATTTGCATCCGGGCAACACCGTGTTCGAGGAGCTCGACCATACGGCGCCGGGCTGGACCATCAGCCAGGTGCGCAGCTTGCTCGGCGCGTTTCTGTTCGAGGGCGACGCGGTGGAGAAGAAGATCAGCGTGCTTTCCGGCGGTGAGAAGAGCCGTTTGGCCTTGGCGAAGATGCTGGTGGCACCCAAGCCCCTGCTGTGTCTGGACGAGCCGACGAACCATTTGGACATCGCGAGCGCCGACGTGCTCGAGCAGGCGCTCAACGCCTTCGAGGGCACCATCCTGCTCATCACGCACGACCGCCATCTCATCCGCAGCGTGGCGAACCGCATCGTCGAGGTGAAGCCGGGCGCCATCACCGTATACGACGGCGACTACGACTACTACCTGTTCAAGAGCGGGCAGCTCGACGGCCCCGCGCCCACCGAGGAGTCGCTGGTTGACGAGCTCATGGCCCAGGACGCGCCCGCTGCGCGCAAGGGCGCGACGAAGGGGCAGGCCGGCGCGAAGGCGGCTTTGGCGAAGGCAGCCGGCGCAGATGGCGCGGGCGACTCTCGGGAGCTGACGGCCAAGCGCGGCAGCGCCCCGAAGACCAAGGAGCAGAAGCGCCGCGAGGCCGAGGCGCGCAACCGCGCCTATGCCGCGCTGAAGGACCATCGCCGCCGCATCGCGCAGCTCGACAAGCAGCTGGAGCAGGACAACGCGCGCATGGCCGAGCTTCTGGAGAAGATGGCCGACCCCGACTTCTACATCAACGAGGAGGCGAGCTCCGACGCGGTTGCCGAGCATACCAAGCTCAAGCGGCGCATCGCCGAGGCCGAGGAGGAGTGGTTTGTGCTCAACGAGGAGCTTGAGGCCGAGATGGCCCGTCAGCAGGCGTCAGCGCAGGCGTAGGCGAGGGGCTTGCCGCATTTCCCAAGGAGGTCGTTCATGCTCAACATCGTGCTCGTGGAGCCGGAAATTCCCCAGAACACCGGCAACGTCGCCCGCACGTGCGCGTGCACGGGGGCGCGGCTGCACCTGGTCGAGCCCATGGGGTTCGCGCTCACGCAGCGCAACTTGGCGCGCGCGGGCTGCGACTACTGGGACGACGTGGACATCGTGCGCTGGGCCTGTGCCGAGGAGTTTTTCGAGGCCCATGCCGCAGACGAGCTGCATCTGTTCACCGGGCATGCTTACAAAAGTTATGCCGACGCGGCGTATGGCCCCGACGCGTTTTTGGTGTTCGGGCGCGAAAGCCGCGGGTTGGACGAGCGCTGGATGGAGCGCTTCGCCGACAGCTGCGTGCGCATTCCCATGCGCGAGGGCATGCGCAGCCTCAATCTCAGCAATTCGGCGGCAATAGGCGCCTTCGAGGCCCTTCGTCAGCTTGGTTGGCCCGAATTGCG
>CAVGAF010000136.1:0-3223 GCA_963627055.1 Butyrivibrio sp. CAG:318 | reverse complement strand
TTGAATGACGACGCGGGCCTTTGAGAATGCCCGAATGCCTCGTAAGGCATAATTGGTCTCGCCGCCGCATCCCGGGCATTCCCGCGACCCGGCGGGCAGCTCGTGGCGGACGACGACCTGCTCGAGCTTGGAGTGCACGAGTAGATTGGGTTACCTGGCCTCATCGTGGACCGCACGCGCAAGGGCGAGGCCGATACCGGCTGTCTGCCCAGTATGGGGATTGCCTGCAGTCATTCGTGACATTTTGCTGGACATAAACTGGACATAATCTGGCCAAAACGTTAAATGTCAGGAAAAATGTCACGGAAATTCAGCAGCGACCTCATGTATGCGATGCTGGTGAATTGCTGCAGCGGATTCCTAAGATGCGATCTCGGGCTTTGATTGACCTGCTGGTTTGCGCAACTGCATATAATATACTTCAGAAATTGATACCATTTTTCTGCTAAAGGATAAATTATGGCACGTTCCAACCGCCTCAATCACGACATGGATAATACGGGTCCTGCCGGTACGCCGACTTCTCTTGAGGAGCTTATCGAGTTGTTTCGCGCTGAGCCTGAAGGGGTGGTATGGCGAGGCCAAGCAAACTTTATGTGGCCCGCTATCCCTACGCTATATAGACGGCTTCGCCAATCGGGTTATGTGGATAGCCAGATTAACGAGAGTTTGATTATAACCGCGGAAGAACGCATGCTTGATGAGGTGAGACAACAGAGTCAACAGCACTCAGTAAATTGCCCGATACCCGAGTGCTCATCGATGAGCTGCGGGAGCGTAAAGTAGACATCTGACCTCAAATGAACGGGCTACGTTGGAAAGCAGGTGATAATGGCTAGCAATCATATTCCTCCGTCGGCGAAGGCCGGTGTGGGAGGTTTCCGGGCGGGCGCTTCTCAGGGTGGCCATCAGACGCAGGGGAGTGGTGCTGGTTGGCGAGGGCAAACGGAAAGGCTTCCGGGCTCCTTTGCCGGCCCCGGAACGTTTTCTGGGCCCAACAACTACAACAACTACGTCGACCCCAGCAACTACGGTCAGGTTGGCAACTGCGCCCAAACCGGCAACTACGTACCCAGAAGCAATAATATCCAAGGCCAACGCGGGAAACGCAGGCTCAAGCGCGCCAAGCACGGGTTCCTCTCGCTCTTCCTCTGGATAGCCTTTCTGGTGGTCGCTTTCTTCATGGCGATCAGGTGCCTTCCCTCCAGCATGGCAACCGGGCGCGCCGTGCCCGAGCTCGCCTCGTTCATCCCGCTCATGATTTTCCCGCTTGCGGCCATCGTCGTCCTCTCGCTCGTTTGGCGCCGCCGCGTCCTGGCCGTGCTGTCGATCGCGGCGCTCGCGGTGATGGGCGCTTGGCATTACGGCTACTTCATCCCCACGTCCCACATTACCGACAGCGCAAAAGCTGCCGTGGCAGCAAGTTCCTCGACCGACGACTCGGCCGCGCGGATCATGACCTTGAATACCCTTAACGGCAAGGCCAGCGCGGCCGAGATCGTGCGCATCTGCCGCGAGCAAAACGTCGAGGTGCTCTGCCTGCAAGAGCTTACCGAGTCCATGGTCGGCGAGCTTGAGTCCGCGGGGATCGACGACGTCCTTCCGTACCATGTGGTGTCGGACGCGGCAAGCGAGGTGAACAACGGCGGGCGCAACGGCATTTGGACCGCCGCGCCGATGAGCAACGTCTCGTACAACCTCGTGGACATTTCCACCAGCTCCATGCCCGCGGGAACCATCACCGTCGGCTCGACCGCGGTCCGGATCGTGAGCGTGCACCCCAATTCCCCCGTGCGCGGGGCCCAAGACCTTTGGAGCCAGGGCCTGCAGACCATCGAGTCCCTGGGCGGCTACGACCACAACTATCTGCTGATGGGCGATTTCAATTCCACGTGGGACCACTCCAGGTTCCGCGAGCTGCTGGGCACGGCGTTCGTCGACGCCGGCGAGCAGGCCGGGGAGGGGTTCCACATGACCTACCCGTCCAACAGCAAGATTCCCTCGCTCATCGAGATCGACCATATCGTGTACTCGAAGGGATCGGGCATCGCCGTGAACCAGCTTTCGACGGCGGAGGTGTCGGGGACGGACCACAAGGCGCTTCTCGCCACGCTTGAGGCGAGCTAGGCGGGCCGCTTTTGGCGGTTTGAAGGTATCAGGCGATTTGCGGCGCTCTGACTCGCCAGGGGGGAACGCGCAACGGGGCGTTTCGCCAAAATGGCGGCTCGAACCTGTCGTGAAGCTTGCGTGAATCTTGCGAACGTAATCCACACATATACCCTGCGGGGGGGGGTCGTTCATGGCGAATGGCCTTGCGCATGTGTCGAGACGGTTAAGGCGGGGACGCGATCTTCGCCGATGTCGCCATGCGCCCGGCCGCTTCGCGTATAATGGCCAAAACGTAACCGATCGGCAGCAGCTCAGGTTGCCGTCGATGGCGTTGCGACCAGGCCGTGATGCCCTGAACAGGGGCGCGCTGCGGCGTTGCCCGGGCACGACCGAAGTCGCAGATCGCAAAGCAATTGGAAGCGATTGGAACGGGAAGGAGGCGCCTATGTGGTACGTCGTGCAGGTTGAAACCGGCCGCGAGGACGCGGTCGCCAGCGATATCGCCGCGGCGGCGCCCGATGCGGTGGACGAGTGCTTCGTCCCGCGCTTCCGCACCGGCAGGCGGTCTCCCGACGGCCAATGGAAGGCCTTCGACGAGCGTCTGCTTCCCGGCTACGTGATCTGCTCCACGGCGCGCGTGGCCGACGTGGCCGACAAGCTGCGCAAGGTGAAGGGCCTCACCCGGATTCTGGGCAACGGCAACGCATTCATTCCCCTCGACGAGGACGAGCGCGCGTGGGTGCAGCGCTCCACGGGGCGCGGCCAGCGCACGATCGGCGAGTCGGTGGGCTACATGGACGACGGCAAGCTGGTGATCGTCGAGGGCCCTCTGGTGGGACGCGAGGACTGGGTGGCCAAGGTGAGCCACCGCAAGCGCCTAGCGTATTTGGAACTGCCGATGGGCGGGCGCAAAGTGCGTGCTCAGGCAGGACTGCGGATGGTGAGCAAAGCCCAGGGAATGAAACTGCTTCAGGAAAAGTGAATAACAGCAATAACGTGACAATCGAATACTGCGAACGGCAAACGACTGAGGCCGCCGGCATGGGCGGTAGGGAAGCCGGTATTTTCGCAGCCGAGGTTTTCGGCGGAGAAGTAAGCCGACGTTTGCCCAGGT
>CAVGAF010000135.1:0-3223 GCA_963627055.1 Butyrivibrio sp. CAG:318 | reverse complement strand
TGTCGGCGGCCATGGCGCCGCCCTCGTACCAATGGCGCGCGCCGTCGGCGCCGGTGGCCCAGCCGTCGGCCGCGGCGAGGCCGGCATCGCCGGCCGCTGCGGGCTCGGCGGCGGACTCGGCGCCGGCCGGCTCGCCAACGACAGCCTCGGAGCCATCGCCGTCGCCCACCGGGGCCGCGCCGGGCTCGGCGCCGGGCGCACCGGAGGCAAGCTCAACGGCCTCGGCAGCCTTGGCAACGCCCTCGGATGCAGTATCGTTCTCCGACGCGATTCCCTCGCCAGGAGCCGTTTCCGACATGCCCGAGCCAACCGGCAAGCCCGCGGCCGCCTCGACCTTGCTCGCGGCGGCGTCGGCGGCCGCCACCGGCATGCCCGCAGCAGCGCCCGCCTCTTCCGCGAACGCGGGCGGCGCGGCATAGACGGCGAGCGCCGCCGCCAGAGACAGGGCGCACGCGCGCCCCGCGATGCGCAGCCCGTTGTTTGCTTTGCTCATCTTCTTCCTTCCCTATACTCCACGCATGAATGCATCTTGCGCATTATCGCACCATTTCGCTATGGATAGCATCCAGGGCAGCCACGACGTCGCTCAAATCGCCAACCTGGTCGCCCTTGGTCGACAGAACCACCACCAGGTAGTCTCCGTCCGGACTGTACACGATGCCCGCATCGTTGGTCACCGGGGTTTCATAGCCCGCGGGAACCCACCCGGGCTTCGAGCACACCGTGCAGCGGTCGCCCACGGCCTCGCGGATGGCGGAATGGATGGTGTTCGACGTGAGGTCATAGATCGTCGGGCCGCCGGTGCCCTTGCCCATGTCGGAATACATCTGCAGCCAGATCTTGCCCAGCTCGCGCGGCGTGAAGCTCTCCCAGCTATCCGAGCCGATGGAGCCGTCGACGCCCGCGCCGCTGAGCCAATCGCAGAACACGTCGGAGCCGAACTGCGAGCGAAGCGCCAGATAATCCGAATTGCTCGACCACGTGATGGCGTCGTGCATCGTGCCGTAGCAGCCATCCGCCGCCGAGCCGTCGAAGCCGAAAACCCCGTCCATGACGGACATGCAATACGGGGCCTTCACCGTGCTCGCGCCGTAGAACGTGTAGTCGATGTTGCTGCAGACGCCTTTGCCCGAGGAAAGGTCCATCATCACGTAGCCGAGGGCATAGCCGTCGTCCCAGAATTCGTTCGAGGCGCTCACCAGCGCATCGAACGCTTCAGGGGAGCACGCGCCGTCGTTGAAGAAGTTGATGCCGTCCTCGCCCGATGCGGTGCGCATCCTCCAGCGAAGAACCTGCGCGTAGTCGGATTCGCCGGTGCAGGCATCGAGCCAATACCACTCGCCGTCGATATCCTGCCAGCCGTACTGCATGATGCCGGTCACCTGGTCGTAATACACCCACTTGTTGGAATCGGGAAGCCACGACCAGCCGCGGTCGACCTCACCCGTGGTCGGGCCGAGGTAGTACCAGTTGCCGTCGATGTTCTGCTCGCCGTAGAGCATCCAGCCCATGGTACGGTCGTAGAATACCCATTTATCGTCCTCGGCGATGTACTGGAAGCCGTAGCAGGTGGCTCCGGTGTTCTCGTCGAAGAGGTACCAACGGCCGGAAACGTTCTCCTGGCCATGGCACATTTTGCCGGTCACCTGGTCATAGAAAACCCACTTGCCGCCTTCGGAATCGATATGGCGGAAGCCCTTGGCCATTTCACCCGTCGTCTCGTCGAAGAGATACCAGCCGCCGTAGCGGTAGTCCTCGCCCTTGACCATGCAGCCCTCGGCGTCGAAGCGCACCCACTTGCCCTCCGAACGGTCGTCGTTGGACACCGGGATGAACACGTCCTTGTCCCGCGCAACGGTCCCGTCGGCGTCGGCCCAGTACCACGCGTCGGCGGCGGGGTCGTAGAAGGCCTTGTCGGCGGCCATGGCGCCGCCCTCGTACCAATGGCGCGCGCCGTCGGCGCCGGTCGCCCAGCCGTCGGTCGCGGCGAGAGCGGGATCGGCGGCGGGGCCGGCCGCATCCGCAGCGGCAAGCTGGTCGGACGCGGCGATGAGCTCGGTGGAGACGTCCAACCCGGCAGAGGCGGCCGGCGCGCTCGTGCTCGCGGCGCCATCGGCGGCCGGCGTGCTCGCGGTTGCGCCGGAATCGGAATCCTCACCGGCATCCGCCGCATACGCGCCGGCCGAGGCGCCTTGCGCGAATCCGGCATCAGCAGCAACAGGCTCCCCGAAAGGGGCGTCAGGCGCAGTCTCGGCGAGGGCGGTCGAGGCGAACGTCAGGGATACGGCCAAGGCGGCAGCGCACGCGCCGACGCTCACGCCGCGAACCCCCCCCCGACGTGAAATCAGTGTCTTTCCCATCAAATATTCCTTCGTCTAACTTTGACAAATACGCTAATTGTAAGACTTCCGGGAAAGAAACCGGCAATGAATCCCGTGCAATCCGCAAACGGTACCGGGGTCATGCCCCCGAAAAGCCTGCGGGAAGCCCACGGGCGCAAAAAAGGCCGGGCTCAATGGCCCGGCCCCGGAAGGCTCGTCATAGAAGGAAGCCTCACCCACCGATTCGCATACCGCAGCGCCCATCGGCGCCGCGAGCTTGCAAGCCTAGTAGCTGTACACCTTCGTTCCCGAGGGGACGGTGGAGTAAATCCAGTAGGCGTTGTCGTCCTCCAGGCGCACGCAGCCATGGGAAGCGGCCACGCCCATCACGCCCTCCATCGGCGTCCAGGTGTTCTGGTAGTACACGATGGTGTGGAACAGGTAGTCGCCGTAGAACTGCGTCCAGTAGTAGCACGTGAAGCCCGACCCGAACGAATACCCGCGCGAGCCGATGGTGTACTCACCGGTGACGGTCGGCGTCGAGGCCTTGCCCGGCGAGCATGCCCAATCGTACAGGGGCACCCAATTGCCGGCCGAACCCTGGAACACGCACACGCGGCAGCTCGGGCTGTCGATGGTGATCAGGTACTCGGTTGAGCTGTACATGTCCTTGATCTGGTCCCATGCGTAGTGCAGGACGTCGGACTTGAAACGGACCTCGCCCGTGTGCTGATCGAGGTAGGCCCACACGCCCTCGATATAATGCCAGCCGTACTGCATGATGCCGGTCACCGTGTCGTAGTACACCCATTTGTTGGCTGTGGGGATATAGGAATACCCGTAGTCCACCGCGCCCGTGCTCGGGTCGAGGTAATACCAGTTGCCGTCGATGTTCTGCTCGC
>CAVGAF010000134.1:0-3289 GCA_963627055.1 Butyrivibrio sp. CAG:318 | reverse complement strand
TGGTGGCGAACAGGGCCGCGTTTTCGCCATAGAAATCGGCCTCGTCGCCGCTGGATTCGCCCGTTTTGGTCACCGCGATGTTCGCGTATTGGACCGCCTGGCCGTCCGCAGCAAGGGCGTGGCCTCCGTCGCTGGCATCCTCGTAGGCCTCGCCCGCGGAAATATCGGCATCCGTCAAGCGCTGCGAGGAGCGATCTACCGAAGACGCCGCGCTTGCAGTTGCCACGGACGCAGTTGCCGTCGCGCCTTCGTCGGTCGAAGCGTCCTGCGTCGCATTACCACTCGCGTTGCCCGGCGCCGCCTGCGAGCACGCCGCCAGCGACAGGGTCAGCATCGCCGATACGCCGATGCCCGTCAGCATTTCCTGCACCTTCATGGCCTTCGCCTCCATTCGGTTGCCTGCGTTGGCAAGGAGCCGAATGACCCCGGCCCTTTGCGTACCCCGAATATAGAACCGGAACCTGAAAGCCCGCTGAACGGGCGCGGGCGGATGTTGGAATCGAAAAACCCGCAAGCGATTTATCCGCTCCTTAGCGGCACTTGGCGAGGGCTTCTATTAGCTTTTTGCGGCTGATGGGCTTGACCACGTAATCGTTCATGCCGGCTTGCTTGCCCTTGGCGACGTCCTCGGCGAAGGCGTTGGCCGACATGCCGATGATGGGCACGGCGAGCGCATCGACCCGATCGAGCGAGCGGATACGCCGCGTGGCCTCGAGGCCGTCCATCACGGGCATCATCACGTCCATCAGCACCACGTCGAAGCTGCCGGCGGGACTGGCGGCGAACACGTCGAGCGCCTGCTGGCCGTCCTTGGCGACGGTTACCGTCACGCCGGCCTCGTCGAGCACGTACTGCGCGATTTCCAGGTTCAGTTCGTTGTCCTCCACAAGCAGCGCGCGCAGGCCCGAAACGTCGCCCTCGGCCGCGACAGCGGGTGCCGAGGAAACTCCGGGTGCGGCCGAACCGGAATCGGTCGCACCGCCCTCGGCCGCGACAGCCGCCGCGTCCGCCGAGCTCGCGCACGCAGCCGCCTCGCCCGCCACGGCAGCAGCCGCGGCATCGCGGGCCGCGTCCGCCGCCTCGCTTGCATCCGCCGCCTCTGCCGCGGGCGCGCCAACTTCGCCTCCCGCAATCTCGAACGGCAGCACCACGGTGAAGGTCGACCCCTTGCCCAGCTCGGTGTCGAGCGTAATGGTGCCGCCCATGCCGTCGACGGTCTTCTTCACGATGGCCAGCCCCAGGCCCGACCCCTGATACGTCGTGCGCCCGTCGCTGCGCTCCTGCGTGAACGGCTCGAACACGCGCGCGGCGAATTCCCGGCTCATGCCGATGCCGTTGTCGCTGATGGTGAACTCGATGAGCACGCTGCCCGCCGGCGCGCCGTCAAGCTCGCGCAGGCTGCAATTCACCTCGCCGCCGGCGTCGGTGTACTTCACCGCGTTCGAAACGATGTTGACCAGCACCGAGCGCACATGCGCGGGGCTGCCCACCAGCTGGCGATGCACGAGCGCGTCCTCGTTAATCGAACGCACGGTGACGCCCTTGTCGTGCGCCAGCGACTGGCTCAGCCCGTCGATGCTATGCAGCATGTCGAGCAGATCGAAGCGCTCGTGCGTGAAATCCATGCCCTCCGACTCGATCTTGCTCATGTCGAGCACGTCGTTGACCAGCGTGAGCAGCTGATCGGCCGCGCCGTTGACCTTCTCCAAGCAAATGGCCACGCGCCCAGGCTCGTCCACATGGTCGCGCGCGATGCCAATCATGCCGATGATGCCGTTGATGGGCGTGCGGATATCATGGCTCATGCGGCTGAGGAACTCCGACTTCGCGGCATTGGCGGACTCGGCGTCCTGAATCTTTTTCTGCAGCAGGCGCTTCTGATTGTCCATGAAAATGAGCAGCATGGACAGCGTCATGCCCATGTTCGAGCTGGGCAGCGTGGTGAAAAAGAACTGCAGGATGGTGCCCGCAATGAGCGGGACGATATAGACGCAGTACTCGATCAGCATGCGGCGGCGCGCCGCGGTGCGCTTGCGCAGATAGCCGACGAAGCACGTGAGGATGGCGCCGAGCGTGTAGCCGTTGGCCAGCACAAACACGAATATGGCGAACAGCGGGCCGCGCACGTAGGTGCCGTCGGGCTCGATATGGAAAATCCACCCCGTCCACAGCGACGCCACCAGCATGATAACGAGCAGGAAGATGGGAACATGCACAAGGTTGCGCCAACGCTTGTTAGCCATGACAGGGGAATCGAAACGCCGCGCGCAGAAACAGAAGAAGAAGTACGCGATGCAGCCGCTGGACAGGTCGAACATGAAGTTGAAGGCGTAATTTCCCCAGAAACCGGCGCGGGCACCAACGCCCACGCACAACGCGTCGGACAAGGCGCACACGCCCGTCGCGACGACCAGCTTCACAATCCAGACTTCCTCGTTGCCGAAACCCGGCGTGCGCGAAAGCTTGTACACCAGCAGCACGTCAATGGTCAGCAAGAACAGCACGTAGGCGGCGTAATTTGAATTAAGGACGCCCTCCATCAGGCAATTTCCCTTTCCTGCGCGAAGGCGGACACGGCAAGCGCCCGCGCGGCGACGGGGCCGTGAAAACGCTTTCGAAAGTATACCACTCGCCGTAAAAGCGAAGTGGCCGCCGTTTTCGGCAGCCACTTCTAATCAGACTAGCTTATCTGTCGTGCTTCCTTTTTCTGCCCACGAGGGCTGCGAGCACACCTGCGCCACCACTTGCCAACAGCAGAGCCGCCCAAGGGATCACGGGAACCTCATCGCCCGTTTTGGCCGCTGTTTTCGAAGTGCTGGCAGACGCGTTCGAGGTGCTGGCAGGCTTAGACTTCGCGGACGCCGTGTCGGCCTTGGCGGCCTCTTTGGTAGGCTCCGTCGTCTCCGTGTCAGTCTTGGCGGGCTCCTTGGTAAGCTTCGCCGTCACCGTGTCGGCCTTGGCGATCTCCTCGGTCGCGTTCGCGTCCTTGAAATATGTATCGCAGTCTTCGCAATACCAGTACTCGATATTGCCCTCGGCGTCCGTCGTCGCGGCCTTGGCATCGACATGCTTGAGGTTGGCGTGATTGCTCGAGTCCACCTCGCCGTAGGCCTCGCCGCAGATGTCGCACACAGCTTTGTCCTTGCAGGTCGCCACACCGCCGGAGCAATCGGCGGTTTCGGTATGCGTCGCATCAACGGTGCAGACGCGGGAGTGCGTTCCGTCGCCGTTGGGTGCCCAAGCGCCCCAGGTGTGCCCGTCGTTGACGGTCACGGTGATGCTCGCGCTG
>CAVGAF010000133.1:0-3344 GCA_963627055.1 Butyrivibrio sp. CAG:318 | reverse complement strand
TTCACCTCGTTGAGCTCCCGCCCTGCGTTGGGGTCGTTGAACACGGCCATGTCAACGTCGCCCGACTGCTTGGCCACCACGGTGGTGCACACGGCGTCGCCGGTGATGTTGACGGCGGTGCGCGCCATGTCCAGGATGCGGTCGATGCCCATGATCAGCGCGATGCCCTCAAGCGGCAACCCGACCGAGTTGAACACCATCGACAGCGTGATCAGGCCGACCGAGGGCACGCCGGCGGTGCCGATGGAGGCGAGCGTCGCCGTCGCAATGACCGTCGCGTACTCCACGGGCCCAAGCTGCACGCCGAACAGCTGCGCGGTGAACACCACGGCCACGCCCTGCATGATGGAGGTGCCGTCCATGTTGATGGTGGCGCCCAGCGGGATGGTGAACGACGAGATGCGGCGATCGACGCCGATCTTCTTCTCCAGCGTCTCGATGTTCAGCGGGATGGTGGCGTTGCTGGTGGCGGTGGAGAACGCGAACGCCATGACCGGGCCGAACTTCTTCAGGAACTTCAGCGGGTTTAGGCGCGCGAACACGAACAGCAGCACCATGTAGACGACCAGGCACTGCACGGCAAGGGCCAAAAGCACGCCGAACATGTACTTGAGCATGGGCAGGAACGCGTCGAAGCCGATATTGGCGAACGTGCGCGCCAGCAGGCAGAACACGCCGAAGGGCGCGGCCAGCATGACGATGGAGGTCATCTTCATCATGATGTCGTTGAACTGCTCGAAGAAGCGGTGGACGGTTTCCACCTTGCGGCCCATCAGCGACAGGATAATGCCGATGAACAGGGCGAAGAAGATGATCGCCAGCATGTCGCCGGAAGCGAGCGCCTGAATGGGGTTCTTCGGGATGATGTTCAAAAGGGTGTCCACGAACGACACGTCGGAAGACGTTGACGAGTCGCTCAACGTCGAGGTGTCGCCGCTGACCAGGCTCGACATGTCAACACCATTGCCGGGGCTGATGAGGTTGCCCACGGTAAGGGCCACGCCGACGGCAAGCGCCGTGGTGCAGATGTAGAAGCACAGCGTCTTCACGCCGATGGTGCCCAAGGTTTTCGTGTCGCCGATGGAGGAAGCGCCGCAGACGATGGAGCAGAACACCAGCGGCACGACGAGCATCTGCATCAGGCGGATGAAGCCCTGGCCGATGACATAGAAGATGCCGTTGACGAACACGTCGTCGCGGATGGTGCCGGCGGGGATGAAGTAGTGGAAGATGACGCCGCATAAAAGGCCCAGGCCCAGCGCGATGAGGATGCGCCCGGTAAGCCCGATGGTTTTGCGCTTGGGCTTTTCGCCCATGTTGATTTCCGTGGACAAAGGTCGCTCCTAGTTCTCTTCGGCGGCCAGCGCGGCCAGGTTGTGCGCCTCGTTGAATGCGGCGAGGTCGTCTTCCCAGCTGGGCATGGAAAACACGCCGGTTAAGCGCGCCATCATGTCGTCGAGCTCGATGCGGTAGCTCTGGGTGGGCTTGGCCGTGCCGCGCAGGTTGCCCGTGGGCTGGCCGGCCAGCTGGAAGGCGCGCTCGAAGAATTCGAAGCGGCTCGTGATGCCGGTGCAGGCGGCGTGGAACGTGCCGAACTCGTCGGATTCCATGACGGCCACGACGAACTTGGCGAACGTGTCTGCCGAGGTGGGGCAGGCGAACTGGTTGGCGGGGACGGGCACCGTTTTCCCGGCGCGCGCCGCGCGCAGGGCGCGCACGAGGATGTCGTCGGGACGGGCGGTGTACACCCAACTGGAACGCACGATGATGTGGCGCTCGGTCATTTCGCGCACGAATGCCTCGCCGGCCTGCTTCGACTTGCCGTAGACATGAGGCGGGTTGGTGCGGTCGAACTCGTTGAAGGCAGCATCCTCGTTTTCCGGGAACAGGTCGTCGGTGGAGAGATGCACCAGGGTGGCGCCGACCGTGGAGGCGGCGATGGCCAGGTTGCGCGCGCCGAGCGCGTTGACCTTGTAGGCAATGTCGGGGTTCGCGTCGGCTTCGGTGCGGCTGGCCAGCGCGGCGCAGTTGATGATGAAGTCGGGGCGATAGGCCTCGGCGTAGCTGGTGATGGCGGCAAGGTCGGTGACGTCGAGCTCGATGTCGGTGGTCATGACCTTGTAGCGGCTGTGGTCGAGGCAGTGCTCGATGGCCTGCCCCATGCGTCCGGCGGCGCCGGCGATCCACACGGTGTCTTGCGGGCCCATCCTCATGGGCTTCCTCCTTTTGCTATGTTCGGTGAGAGGCTGTGCGGGATTCGCAAAGCCTACTTATTCTAGCGCGGTTTGCGGTTAATCCCAGTAAGAAGTTGTCGAGCCGCGCTACACCCGCACCGCCGAGCAGGCCGACATCTACTGTCCCATCCGTTCCGGCACCGACATCGTGTTCTACGGCGGCATGTGCCACCACATCATCGAGAACCTGATCGAGCCGGGCTTGGCCGAATGCACCGCGACGTGCAAGAATCCCGACAACTACAACTTCGAGTACCTCATCAACTACACCAATGCGTCCTACCTGCTCGACCCTGAGTTCGGCTTCGACGTGAAGAGCGGCCACTTCAGCGGCTGGGATGAGGAGACGAAGACCTACGACGTCGAGTCCTGGCATTACCAGACCGAGTCGGTCGAGGAGTGGGACACCTCCGAGACGGGCGACTACGCCTGGGTGAACAAGCCCGGCACGCCTGTACACCAACAAGCCCAAGTTCATGGTTTCGGCCCTGAAGGAATGGTTCGGCGACCCCGCCACGGTGGACAACGACTACGGATTTGACTGGTGGCCGAAGGTTCCCTCGGGCAAGGGCGCGACCAACTTCACGCACATCAAGACGAGCTGTCGGTCAAGGAGCACATCTTCGAGAACATCGGTAAGAAGGAGGGGAACTAAATGAGCGCTTCCGTGAAGGTTTCTCCCGAGGTCGCCGCGGCCGACCAGGAGTTCTTGAAGAAAAACGCCGCTGCCGGCGAACGGCGCATCATCAGGCATTCCAAGCAGGCCCGCTGGACGCACGGCATCACCGTCATCGCGTGCATCCTGCTGTGCATTTCGGGTTTGTTCGTGTTCGTGCCCGCGCTCGGGCAGATGGTGGGCACGCAGACGGTTTTCGCCATCCGCATGTCCCATCGCGTGCTGGGGCTGATCTTCGTGCTGGTTCCGATCGTGAGCGCCATCGCAGCGCCTAAGGGCGCGGCGCATATCTTCAAGAACCTGTTCGCGAGGTGGAACTCCGACGACAAGAAGTGGATGCTGCTGTTCTTCCCGTACCTGTTCATGGCCAAGTGGATTCACATGCCTGACCAGGACGAGGTGAAAAGCGGCCAGCGCTTCGCCGACGGCATGCT
>CAVGAF010000132.1:0-3366 GCA_963627055.1 Butyrivibrio sp. CAG:318 | reverse complement strand
GCAAATTAGTGGCGGAAATGGCGATACCCGGTGAACACCATGGCAATGCCGTGCTCGTTGCACGCCTGGATGGACTCCTCGTCGCGGATGGAGCCGCCCGGCTGGATGATGGCCGTCACGCCCCACTCGGCCAGCGTATCCACGTTGTCGCGGAAGGGGAAGAACGCGTCGGAGGCGCACACGAGACCCTTCGGTTCCACGCCCATGCGCTCGCAGGACTCATGCGCGCGCTTGCAGGCCAGAAGCGCGGAATCGACGCGATTGGGCTGACCCGGGCCCATGCCGATGCCGGCATGGTCGCGCGAGACCAGAATCGCGTTGGACTTCACGCCCTTGCACACCTTCCACGCAAACAGAAGCTCGTCCATCTCGGCTTCCGTGGGCTTGCGGTCGGTCGGCACGGTGAATGTCGCCGGGTCCTCGCTCGCGCGATCGACGTCCTGCACCAGCACGCCGCCGTCAACCGAGCGCACTTCCACGGCGCCCGGGGCCGACACGCCGCCCGTGGCGAGCACGCGCAAGTTCTTCTTCTGCTGCAGAAGTTCCAAGGCCGCCGGCTCGAAGTCGGGCGCGATGAGCACCTCCACGAACAGCTTGTACTCGTTGATGCGATCGACCATATCCTTGGTGACCGTCTTGTTCGCGGCGATGATTCCGCCGTAGGCGCTCTTCGGATCGCAAGCGAAGGCCTTGTTGAACGCCTGGGCGATGGTTGCGGCCGTTGCGGAGCCGCAGGGGTTCTGGTGCTTCAAAATGACGACGGCCGGGTCTTCGAACTCGCGCACGAGCGACCAGCAGGCGTCGGTGTCCAGGATGTTGTTGTACGACAGCTCCTTGCCGTTGAGCTGCTCGGCGTTGACAAGGCTATGCTCGGATGCGAACTCGGGAACGCGATAGAACACGGCCTGCTGATGCGGGTTTTCGCCGTAGCGCAGGTCCTGCTGCTTCTCCATATACAGCGCGCACGCGGGCGGGAATTCGCCACCTTCGCCGTCGCCGTCCTCGCAGCCGCAATCGCAGCCCTCGTGGTGCATGCCCTCTTCCGGCAGGCCGGCGAGCTTGCGGTATTTGCGCATATGCTCGGGCTCGAGCTCATTGAACAGGTAGTCGGCGATCGCCCCATCGTAGACGTTCGTGGTCTCGAACACCTCGTATGCGAGCACCTGGCGCGTCTCAAGCGTGGTCGCGCCGTCGTTCTCTCGCATCTCGGCCAGGATGCCGTCATAGGTTTCCGGCTCGGTCACCACGGCGACGCTCGCGAAGTTCTTCGCGGCGGAACGCAGCATGGAGGGACCGCCGATGTCGATGTTCTCGATACAGGTAGCGAAGTCCGCGCCCGACTCGACCGTCTTCTCGAAGGCGTAGAGGTTCACGACCACCATGTCGATCATCTCGATGCCGTGCTCGGCCGCCTCGGCCATGTGCTGCGGGTTGTCGCGCTTGGCCAGAAGGCCGCCGTGCACCTTCGGGTGCAGGGTCTTCACGCGGCCGTCCATCATCTCGGGGAAATCCGTCACCGCGTCGATGGGCGTGACCGGCACGCCGGCCTCGGCGATGACGCGCGCGGTGCCGCCCGTCGAAATGATTTCCGCACCGAACTCGTCATGCAGCGCGCGGGCGAACTCCACCACGCCCGTCTTGTCGGTGACCGACATCAACACGCGCTTGACCTTGGGATCTGCCACTTGGAAACTCCTTCCTTAAAGGACTAGTCAATTTCATTGTATCCGCTTGCCCGCGCCAGGCGCGCCCGGCTGCGGAAATGCTCGCAAGACGCACGGTTAACGGCCGAGGCTCTTCTCGTGACGTTGCTGCGCCTCGGCGCTGTAGCGCTGCCTATAGCGCACGTCCACCAGTTCACCGACAATCGATATCGCCAGCTCGGCCGGGGTTTTCGCGCCGAACTTCAGCCCGATGGGCCGCTTGATGCGCCCCCAGTCGGCCTCTGTGGCGCCACGGGAGATCACCAGGTCATGCACCGTGGAGTTCTTTCCCTTGCAGCCCATCATGCCGACGTAGTGCACGCCATGGCGCGTAGCCCACACGCAGCTTTCCGGGTCGAACATGTGCCCGCGCGTGAGAACGCACACGTAGTCGGCCGGCGCAGGCACCAGGTCGAAAAGCCCGTCGAAGTTGCCGCCCTCAAGCAGGATGCGCTGCGCGTCGGGGAAGCGCGCCTCGGAGAGGTAGGCCGGGTCGTAATCGACGACGGTGACGGCGAACCCCACGTGCGCGGCGAGGGCCGAAACCTCGGCCGCGGCATCGGATGCGCCGAGCAGCCATACGCGCACCTGGTCGAACAGAGGCACGGAAAGCCAGGTCAGGCCTTCGAACTGCTCATTATGCATGCTCGGCCCGCGCGTGGCGTCCTTCATTTGGAATACGTCGCGGGGACTCGGGGTGCGCGCCGAGACGATTTCCTTGGAGTCGTTGCAGAAGAAGACCATGCCGTCCCCGTCGGCCGAGCCGACATCGCCGTACTTCTTGGTCACCTCGTTGTCGGTGTTGGCCTGCGCGGCCGCCGCATCCCAGACCACCTTGAAGCCGAGCCAGGCGAGGTCGCCCTCATCAAGCGCACGCGCGGCGCGCTCGAACGTGGGGGCGTCTGCCGCGGTGAGGCCTTCGGCTATCGCGACCAGGCTCTCGGGCGAAACGTGCGCATTGCCGATGAGCGCTTCAGCGGAAAAGCAGAGGAAATCTTCGGGGGCAAGCGCAACCTGTCTCCCCGCGCGCAGATCGGCAGCAATGCCCAGCAGCGTTTCCTTATTCATGCGAACCTTCCTTCGCGGGCGCCACATGAACTTTCCCTTCACCGTCAACGCTTACGCGACCTGCGGCTATCCAGCCGAGCACACGCGGATACAGCTCATGCTCGACCTCATGGATGCGGGCCTCCAGCGATTCAAGGGTGTCGTCCTCGGCCACGCGCACCGGCTCCTGGGCGACGATGGGGCCCTTGTCGTAATCCTCGTTGGCGAAGTGCACGGTGACGCCCGTGACCTTCACGCCCGCCGCAAAGGCGTCCGCGATGGCGTGCGCACCCTTGAACGAGGGCAGCAGCGCGGGATGCAGGTTCAGCACGCGATTCGGGAAAGCGTCGAGCATGACCGGAGTGACCATGCGCATGTAGCCGGCCATGACGACGTATTCGGCGCCGGCAACCTCAAGCGCGTCTACGATCTGCTTATCAGCCGCGGCCGGATCGACATACTTGTCGCGATTCATCACCAGCACCGGGATGTTCGCCGCCTGCGCGCGCGTGATGCCGTACGCGTCGGGACGCGAGGAAACCACCTGCACGACCTCGACGGGCAGCCCCTGCGCCGCCGCGTCGATGATGGCCTGGAAATTCGTACCGCTGCCGGA
>CAVGAF010000131.1:0-3528 GCA_963627055.1 Butyrivibrio sp. CAG:318 | reverse complement strand
AGCGCGTTCGCCGACTCGACCGTCTTGGCAGCGTCCGCGATCTGCGCCTCCAGCTCCGCGATCTTCTTGTCGCGGTCGGCCAGGGCGGCGCGGTACTCGGCATCGCCGGAACCGCCGTCTTCGCCGCCAGTGCCCTCGGCGCCGCCTACTTCCTCCGCCTGCCCCGATTGCTCGACGCCGGCCGCCTCGTCGTCCTGGACCCCCTGCTGCTCTTCGCCCTGCGTTTGCGTGCCATTAGCCTCACCGTCCATGCCGGACCGTCCTTTCAATCAAAAGCTCACCTTCATGACACTTCTGATTGTCCAAGCCGGTCACAAACCGGTCGCTAAAGCAAAAACCCGCCGCTGCTAGCGACGGGTTTCCAGTCGTGCCGTATTCAGTTATGTTCGCTTGTTACCGCCTGTTCCCAGCCGTCTTGTTGTATCCGCTGTTATAGGCGTCGTAAGCGGCGATGGTATCGCTCTCGAGGTCGTTAAGGCTGCCGTAGCCGCTGTCGGCCAGCGAGACGGTGCTGACCTCGAACTCGTCACCATACTTGAAATCGGCGTAAACATCGCCGTTGCCGTGCCCGGTTAGATGCTGCAGCACGCGGGAGACAACCTTGACGCTCTGCCCTACGTAGTACATGTCCTTCGACTTGTTGTGCAAGACGTAGACGCCGGTAAAGTCGGACATTCGCAGCGTGTCGCATGTCGAAAGAAAATCGTCAGCCGAAACACCGCCGGCAGTAAGGCCGCGCAATCGACCCCATACTTGGTTCTCCTTCTCCCGCGCAAGGCGGTCCTTCCTGCGCCTGTAAAATCCCATGACGAAAAGAAAAAAGACAGTTAAGCCGTAAATCACTGACATCCAGAACAGGAAGATGTTCGTCGTTTCCCGCATGCTAGCGGCAGCCTTCTGTGCAATAGGTCCCGTAGATAGTGTATGGGTACCGTGGTAGTAGAGAGCCACAGATACGATTCCGAAAATAAGAACGACGCCAGCCATCACAAAACAATAACGCGCAGAATTCTTAAATCTGGTATTGCTATTGCGACTCATATATTGGTCCCAACTTCAGATATGCAATCAGGCGCTAGAGCGTGCTAAGGTCGATCGTCTGGGGGTTGGTTAAACCGGTCAGAACACTGCCGCCGCTTGATTGATTAACGGAACATTCTACAGGGGTGGTGGTGTCAATCAATTCATAGGCAACCCAACCGTTCAGGCTGACTCCGGGTTGGACGGTTCTCATATCGGCGTCTTCACGGCCTTCAACCATCATCGTCATGTTCAAACCCTTGCCATCCTGGTAAACATTCATAAGGCCGCTGCCAAAAGCTACGAGCTGGTCTCCGTCGGATACATTCTTCGCAGTAACGTCAAGCACAATTAAGCTATTACCAGTGAGCTTCTCGGTACCCAAACTTGCGCCGGTAATAGTGCATTCAATACCACTGACAGGCGTGCTGGCCGCCTTCTCCTCTTCCTCCTGCTTGACCTTCGCCTCGGCATCAGCCAAGCCTGCGGCGTATCCCGCAGAGTAGCCGTCATCGTAAGTGCCCTTAGACGAAGACTGTCCGCATGCGGTCAGCCCGACAGTGCAACAAGCGCCAAGACCGAGAGCAAGAAACGCCCTACGGTTCATCGGTGAAGCGGTTATGTTCGTCATGTCAGTCTCCCTAGAGCTGAAACGCCACTTAAAAATGCCGCTATTATATAGCCCCATCGTAAAAGGCGTGAGCGCATACCCATAAATGCAATATCCGTCGGCGAAAGGCGGCGATGGCGCCCACGGCCGCCAGCCATGAACACCCTCGCCGTCCGAAAGAGACCCTTGGCCGCGAGCCAGTCGCCGCTCGCAAGAAAAGAAATGTTCTGCCCCGCCGGGCGCAACCGTCCGGTCACCGGCTGACACCGCTTGTCGTAAGCCTTGCGCCGCCATCAGCGACGGTATCCCAATCGCAGCAGACGCACCTGCAAGCCCACCGGGCGCCGCCGAGACCGTCACGCACCAGCAACCAGCCGGGGCGGTGCTACATCGCCGTTTAAGCCCGCCCCATTGCGCTCAGCCCTATGAGATTCAAGCTGTACGCTGCGAGACTGAAGCGGCAGCACAGCGCGGGTTCTCAACCGCTCGACCGACGAAAGGGGGCAACCTTGAGCGCTTACTATGCATGGGTCAACGCAACAAAGATGGAACACCTGGGCAACGGCCCGTTCGCCTGCTCGGTGGGGATCATGGAGAACTGTCGGTTCCCCAACGACCGCACCGACGTGGCGCTCACTCTGCTCGCAGGACGCTGGCACGGCAACCTCGTTGCCTTCGTGAGCGACTACACCCATCTCGAAGAGCGCGTAGGCGAGGGCTTCCGCCGCATGGCCGGGCTCATCCCCGAGAACCCGCGCGACTACGTCGAGAAGAACGGCTACGATGTCGGCTCCCTGTTCTCGTGCTTCAAGGAAGCAGAGTGGTACTTTCCGACGGAGGACGACCCCGAAGCCGAGTCATGCACCCCTACGAGGGGCCGCTTGACCAGGAGCCCGTCTTCTACCGCTACGTGGCAAACGAGACCCGCAAGGGGTGTTCGTCGCTGGTTCCATTTTAAGCCATCGAGGCACAGTTTTGCTTGGCCTTGTCTTCGCTCTCCCCATACCAGCGAACGCGGTGCTCCCAGGCTCGCATGAGCCCGGTGGAGTTTCGGAAGGCAGGTTTGCCCCTCTAGGGTTTGTCCAAATTAGGGTTACATCTCCACCTGACCGCTATATGCGGGGCGGTTCTTTAACTGTGATGGTATTGTCCGTGCTTTTTCGTCTTGGATCCATGTTGGATGGCGAACTTCGGGCAGTAGTGGAGGCACCTCAGGCACTTATCGCATTTCGGCTCGGTCCACACGGGTCGCCCGCCTCGCATCTCTATGGCGGAATCCGGGCAACGCTTCGCGCACAGGCCGCATCCGATGCAGGAGTCCTCCACCGTGAACTTCGCCGTCTGGCGCATGCTTTCGTAGTAAAAGTCCGCGATGGGAATGATGAAGCCGGGAACCTGACCTTGCATGCGCTTACTTTGCTCACGGCGCGCAATGGATTGGCACAATTTCCGTACCTGCACATCCGCCGCGCGGTTTGTATCCTCCACGCGCCCCTTGTCGCTCAGGTCGAACATCGGGGTCCACGTGTCGGGCATCCTCACACTGAACAGTTGCACGCCGCAGCCAGTTTTCTGCTCGAGCAGCCTGCGCAAGAAAGGCCCGCTCGCCCCGGGGGTGGTGCCGTACGTGGCGACGCAGAATGCGTATGACGGCGCGGGCCCGCTAAGCGTCAGGGCTTTGAGGAAACGTTCGACTTTTGCCGGGATGCGCCATGCGTACGTGGGCGTCACGATCCCGAGCGCCTCGCCACTGGCCAGATCCACTTCAGGCGCAAGGCCCTCGATGCTTACGGCGCGGTCGCCCGTCGCCTCGGCCAACTTGCGTGCGACATGCTTGCTGTTTCCCGTTGCGGAAAAGTACAGAATCACGGAAGCCCCTTTGTGCGTTTGCAGTGAAA
>CAVGAF010000130.1:0-3542 GCA_963627055.1 Butyrivibrio sp. CAG:318 | reverse complement strand
TGCCGCCTGGGGCCGCTTTGCGTCGATTCCGTAATTTGCCTGCGCAAAAGCGGTATATCCGTCGCGTTTGCTATAATGTGCGGCTGTATGTGCGTCTGTTTCGCCGCAGGTGGCGGGCGCAAGCGAGTGCAACGGGCGCCCGACGTGCGTCTTTGGGCTAAGAAGAATGGGGACAACATGAGCGATTTGCTATCGCAGCTTATCACGCCGGAAATCCAGGCGGCGTTTTCGGGCGTCGTCGTGGTCTTGATTATCCTGTACATCCTGTCCATCGTCTGGGTTTGCCGAGACGCCTACCAACGCGGCACCCTGTGGTACGTGTGGGGAATCGTGGCGCTCATCCCGCTGCTCGGCGTCGTCGCGTATTGCCTGCTTCGTCCCTCCATGCTGCTCATCGACCGCGACGAGCAGGAGCTCGAAGTCGCGCTCAAGCAGCGTCAGCTCATGCAGTACGGCGAGTGCGCGAACTGCGGTTACCCGGTCGAGGCCGACTACGTGCTGTGCCCGAACTGCCATCAGCGTCTGAAGAACCTCTGCGGTTCCTGCGGACATGCGCTCGACCCGTCCTGGACGGTATGCCCCTACTGCGCAACCCCCGTCGGGAATCAGCGCCCTCAGCAGCGCCGCGTTTCCGCCGCTGCTATTCCGCAGACGCGTCCCCAGCAGCAGCCGCAGCGCTCGCGCCAGTCGGCCGAATAGGGAAGCCGAAACTCTGAATCGATTACGCTAAACGGGCTCTTCGGAGCCCGTTTTTTGTACCTCGGCACGCGGCGAGGCGGCGGGCTGGACCCCGAGAAGCGCCCAACTCGCTTAAAGTCGGCAGCCGCTTTCCGGAAAACTCCCCAATCCATGCTGGCAGCTAATGAAACGCTTTGCTGCTTTCCCTAGCATGAAGGGCGTCTACCTATTTGAACGCCTAGCTAGGGAAGGGAATTCACCATGCAACAACTTTCACAGGAGCAGCCGCAGGGCAAAAGCGCCATGGGGATCGCCGGCTTCGTTATCGGACTCGTCGCGCTGTGCACCTCGTTTCTGCCGATCATCAATAACTTCTCTGCAATTCTCGCCGTGATGGGCCTGATTTTCTCCGTGGTTGGAATAGTCGCGTGCGTGCGCGGGTCTAGGAGCGGGAAGGGCCTGGCCATTGCCGGAGTGATTATCTGCATCGTTTCCTTCGCGGTGGTTTTGGGCACCCAGAGCATGTACTCGAAGGCCGTCGATGATGCTTTCTCGGGCCCGTCGGTGACGTCTACATCCCAGGCGGGCGACGCCGCGACGTCCACCACGACCTCCACCGCTGCAAGCAGTGATTCCGCGACGCAGACGCAGGCCGAAGAGCTTTCGGTTGGCGCCACGGCAACCTTGAGCAACGGCTTGTCGGTCACGGTGGAAAGCGTCACCGGCGGTCTTGCCAACTATAACGGCGAGGAATTCACCAGCGTGACGGTCACCTATGTCAACGGCGGCAGCGACACTGCAACCTTCAACGCTTACGACTGGAAAGCCCAGGACGCGCAGGGCGCTCAACGCAACAGCACCTATGAAGTTGGCGGGGATGCCGCGGATTCCTCGGCGCGGCTCAGCTCCGGGACGCTCGCTGCCGGCGGGAGCGTGACCGGCGTGCTCGAGTTCGATGGGCAGGTTTCGAAGCTCATTTACTCGCCGTCTGTGTTCGACAGCAAGAACGACGTCACCTGGGTTGTTGCATAGCTGGAAGGCTTGAGGGTCGCGCCCCCTGCGCCTTGGTCGTCGCCCGCTTGTAGGACGTCGGCCCCGCCGCCCGGCCCGCACCCCCATATCCTCCAGACCTTCGCCCGCCAAGGCGCCCCCTTCCGCTACAATAGTCCCTCGACTACAAAAGCCGAGACGCGGAGGGGGCACCGGGCGTGGAAGAGCCGTTGACCGAGGAATTGCTTGACGAGCTGCTCGATGCGCCCGATCCGGCGGCGTTCGCCGACAAGCACGCTTTCGAACAACGCGACCTGGCTAGCTATCTCACCCGTCTGCTCGAGGAGAAGGGGCTCAAGCGTTCGGAAGTGGTTCGCGCGGCCGGGCTTGACGCCACGTTCGGCTATCAAATATTCAAGGGCCAGCGCAAGGCCTCGCGCAACAAGGTTCTGCAGCTTGCCTTCGCGCTGTCGTGTACGCTGCGCGAGACGAATCGCGTGCTCAAGGCTGCCGGGCATAACGAGCTGTATTGCAAGGATCGGCGCGACGCCATCATCATCTTCTGCTTGACGCACGGCTGCGACCTGCATAAAACCGATGAGGAACTGTTCCGGTTCGGGGAGCCCACCATTAGTTAAGCGCGCCTTCCTAAGGTGCGCTGCTCTGTTACCATGGCTTTATGGCTGATGACTTGCAACACTATCTAGACTCCCTGCAGCGAGACGATTGCTACATCGTCGAGTCCGTTATGAAGGAAAGCGAGCTCGAACGTACCGAGCGCGTCTTCTTCGTCGGCGCCAATGGCGGCAAGCTCGGTCCTTTCGTGCGCAAGACGTATCGCCTATCGGACGGCATCGGCGCGGCATGGCGGCGCGTGATGGATGCCCAGCGGACGGGGGCTCGTTTCGTGCACGTGCCGCGCATCGTCGATTGTTACGAGATGGGCGAGGAATCGGCCGTCGTCATGGAGTTCGTGCGGGGCAAAACCCTCGAAGAGGTCGTGCGTGCACGCGGCGCGTCTCTGCAGGTTGCGAAAGACTTGTTCGGCGGCGCCTGCGATGCCGCCACCGAGGTGCATACCGCATTTAACCCACCGCTTATCCATCGGGACATCAAGCCGAGCAACCTCATGCTTTCCGGGGACGAAGTGGTCCTCATCGATCTGGGCATCGCCCGCACGTTCGACAGCGAAGCTGCGGTTGACACCGCCAGGCTCGGCACGCGCGGGTTCGCGCCGCCCGAGCAATTCGGCTTCGGGCAGACCGACGTGCGCAGCGACGTGTACGCCCTCGGCATGCTGTTGTTTTACCTGTTAACGGGGCAGGTGCCAGAACCCGCGAACGTGGAACGCATTTTGCGCGAGCGCGGGATTTCGCAGGCGCTGCGTTCGGTGGTGCTTAAGGCGGCGGCGTTCGACCCCTCCTCGCGCTACGCGACGGCGGAGGATTTGAAGCAGGCGTTTTATGCGGCGGCTGGGGAAGAGAACGAGGTTTCGCCGATAAACGAAACCCGGGTGCAAGCTGCTGTGAATCGCGCGCGCCGAAAACCTCTCTCCCAACGCTTTATCAGGGTTGGCCTCGTTTGGGACATCCTGCTCGCAAGCGCGAGCGCCCTGCTCCTCGTCTTCTGCATCTTGCTGTGCATCTTTCCCGCCAACGAGCTTGCGGAAGCCGCACCGGCCACTCGTGCGCTCCAGCTCCTCGGCATCTGGGCGCTTCTTTCGGCCCCGGCTGTCGCGCTATGCGATCCTCGCCCGCTTGCACGCATCCTGCCGCACCTCGCTAGGTGCGGATTTATGAAACGCCTGGTTGCCGCTATCGTCATCGCTGCAATTTCGTTCGTCGTCGTGGGGATTGTAGGCAACTCGCAGTAGG
>CAVGAF010000129.1:0-3599 GCA_963627055.1 Butyrivibrio sp. CAG:318 | reverse complement strand
TAGAAGGCGTAGTTTTCGTATGCTGGACACTCAAGCCACGGGCAGGCAAAAGCCCTTGGACCGCAGAGTCAAACGTACAAGACAAGCAATTAAAATTAGCTTCCTCGCGCTTGCAAAGGATAAGCCTGTCGACCAGATAACTGTCAAAGAGGTCATGGGGCGTGCCGACGTCAACCGGGCGACCTTCTACGCCCACTTCTCCAATATCTCTGACTTGGTGAGTGCGCTTGAGGAAGACGTGGCCGACGCCGTGATTCGAAGT
Source organism: Butyrivibrio sp. CAG:318 (assembly GCA_963627055.1). Lineage (GTDB taxonomy): Bacteria > Actinomycetota > Coriobacteriia > Coriobacteriales > Eggerthellaceae > Senegalimassilia. The sequence goes on along the minus strand of CAVGAF010000129.1, from coordinate 3,337 downwards.
GCCGAGCGCTCGGTCGCGCGTTCCGCCGACCCCGCCGAGGTCGCCGACGCCATCTTTAGCGCCATCATCTCGGATACCCAGATCTACGAATGGCTCGTCTCGCCTAACTCGACCGGGCGTGCCAAGAAACTCATCTGCGAGTACGCGCGCACGCACTGCGTGGTCAACTGGACCCAGGGGTCCAAGCTCGACCGCGACGAGGCCGATTGTCTGTTTGACTTTTTGTTCGAGGGCTGCTTTGGCATCCTCAACCGCTGGTCGGTAGGCAGCTCGGACGTCGAGAGCCAGAAGGCCAAGGAAACGCTGCACAGCCTGATTGGCGCCACGCTCACGGTTTTGAACTAGGGCGCGCCGGCGAGAAGAGCGCGCCGTAGCCCCTGCATATAACGATGGTCCCGGGCACAGCGACTCGTGCCCGGGACCATTTGCTGATTTTGCGGCAAGTCCTAGCCGCGAGACGCGAGTTGCTTCGAGAAGCTCGTCTCGCCGTAACAAGCCCATAGGAAGTAGACGACTGCCGACGCCACACAGGCAAACGAGATAGCGGCCCACATAACGGGGTAGCCTGCGGCGCTGATCAGGGCGCCAACCGCGCCGCCGGCCAGGCCGTAGCCGATGTCGCCGATGTCGCAACCGCAAAGAAACGTCGAGTTGGCCGAGCCGCGGGTCTCATCGGTGGCGGTGTGGACGGCCATCGACTGCAGGGCGGGCTCAAGGCCGCCAAAGCCGTAGCCGGCCAAGGCGGCTGCCAGGTAAAACGTCACGGGATTGGGGGTAAAGGCCAGCAGCAGGAGCGCCACCAGCATCGCGGCGTTTCCGGTGTAAACAAAGATAGCCTCGCCCTTCTCGTCAACAAGACGACCCAGGAAGACGCGAACAAACAGCAGCATGGCGGCCATGATCACAAAGAAGACCGAGGCCGAAGGCAAGTTGTTGGCGCTGGCGTAGATGGCGACGAAGTTCTCAAGCGCGCCGAAGGTGAACATAAAGATGAGCATGGTCACTGTGGCGGGAAGCGAGTCGCGGTTGACCAGGGAACGCAGGGTCAGTGGGCGTTTCTCGACCTGGGGCTTGGGCGAGCGGATAAAGAGAAACAGGACCAGTGCCGCGATGGAAATACCAGCCGCGACCAGGTAAAGCACGTCGAAGCCAAAGCCCATGAGCTCAAGGCCCAGGGCCGGCGCTATGGCCGAGGCCAAAGCCGTCGCCATGCCAAAGAAACCCATACCCTCGGCAAAACGCGGGCGGCAAATCACGTCAGAGGCGACGGTGGCCGTGGTGGAGTTCGATAAGCTTAAAGCCGCGCCATGGAGCATGCGAAACACCTGAGCCACCGACAACATCGGAGCGGCCAGGCAAACAAGGCCCACAACCAAGACAACGCGGCGCACCCCGTTGTCGAACCACCAGCCCACAAAGGGCACGCCAAGACTGCTACCAGCGAAAACAGGACCGTGCATGCGACCGAAACCGCCTCGCTGCCGCCAAGGGACTGGATATAAAACGGGGAGGCAGAGATGCCCATGATGTGGTTCGTGAACACGCATAGGTTCACGAGGATGATGAGCGCCAAGTCACGGGTTCAAAGTTTGGGCTGTTTGGAGGATGCGTTTCTCTCCATTGGTTTTCCTATTGGACGGCAACAGGAATCCGGCCGCCAAAAACCAGGCGATAGCATCGAGCGGCCGGTCAATTGGACTTACGCCGCAACGGCCACTCATTGATGCCGTGCATTTTATCAGGCCCCGCGGACGCGGGGCCTGATAAATCATCGAGCTTTTTCGATATCTGCATGTTTGGGTGAATGCGCTGCGAGCTTTTTCGATATCTGCATGTTTGGGTGAATGCGCTGCGAGCTTTTTCGATATCTGCATGTTTGGGTGAATGCGCTGCGAGCTTTTTCGATATCTGCATGTTTGGGTGAATGCGCTGCGAGCTTTTTCGATATCTGCATGTTTGGGTGAATGCGCTGCGAGCTTTTTCGATATCTGCATGCTCCAGACAGCGGTTTAGCACGATCGCAAAAATCGAATCCTGGGCTTTTGTAATCACGGCGCCACGAATAGTGCCTTGAGAGCCATTTCGAGCATGCAGATATCGAAAAAGCTCGCAGCAAGACGGGGCAAACATGCAGATATCGAAAAAGCTCGAAAGCGGCAAGCGAGGAGCCTAGCAAAATAGCCGGTCGTGAAGCTCGGCGCGGCGCAGCCGCGCCTTGGTACCCAGAGCCGCACGACGCTTTCCCAGTTTGCAGGCCAGGTCTTCGAATATCGCCTCGGTCTTTTCTGCGCTTCTGAGCTGCTCGGTTGTCGCCCAGTGAACCACATTACCCATTGCAAGAAAGGCATCGGCGCGTTTTGGATCGCTTCTAAAGCCCGCGTCTCCCCCATGGTCATGACGCCCCAAAACCTCAAGCACATGGTCGCTGCCAGGCCAACTAAAGTCAGGCCTAATAGCCGAGAAGCCAAAAATCGTGGCCGCAGCATCAGAGAGCTCCAAGCTCGCATTGAGCTTAAATCCCCCAAGGCCATAACCGCCGCTTTGTCGAGGCAGAGCCAGCGCAATCGCGACCTTAGTTTCGTAAGGAGAGTTCGACCCGTCGGCAACATGCGCCAGAGCCTTGGCGGCTCGCGCGGCGCCCTTTACCCCACGCGCCTTCTCGAGCTCGGCATAATCCGCCAGATCTCGCGCGTTTACCAGCGGCTCCACGTTGGTCACAAAACCTCGAGGCTCTTCCGGAGCAAGCGCATAGCTTCCGCAGAACTCATAGGCAACCGTCATGACCTCAACTTCATCGGCCACCAAACCAAGCTGCACAATCGCCTGTTTGATACCGCTGACCCGCACGTTCTTGCCTATCGCCTCGCTTGCCTCGCGGCTAAATACGCCGCCCCAAACATGGGCCTCGACGTCGTCAGACTGAGGCCGCGCAGCGGCTGATGGCGCCACAACCTGCAACTTTGCGCAGGTTCCGCAGACAATCTTAGCTCGCTCAACCTTCTGGGAAAGAGTCAGCTCGCGGCCGCCGTAAACGGCAGACCAGCTTTGGTCGGCCGACGAGCGGCGAACCATGCGCCAATACTCGACGGCGTCGTATAGACCAACCACCAGATCGCGCTGCTGCATCGCTCCTCCTTTATACGGAGGTCAAACACTACAGCAAAGCCCGCCCGCAGAAGACGACTTCCGTGGGCGGGCCCGTGAACGCAAAACAAAACTTCAAAACCCTAGAGATCGCGCTTGGTCAGGATCTCTTGGGGCACCAGGCCACAGTTCTCGATGACGGCGCGGGCGTAGTCGGCCGCCTCGGGCGTGAGGCCGGCCGTCAGCAGCGAGC
>CAVGAF010000128.1:0-3655 GCA_963627055.1 Butyrivibrio sp. CAG:318 | reverse complement strand
CGGGCACATGGGAGGACGAGTACGTGGTGGCGCAGCACCGCTTCGCGCGCGGCGTGTTCTCGCACGACACCGCGCTCTACCTGCTGGGTCTCTGCGACTCGGCGCCCGAGTCGCTCACGATGAGCTTCCCGAGGGGCTACAACCCTTCCTCCGCCAAGGCCGAGGGCATCGTTGCGAAGTCGTCGCCCGAGGGGCTGCACGACCTCGGCCTCGTTGAGCTCACGACGCCGTACGGCAACGCGGTGCGCGCCTACGACGCCGAGCGGACCCTGTGCGACGCGCTGCGTGGCACGTCGTCGCCCGACCTGCAGCTGCTCTCGCCCGCCTTCCGGCTCTATTTCTCGTCGGGAGCGCGCAACCTGCCGAAGCTCCAGTCGTTCGCCGACAAGCTCGGCGTGGCCGCGAAAGTAAGAAGGTACATGGAGGTGCTGCTGTGAGGACCAGGAACGCAATGCAGCTCAAGGCGCTCATCAACAACAAGGCGAAGGCGGCGGGGGTGTCGCCCCAGCTGATGCTGCAGAACTACATGCTCGAGCGGCTGATCGACCGCATCTCCAGGTCGCCTTGGCGCGACTGCATCATCGTGAAGGGCGGCATGCTCATCGGGTCGCTCATCGGCGTGGACAGGCGCACCACAAAGGACCTTGACACCACGGTGCGGGGATTCACCCTTACCCATGCGAAGGCCGCCGAGGTGTTCGGCGAGATCTGCGCGATAGACGCAGATGACGACCTCTCCTTCGAGCTGCTGCGCACGGACGACATCCGCGAGGCGGACGAATATCCCGGCATACGGGTGTTCCTGCGCGCCTGCTACGACCCGTTGGCCGTCCCACTCACGGTCGACGTGACGACGGGGGACAAGATCACGCCCGACGCCATCGCGTACGAGTACCCGTTCGTGTTCGACGAGGGCTCCGCGACGGTCATGGTCTACCCGCTGGAGACCGTGCTGGCAGAGAAGATCGAGACCGTCCTGGCGCGAAACGTCGCGACCACGCGCATCCGCGACTTCTACGATATCTACGAGCTCTGGCGAGTTCGCGGCGGTGCGGTCGGCGGTCGCACCCTCGCCCAGGCCCTCAGGGCGACATGCGAGAAGCGCAACAGCTGGGGAGCGGTGGAGGGCCGCGAGGGTGCCATCGATGCCATGCGAGCGGACGACGGCCTCAAACGGCAATGGCGGACGTACGCATCGAAGCACTCCTACGCCGCAGGCCTGTCTCTCGAGGAAACGATCGATGCCATCCAGGAGGTCATGGGGTCGATAGCTTCCTTCCTGTAGCCGTTCGGGCCAGTTCGCCTGTATGCCCGATAGCGTCGCAAAAGTAGGGAGTTAGCCTACAATTGCAACATGATTAGATCAGACCACATACGAGCGATCGCAGAGCTGTCCGAGTCGGAGGGCGTCTTCACCACCGCACAGGCCGCAAGGCTGGGCATAACCCGCGACGCACTCCACGACGCCGCCGAATCCGGCAGGCTCGAGCGCATCTGCCACGGCGCCTACCGGCTCGTCGGCACGCAAACGAGCGAGGTCGACGAGCTAGCCGCCATATGGAAGCTCACCGACCCGCCGCGCTTCACCTGGGAGCGGACGCGGCCCGACGCGTGGGACGGCATCGCGATAGGCGGGACCACGGCGGCCAGCCTTCAGGGTATCGGCGACTTCTTCGCTTCCCCTTACCGCATATACGCGCCCAAGAGGATCAACTCGAGGATGAAAGCCGCGACCTTCTCCGTGAGGAGGATCGATCCTCGGGATGTTTCATGGATAAGCGGGCTGCCTGTTACCAGACCCGAGCGAACACTGGTCGACCTGTGCCTCGATCACGAGGACCCTTCGCTCATCGCCGACGCCTACCATGACGCCGAGAGGGTCAGGCTCGATCTCGCGCGGCTCGGCGAGCTCGTCGAAAGCGTCGGTGCGACCCCGAGAAGAAAAGCATCCCTCAAGTCGCTCACGGAGCTTATCGGAAAGGGCTGCTCGCCCTGCGGCAAGCGCAACCCGTAGGGATCGGCCAATCGGCTTGGAACGTTGGGCGTAAGACGCGTGTAGACGCATGTGCGAAAACACTGTGCAAAGGGTCCAAGAATCCAACAAAGGATGCTCCCGGCTTCCGAGGGCACCATTGCATACCTGCGGAAACGCAAGTTTCGAGACGATCACCGATCATCGGCGGATTTCCATTACCGCGCCTATTGCCTAGGCTCGCGATCCGTGAAATCCAGCACCTGGCGTGCGTCGTACCCCTGCTTCTTGAATTCCGAGAACAGCACGTCCATCCTCGCCGGCGCGATGCGGATGAGGTGCATCGGGCGCCCTTGGTCGAAGAGCTTCTTCAATGCGGCCACCGGGATCTTCTTGTGCTCCGCGTGGGCGACGTACTCCGCCGACATCGGCGCGACGATCTCCGCCTTGCCCATGACCTGCACGCTCCTCAGCTCGCCGAAGCTCGGGTTCTTGTCGAACACGGCGAGGCCGACGTTGTCGTTCTTCTCCAAGCCGATGAACTTCTCCCCGCCTTCGGTGAAGATCCAGAACCTGCCGTCGTGGAAGCTGTACTCCAGGGGAGTGCAGCGCACGTAGTCGCCGGTGCCGGTCGCAAGCGCGCAGACGGAACCTTCGCTAAGATACGCCTCGACGATGGGCTTTAGCTGATCAACCGGCATCTCCTCGCGCTCTTTCGACGTCCAATAGGCTGCCGCCTCCTTGTATTCTTCTGCAGTCATTCCCATATCGCTCTGCCTCGATCCGTATCGCGTTTGCAGTTGCAGCCGCCGCGAAATTAGCAGCCGCTTGAGCTTTCATGCCAATGATACCAACGTCAGAGATGGCCTCTGCGGCAAGGCGGACAACGGGTCCGGTCGCCCCATGCGTTCCCCTGCGCTTCGCGGGTTCAGGGCCTTCATGCTCAAGCATTCAGATGCTTCTTGTTGTAAAACCCCAGTTCAGAGCATTTGCAAAAGCCGTGACCCGCTCGTGACCCAAATGCCGATTTTTTCAAACGTCAAAATTGATACGAAAGTGTATTAGTCCGATGGTTGCGGGCGGCTTGCACGTTGCCCGAAAACAGCCGATCGCGTTTCGCCTGCTAGTGATACAAAACTGTATCAATCAAGATTCTTGGGGTTTTGGTCACCGTTTTGCTTTTGCCGCAGGTCAGCGAAGCAGTCCTGACTCGCAATCCATCCGCAAAAAGTGTACTCACGTGGGTCATTTTGACCCATTTTCTGATGCGTTTCCGTATCATTGTGATTTCTCTCAAGACATAAAAACACCCCTTGAGCTGCATGTTCTCAAGGGGTGCCTTGGGTCACGAATTGATACGTTTCTGTATCAACTACTATTCCCACTCGATGGTCGCCGGGGGCTTGGACGTGATGTCGTAGCACACGCGGTTTGCGCCGGGCACCTCGGCCACGATGCGGCCGGAGATCTTCGCCAGCACGTCGTAGGGCAGCTTCGCCCAGTCGGCGGTCATCGCGTCGGAGCTCTCGACGGCGCGCAGGATGATCGGGCGCTGGTAGGTGCGCTCATCGCCCATGACGCCCACGCTTTTGATGTCGGGCAGCACGGCGAAGTACTGCCAGCAGCTATGCTCGCTGTTGCGCTCGCCGGTCTCCTCGAACAGGCGCTGGTTGTATGCGTCCA
>CAVGAF010000127.1:1591-3719 GCA_963627055.1 Butyrivibrio sp. CAG:318 | reverse complement strand
CCGGCAGCCGCGACGGTAAGGATGAGCGACATGAACGCATCGGCGCAAGATCACGACAACAACCTGGCTGAACGCCTGGCAATCTTCAGCGCGCTCGCGGGCGATTACGCCAACGTCTACCTCATCTACGCCAGCATCGGGAAAGCCAGGATCCTGAAGCTGAACGGATACGTGACCACCGGCGTGAAAAACGACGAGCATGCCATTTACGACTACGACGTCGTGCAGAAGCAGTACGTCTCGGAGCGCGTTCATCCGCAAGACCGCAACGCCATGCTGGATGCCATCAGCCTCGATCAAGTGCGCGAACACCTGCGCACCGCCAGCGAATACAGCGGCAACTACCGCGTGCTCGCAGACGGGGAAATGCACTACTACCAATACAAATACCTCAGGATAGACAACGCCGACTACATCGTCGCGGGCTTTCAGAACATCGACGAGATCATCGCCGAGCAGCAAAAGCAGCGCGAGGCCCAGCAAGCCCATCAGCGCGAACTCGAGGAACAGATCGCCATCTTCGACATCCTTTCGCGCAACTACCGCAACATCTACCTGGCCAACATCAATGAAGGCACGGCGAAAATCCTGAAGGTCGCCACCGACTACGACCTTGCGGAGGTGGTGGCGCTTAAGAACAAGGTGTTCCCATACGAAAGCGTGCTCGAGCGCTGGATTGCAAACCGCGTGCAAGACGAGGACAGGGACCGCCTGCGCAAGCAGCTGAGCGTGGAAAACCTGCGGCGCGTTCTGGCGGGCAGCAAGACCGAATACACGGGCACCTACCGCAGCATCGACGGCGGCGTGCTGCACAACTACCAGTTCTCCGTGACGAAGATGGACGATAAGGGCAACGTGATCGCCGCCTTCCAATTTATCGACGACATCATCGAACAGCACTTGGCCCAAGAGGCGCAGCAGCGCGAAAAGGAAGAGGCCTACCAGCGCAAACTGATCGCCGCTAAACAGGAAGCCGAACGGGCCAATCGCGCGAAAACCGATTTCCTGCTGCGCATGAGCCACGATATCCGCACGCCGTTAAACGGCATCATCGGGATGCTGGATATTTCGGAGCGTTGTGGCGACGACCTGGACAAACGCGATGACTGCCGCCGTAAAATCAAGGGTTCGGCGCAGGTGCTTTTAGAGATCATCAACGAAGTGCTGGACATGAACAAGCTGGAGTCGGGCAAAATCGTCTTGGAGCACATCCCGTTCGACCTGGGCGAGATATCCCAAAGCGTCCATACCGTCATCGTTAAGCAGGCGGAAAGTCGCGGCATCGAAATCGTCGAGGAAACCTGCGAAGCGCAGCATATCAAGCTGGTGGGCAGCCCCGTCCATGTCAAGCGCATCATGACGAACATCCTGAGCAACGCGATCAAGTACAACAAGCCGAACGGGAAGATATTCATCACCTGCCGAGAGGTCTCCTGCGAAGGCGGTACGGCGCTCATCCAGTTCAAATGCCGCGACACCGGCGTCGGAATGTCGCAGGACTTCCTTGAGCAGCTGTTCGAACCGTTCGCGCAGGAAACGGAGACGGCCCGCTCGGAATACGGCGGCACGGGGCTGGGCATGTCGATCACCAAGAACCTCGTCGACATGATGGGCGGCACCATTACCGTTGAGAGCACGAAGGGCGAAGGCTCCACGTTCGACGTGACCATCCCCTTTGAAATCGACCGCAGCAATTCGGTAAGCAAACCGGCGGCCAAAGAAGCCGCGCCGGCATCTATCCGCGGCCTGCGCATTCTTTTAGCCGAGGACAACGAGCTGAACATGGAAATCGCGCGCTTCCTGCTCGAAGGGGAAGGCGCGGCCGTCACCGCGGCGCGCAACGGCCAGCAAGCGGTCGAAGCGTTTGCGCAAAGCACGCCGGGCGAGATCGACGCGATATTGATGGACGTGATGATGCCGGAGATGGACGGCTATACGGCGACGAGCGAGATTCGCGCGATGGACAGGCCTGACGCCGCCACGATTCCCATCATCGCCATGACCGCGAGTGCATTCACCGAGGACAAAATAGCTGCCAGGAAAGCCGGCATGGACGAGCACCTGACCAAGCCGCTCGACACGAAGCTGATGCTGGAAACCATCTCGCGTTGCGTTGCGGCGTACCGGG
>CAVGAF010000127.1:0-1542 GCA_963627055.1 Butyrivibrio sp. CAG:318 | reverse complement strand
CAAGCTAGCGACTCTTCGGCCTCTGGCGCGCAAACAAGGCGCAGGTCATCGCCATGCAGAGGATGGCGCAGCAAAGCAGCAGCCCCATCACTGCGAACTCTCCCCCGGCGTCCATGAGCACGGTCGCCACGGCCGACAGCGCGAGCGCACCGACCTTCTTCGCGGCATTTAACATGATGAGAGCAGACTGATGCTCTTTGGTGCCTCCCCGTTTGAGATAGCCGTTCTGGATGAGCGTGCAGTACGGGTCGTACAGGAAGCACACCACCAAATACCCCGCGCACAGCAGCACAACCGCACTTGCCGGGCCGGTCACCCAGGGCAGGAATTGCAGCAAGACGCCCGCGACCAGCAACCCCGACGCGATGGCGACAAGCACGTCGCCCACCTTCGCATAGATGGCGCCGAGCACCGTGTTCGCCACGATGCGGGCCACATGGATCACAGACGCAATCACGCTTAAGATCATCGCCACCTGCGCCGGGTCCATATCGGCAAGCACCGCTTGGAAATTCAGGCGCTCGTAGGATTGTCCGATGCCGCTTAGAGCCGTGAACAGGGCGAACGATGCCATCAGCAGGAAACCGGAGAGGTTACACTTCGATGCACCCGCCGGCTTCGCAGCGCTTGCCGCACCCATCAGCTCCGACGCACCCGCCGCCTCTTCCCCGCGCGTAATCCAAAATGCGGACCCAACGCCTACGAAACTGAAAGCGATGCAGGCGGCCATCGGGACATACGGGTCGATGGCGTAAAGCGCCCCGCAGGAAAGCGACGTGACCAGGGTGAGCAGGGAGGCGGCGCTGTTCGCATCCGACGCATAGACGACGTAGAGGTCGCCCTTCCCCTCCCTAACCAGGTGATTCTTCAGCACGGCGGTGCCCAGCGAGTTCAAGGTATGCCCGATGCATTTCACGAACCCGCCCAGCAAAAGCAGCGGGAACGCCGAGGAAAACGTGATGAGCAGCGCGGAGACGGCGAATGCTGCGGCGCCCGCGCGCACGGCAACCCTGTTCCCCACCTTGTTGGCCCACTTGAGCAGCGGATACTGCGCCAGCAGCGACAAGGCGATCGACAGGAAGATGAGCAGCGACACCTGTTCCATCGACAAGCCTTTGACCTGCGTGAGGAACAGCGTGTCGCATACCACGTAGAACAAAAGGTCGTCCTCCAGGGCGTTATACGCGAGGAATCCCCGGTAGAAGCGCTCGCGATATCTTTGCCGAAACGCGCCCATCAGCGCGCGCCGATCTTTTTCAGGACCGAATTATCAAGCGATCCGTTGAGCGCGTCCTTCCGAATCGACAGCCTTTTGACGAACGCGAGCGCACGCGCCTTGGCGCACGCGAGGACCTCGTCCGAAAACAAGCCGGGGATCAGCACCGACGACACGCACATCCTCGCCGCATGCACGCCCGCAATCCACTCGGCAAGCTCGGCGCGCTCGCCCTCGTCGAGATCGGGCGCATACAAGGCGAGAAACGCGTCATACACCGCACGGCCATCGATTGCGCCTGCCGGGCCGAACGGCGCTGACGGCAG
>CAVGAF010000126.1:0-3734 GCA_963627055.1 Butyrivibrio sp. CAG:318 | reverse complement strand
GCCAGCGATGAAGGCATCGTCTATGTATGCATCCAGGTGAAGCAGGGCTCCCTCGACGCATTCACCGCCGACGACGCCATCATGTGCTAGGCGAGCTTCCGCACGGCAGCTCGATTCGCCCTATCTTAAATATGGTCGGCGACAAAAGGGCACATCAAATGTCACTTTTCGTGAAGGATATGACGGAAAGTGAATGACGTTTGGCGTGCCCTACGTTGCTTATGTTTGCAAATCGACAAAAACGGCCGATGCAGGCCAATCTTCACCGCGATGGAACCGTGACGTATTGTCTGGTTTACATGGCAGCATTTTTTATAAATGCCGCACCGAGAAGGCCGCATGAGTGCCACGGCGACTCCGACCATCGATGTCGCCAGCGACGGTGAGCAAAGCCCCGCAAACCGAAGAAGATGCCTGGATCACGGCCACTAAGAAGGTCGAACCACGCTAAATCTTGGCGACGAAGGGCGTCACCTTTCCAGCCGACGGAGGAATTCTTCACAAGCCCGGCTGCGAAGACGGTATTTCTTCCACACCAGAAACGAGCTGATTGACAGCGGCGGCGTTAGCGGAACGAAAGCCAGGTCGCTTCCCTCAAGCTGCAGCAAGTGGTCGATGCCCATGGCGCAGGCCTCGCCCGTGCGCACCAGGTGCGCGGCGTTGCCCAGCAGATCGAAGCGGCCCACCACGTTAAGATTTTCGAGCGCCAACTCGCCGCGCGACCAAGTCGCAAGATCGACGGCCTTGTTCGACGCGCGCGAGCTGAGAAGCAGAGGCATGCGCGCGACATCGGACGGCGTTGCTCCTTCAAGCCTTGCCCATTCGCTTTCCGCCGACACGGCCACGCCCACCCTATCGACGCCAGGCATGCGCAGCCATTCATACTTCTCGAGGTTCACCGGCTCTATGAGCAGCGCAAAGTCGAGCAGTCCGCGCTCAAGGCGCTCTTCGACGGCATCGGCGTTACCTGTGTAGAGCTCGACAGTCACACCCGGATTCTCTCGATGAAGCTGGACGAATGCCTGCAGCACGAAACGCATGGCCTGCGTCTCGCCCGCGCCGATGCGAATGACGCCCGAAAGCTCGCCAGCGTCGTCGGACAGTTCCGCTTCCGCCCTTTCCACCAGCGAGATAATCTCTTCAGCGCGTTGACGCAGGCGCATACCCTCGCCAGTAAGCACGCATGCACGGTTCGTGCGATCGAACAGCGTCACGCTCAGCTCGCGTTCCAAATCGGCAATCTGGCGCGAAAGCGTCGGCTGCGTCACATGCAACACGTTGGCCGCCTCGGTCATATTCTCCTCGCGCGCCACGGCAAGGAAGTAACGCAGAGTTCGAAGTTCCATGTTCACCACCCGCCCTTTCGATATCATTCGTATTACGTATACCCAAGTAGTCGGTATAGGTATTTTACATTGCGCCGCACCGCGAATACCGTTAAGGGAGCAAGAACACCTCGAACGCTTCGGAAAGGCGGCGAATTATGCAATCACGACCCTTGGGCACTCCGGCATCAAGATTCCCAGGGGTCGCCCTGCCAAGAAAGCACTTACCGGCACAACCAAGGTCAAGCTCACCCGCTAGGCGACGCCCCCTATGGATGAAAAAGACCCTGATAAACCTTCGTGACGCTGGCTGCGATGAGGCGCTAATCACCGAGCTCGACGCCCTGCCCAGCACATGCGCCCGGATCTGCCGCCTCAAGGCTTACCGGCGCGATCTGCTGAACGGCATTCACGCAGGACAGAAGAAGCTCGAATGCCTCGACTACCTCATCTACCAGCTGCGTTGCGAACTCGAGCATGACTGCTGCGACCGCCGTGATACCTAATTCGAACAGTCGTTCATAACCCACAACAAGGCGCGCACAAACGAATCTGCCTAGCAATTTCAAAACGAATGGGAGGACAATATGACCATCAAACAAACCGCGGGGCGCGACCAACTTGGCGACTTCGCGCCCGAGTTCGCGCACTTCAATGACGACGTGCTCTTTGGCGAGAACTGGAACAATGAGGACATCGACCTCAAAACCCGCAGCCTTCTTACCGTAACGACCCTCATGGCGCAGGGCATCACCGACAGCTCGCTTACGTATCACATCGCCAACGCCAAGGCGCATGGCGTGACCCGCAAGGAATTCGCGGCCGCTGTGACCCACGTGGCCTTCTACGCCGGCTGGCCCAAAGCGTGGGCAACCTTCCGCCTGGCCAAGGAGGTCTACGCGGACGGCGAAACGGGCACCGAGGCCGCCGACTCCTCCGAATCCCACGGCGGCTTCTTCGGCCTCGGCGACCCCAACGACGCCTACGCGCAGTACTTCACCGGCCAGAGCTACCTCAAGAACCTCACGGCCCCCGGCGACTACCTGTCCATCCACAACGTGACCTTCGAGCCCGGCTGCCGCAACAACTGGCATATCCACCATGCAAGCACGGGCGGCGGACAGATCCTCATCTGCGTTGATGGTTTCGGCTGGTATCAGGAAGAGGGAAAACCCGCCCAGGCGCTCAAGCCCGGCGATGTGGTGGAAATCCCGGCAGGCGTCAAGCACTGGCACGGCGCGGCGGCCGACAGCTGGTTCAGCCATCTCGCTTTCGAGTGCCCCGGGCAGGATTGCTCCAACGAGTGGTGCGAACCCGTGGATGACGATGCCTATAACGCGCTGAAAGCGTAAGACACGGCCACAATCGCGCAATCACGAAAGGAAGCAACATGAGCAAAAACATGCTGGTTGCCTATTACACCTGGACCAATGGCAACACCAAGAAGATCGCCGAACAATTGGCTGAGGCCTGCGACGCAGACATCGCGCGCATCGACACCGTCGTACCCTACCCCGATGACTACGATACGACCGTCAGCCAAGCACAAGACGAAGTGAATGCCGGATTCGAACCCCAAATCGATACGCTTGAGTTCGACCCTGCCGACTACGATGTTATCGCCGTGGGAACTCCGACCTGGTGGTACACCATGGCACCGGCAGTCAAAACTTTCATGGGCAGCGTCGACTGGGCGGGCAAGACCGTCGTGCCCTTCTCAACAAGCGCCGGCTGGCCCGGCAGCACCACTGCCGACATCGAGTCGGCTGCGGCGAGCGCCACAAACGGCCCCTCCCTCGAAGCCACGTTCGATTCCGTCGGCGGCACCGAGCAAAAAACCGCGCAGGCCGAAGTGGACGCCTGGATTGCAAACGTCAAGAAGCTCTTGCGCTAAAACGTCCGAAAGCCGGAAGCCCCAAGGCGCGATCCAACCTCGTCGCAAAGAGGCTTCCGGCGACTCTTCGCTGGTCAGCCGCGCAGCGGCAATCGCTCGGCACGGCAAATCGCAGCGAAAAAGCCTCGCCGCGCACACAAAAGAACCCCCGCGAACATTGCTTTGCAGCTTGCCCGCGAGGGTTCTTTTCGCTAGAGAGGCGGCGCTTTAGAGGCAGAATGCCAAAGCAACGCCGATCTCGGTCGATGCGGTTGTTCCGTATGCGGGCGTGCCGACCTTATCGGGGCAATACACCTCGCAAAAAGACCCAGTCCAGTTCTCGCTCAGCAGCGGCGAGCGCTCCCAGAAGCGAAGCGCGTTCATTTCCACGTTCGCGGGATTGTTGCCGGCGCGCGTCAAGAATTTAAGGCATTCCCATTTCTTGGAGGTATCGTAGGAAACACCCATGTTAGCCCAATACCGATATTGGGAGCCTTCGTATGCGGCCGTACCGCCAATGCCAGCGCCGGTATACT
>CAVGAF010000125.1:0-3864 GCA_963627055.1 Butyrivibrio sp. CAG:318 | reverse complement strand
CGTGGCGGAATTGGCAGACGCGTACGGTTCAGGTCCGTATGGGGGCAACCCCATGGAGGTTCAAGTCCTCTCGCCCGCACCATTCGCAATCATGACCCAGCTTCGGCTGGGTCTTTTGCTATCTAGGGAATGCCGCAGCACGATGACCTGCGCGAACGGGGCGCAGCGCCCGATGTTTCGTCAGCGAAGGAGTTGCCCGTGAGCTCGTATACCACCATCGAGGGACGCGCCGTCGCCGAAATCGAGGAGAAGAAGAGCCGCTTCATCGCGAGCCTCGCGCATGTCGAGACGGAGGACGAGGCGCTGGCATTCTTGGAGGAAATCCGTGCTGCCAACCGTATGGCCAGGCATAACGTATATGCGTACATCCTGCGCGAGGGCGGGGCGGGCGCAGCGGGCCGCGTGCGCTATTCCGACGACGGGGAGCCGCAGAAGACGGCGGGCCTGCCGACGCTCGAGGTGCTGCAGCATGCGGGGCTGACCGACGTCGCCTGCGTGGTGACGCGCTATTTCGGCGGCGTGCTGCTGGGCACGGGCGGGCTGGTGCGTGCCTACACCGCTTCCACCCAGGCGGGCGTCGATGCCGCGCAGCTGGTGGTGGTGTCGCGCTGCGTCGATTTGCGCGTGCGCATCGCCTATCCGCGCTACGAGCAGCTGACACGCCTGGCGGCCGACTGCGGCGCGAAGGTGCTTTCGAGTGATTTTTCCGATGCCGTCACGCTCGATTTGCGCATGCTCGACGGCACGCAGCAGCCGTTTCTCGATGCACTGACGGCGCTTGAGCGCGGTCAGGAAAACGTGCAGGTAAGCGACCCGATCGACGCGGCGTTCTAAAGTCACGCCTGCAGTAAGGTAAACGTTTTATTCCCCAAACGCCCTGGCCAGCGCTGTTGCGATGGCGCCGGCTTGGTCTGGTTGGAGGCTATCGAAGCGGATGACGAAGCTAGGGGAGCCTTCTTGCGCCCCGCTTTGCCGGAAGTTCCCAAGCGGCGCTAAAAGCACGCCTTCGCGCGCGGCCGCCGCCGCAAGCTGCGCCTCGTCGCGCTTGTCTTCCACCTGCATGAGAAAGTGCAGGCCGCCGTCGAGCCCCTGAAACGACAAACGCCCGGTCAACGGGCTTTCGCGCAGTGCCGCAACCAGCTCGTTTTGAGCCTGCCGCGCTTTGGTGCGCAGCCGATTCACGTGCCTCTCATAGCGTCCGCCCTCGATAAACCTTGCAAGGGTCAACTGGTCGATGGGGCTTACCGTGTTCGAGTAGAAGCCCAGATTTTTTTCGAAGGGCTCCACTAACTGCTCGGGAAGCACCAGGTAGGCGAGGCGAAAAGCGTCGCCGAGCGTTTTTGCGAACGAGTTGACGTGCAGCACGCGCCGGGCCGCATCGATGCTGAACAGGGTTGGCACGGGGCGCCCGGCCATGCGGAATTCCGAATCGTAGTCGTCCTCGATAATGAAACGCCCGCCGGGTGCGCCCGCGTCGTCCTCGCGCGCCCAGTTCAGCAGCTGGCGGCGCCGGGCGGCGGAGGTGATGATGCCGGTGGGGAATTGGTGCGAAGGCATGACGTGCGCGATCGAGGCCCCGTTTTCGCGCAGCGCCTCGACGTCGATGCCCTGGTCGTCGAGGGGGATGGGGCAGGTGCTCACGCCGTTGCCGCGGTACATGCGCGCAAGCAGCGGGTAGCCGGGGTCCTCGACGGCATAGCGCCGTTGCCTTCCGAGAAGCTGGATGATCAGCTGGTAGAGCGTTTGCGAGCCGGCGCCGATGACGATTTGCCGCGGCTGCACGTCCATGCCGCGCGTTGAGCGCAAGTGGCGGGAAATCGCTTGCCGCAGGCGAAGCGACCCGCCTGCGCTCGCGGCCTGCGCAAGTGTTTCCGCAGTTTCGGATGAAAGGGTCTCCCGCATGGCCTTCGCCCAGGCGGCGTAGGGAAACAGCGCGGTCGCGGCGCTGCTGCGCGTGAGGTCGGCGAGGACGGGCCGCCTCGGCGTGGCGGCGTCGGGCGCCTGCTGCCGAGTCGGCGCGACGATGCCGGGCACTTGCAGCCGAACCGGCGTGCTGTCGGCCTCGGCACCTTTGCGCACCTCGCTGATTCTTCGACCAGGCGCTTTCGCATGGCGCGGCATAAGGGGAGCGCCGCTTTTCGCCGCCGGCGCAAGGTCGCAGGCGAAATAGCCGCTGCGTTGCCGGGCGACCATGTATCCTTCCGCAACCAGCTGGTTGTAGGCTCCCTCGACGGTGATGACGCTCACGCCCAGATGTTTCGCCAGCGCCCGCTTGGAGGGAAGCTTTTCGCAAGGCGCGATGGTGCCGTGCGCAATGTCGTGCCGAATGCGCTGGTAGAGCTGTTCGTAGAGCGGCGTATTGCTGCGCTCGATGATGTCGTAGGAAAGCATGTCCACCTGCTTGCGTGTAAAACTGGTCATAAAGAAAATACTGAAACTGACTATAGGGTTATGACCAGAAGAGCACTACTCTCCCAAATACGCATAAACCCGTCAAAGGAGTAGGATATGGCCGAACCGCAGACCCCCGCCGAGCGCGTGGCGCTCAACCGTCAACTTGCCCAGATGCTCAAGGGCGGCGTCATCATGGACGTCACCACGCCCGAGCAGGCGCACATTGCCGAGAAAGCCGGCGCCTGCGCCGTCATGGCGCTTGAGCGCATCCCCGCCGATATCCGCGCCGCAGGCGGCGTTTCCCGCATGAGCGACCCGAAGATGATCAAGGGCATTCAGGAAGCCGTCAGCATCCCGGTCATGGCGAAGTGCCGCATCGGGCATTTCGTCGAGGCGCAGGTTCTCCAGGCCATCGACATCGACTATATCGACGAGTCCGAGGTGCTTTCGCCGGCCGACGACACGTACCATATCGACAAGACCCAGTTCAACGTGCCGTTCGTGTGCGGCGCCCGCGACTTGGGCGAGGCCTTGCGCCGCATCGCCGAGGGCGCGACCATGATCCGCACGAAGGGCGAGCCCGGCACGGGCGACGTGGTGCAGGCAGTGCGCCACATGCGCATGATGAACGCCGAGATCCGCCGTGTCCAAAACCTGCGCACCGACGAGCTGTTCGAGGCCGCCAAGCAGCTGCAGGTGCCGGTCGAGCTGGTGAACTACGTGCACGAGAACGGCAAGCTGCCGGTCGTGAACTTCGCCGCCGGCGGCGTGGCGACCCCGGCCGACGCCGCGCTGATGATGCAGCTCGGGGCCGAGGGCGTGTTCGTCGGGTCGGGCATCTTCAAGTCGGGCAATCCCGCCAAGCGCGCCCAGGCCATCGTCAAGGCCGTGGCGAATTTCACCGACGCGAAGCTCATCGCCAGCCTCTCCGAGGACTTGGGCGAGGCTATGGTGGGCATCAACGAGAACGAGATCGCCCTGCTCATGGCCGAGCGCGGCAAGTAGCCGAAGGTTTTTTTGGAGGTTGTCGCATGGGTAAAAAGGTAGCGGTCTTGGCCGTTCAGGGCGCATTCATCGAGCATGAGCGGGCGCTTGGGCGCCTGGGATGCGAATGCGTGGAGCTGCGGCAGGGGCCCGACGTGAGCCGGCCGTTCGATGCCCTGGTGCTGCCGGGCGGCGAATCGACGGCGCAGGCGAAGATGCTGCGCGAACTGGGCATGCTGGACGAGCTGCGCAGGCGCGTGGCGGGCGGCTTGCCGGTGCTCGGCACGTGCGCCGGCCTCATCCTGCTTGCGGAAAGCGTCGAGGAAGGCATTCCCGCTGCCGGTGATCCCGAAGGCCCCGTCGCAGCCGGCGCAACCGCTCCGGGCGCCATCGGCACGCTGCCCGTCGTCGTGCGGCGCAACGCCTATGGTCGCCAGCTGGGGAGTTTCCGCACGACGGCCCCGTGCGCCGGGCTTCCCGGGCAGC
>CAVGAF010000124.1:0-3900 GCA_963627055.1 Butyrivibrio sp. CAG:318 | reverse complement strand
GTGCCGTTCATGCGCTGCTCGATGCCGTTGTCGAAGTAGATGATCTTCGCGTCCTCGCCGCCCAGCTCGATGGCGACGTCGGTTTTCGGGATGAAGGTCTCGACCGCCGTCTTGCTGGCGATGACTTCCTGCACGAATTCGATGCCGAGCCACTGGGAAAGCAAGAGACCGCCCGAGCCGGTGATGGCGATGGTCATGCGCGCAGAGCCGAAGTCCTTCGCCGCCTCGGAGAGCACCTCGACGATGGTCGCGCGCACGTCGGCGTGATGGCGGCGATAGACCGCATAGCGAATTTCATGCGCATCATCGAGAATGGCCAGCTTCACCGTGGTGGAGCCCACGTCGATGCCGATATGCAGGCTGCCCTCGCCGGCGGCCGACGGGGCGGCCGACAGAGTTGCCGCCTGCTTGTTCGTTTCCATAACCTTGTTATCGCTCATAAGTAACTCCGCCTCGTCTTTACAGTCGGATGGGATCGCCGGGCTTGATGAAGAACAGGCGCAAGGCGATGCGCGCCATGTCCTCGGAAGACTCCTTCATGCCCGTCTCGACCCAATGCGTGATGACCCCCAAATAGGCGCTCGCGTAGAACGCCACATAATATTGCACGAACGGCGCGGGGTTGTTGCGATAGCGCTCGTGCAGAACGGTTCGGATGATCTCGGTGCAAACGGCGTCGCGCACGCGCGGCCCGAAGCTCGGGTCTCCCGCCGGGCCCATGATGGCGTGCAGGAAGTCGCCCTGTTCGCGCAGATAGTCGAACAGGCTGACCAGAAACGGCATGGGCTGCTTGTTCACGCGATAGCGCAGCACGTCCTTCAACGTCAGCTGCTGCATGCGCACCTGGAAACCCTCCAAATCACGCATCACGTCGTCCTCGAGCGCCGTAAGCAAGCCGTCCTTGTCGCCGAAATTGTTGTAGAGCGTGCCGCGGTTCAAGTCCGCCCGCGCGCACAGGTCGCTGGCGGAAAAGTTCGCCAGGCCGCGCTCCTCGATCAGCGCCACCATCGCGTCGCGCAAAGCCGCCTTCGACCGCGTGATGCGCTTATCCTCGGCATTGTTCTCCTCAGTTGCCACGAAGCCCCCTTTCGCACACGCTTCGCACCTTCGCCTACGGGAAACGCCCGAACGCGCTTGCGCGCGCCCGATTCCCACAGCGGGAAACCGGGCGTAAGCCCGCCCTTGCAGCGCCCCGTCTTTTGAACAGTCCGGCCAATAATAAACAGGTTGTTCAATAGCACGCATTGTATCGGGACGGAAGGGACAAGGCAACACGGCAGCGCGGGCATTACCTTCCCGGCGCAAGCTCTCCACACATCAATTCGATTGTCCGTAAAACCAGGTTATCTTTAATATCGATAGCACTTCCCCGGCTTTTCGTATGAGCCAACGTATTGCATCCCGCAAACGCTTCCCTATACTAAGCGTCACGCTAAACCACGGGCACCGATGTCCGTGCCGCCTTCACGGGAAAGAGGGGGCGGCGCGAAAGGCGCCCACCGATGGGAGGGAGACCCAACATGAGCAAGTTCGCAACGAAGAAGCTGGTGGCGCTCGCTGCCGCCGGCGTGCTGGCGGCAGGCGCCTTCGCCCTGGCAGGCTGCTCCTCGAGCAGCTCCGCCGGAAGCTCCACCAGCAGCACCGACGACAAAACCGTCACGGTGGCGGCAAGCCCCACCCCGCATGCCGAGATTCTGACGAACGCCGTGGCCTCCGAACTGGAAAAGGAAGGCTACACGCTCAAGGTCAAGGAGTTCACCGACTACATCCAACCCAACGACGTGACCGAGCAGGGCGAGGTCGACGCCAACTACTTCCAGCACCAGCCCTACCTCGACTCCTTCAATGAGGAGAAGGGCACGCACCTAATCTCTGTCGCGGCCGTGCACTTCGAGCCCTTCGGCCTGTACGCCGGCAAGACCGCAAGCCTTGACGCGCTGGCTGACGGCGCCACCGTCGCGGTCCCCAACGACACCACCAACGAGGCCCGCGCCCTGCTGCTGCTTCAGCAGGAAGGCCTGATCAAGCTCGCCGACGGCGCCGGCATCACCGCCACCACGAAGGACATCGTCGAAAACCCCAAGAACCTGAAGATCACCGAGCTTGAGGCCGCAAACATCCCCAACGCGCTCGCCGACGTGGACGTCGCCTGCATCAACGGCAACTATGCCCAGGCCGCCGGCCTGTCCGTGGGCAAGGACGCCCTGGCCGTCGAGGCGACCGACTCGCTTGCCGCCGAGACCTACGCCAACGTGCTGGTCGTGAAGGACGGCAACCAGGACAGCGACAAGATCAAGGCCCTGGCCAAGGCGCTGACTTCCGAGAGCGTGCGCACCTACATCAACAACACCTACAACGGTGCCGTTGTCCCGGTGTTCTAAGCCGGCCAGCTGAAAACTGTCATTTCGAAGAGGGGCGAACCGCGCGTTCGCCCCTCTTCGCGTTAATACTCTAGAAAGCACCCGCCGCACGATGCCACGCCGTGCGCGGTTTGCTATTCTATCCGCGACAAACCGTTTGCCCGTCAGAAGGACCGACCATGCAAATCACACCGGAGGAAATCGCCGAAACGCTGGCGATGGTCAGCAAGCAGCACCTGGACATCCGCACCATCACGCTGGGCCTGAACCTGCGCTCATGCACCGATTCGGACATCAACGCCATGGCGCGCAAGGTGTACGACAAGATGTGCAGCGCCGCGGAGAACCTGGTTCCCACCGCCGAACAGCTGGAGCGCGAATTCGGCATCCCGATCGTGAACAAGCGCATCTCGGTCACGCCCATCGCCGAAATTTGCGCCGCCGTGCCCGACGCCGACCTGTCGCGCATCGCCGTGGCCATGGACAAGGCCGGCGCCGAGGTGGGCGTCGACTTCGTGGGCGGATTCTCCGCGCTGGTGCAGAAGGGCGCTTCCGCCGCCGACAACAAGCTGATGGACTCCATCCCCAACGCACTCGCCGCCACCGAGCGCGTCTGCTCGTCGGTCAACGTCGGCTCCACGCGCGCGGGCATCAACATGGACGCTGCGCTGAAGATGGCGGGCATCGTGAAGAAGTCCGCCGAGCTCACGGCCGACCGCGACTGCATCGGCGCGGGCAAGCTGGTGGTGTTCTGCAATGCCGTCGAGGACAACCCCTTCATGGCCGGCGCCTTCCACGGGTCGGGCGAGGCCGACGCCGTCATCAACGTGGGCGTTTCCGGCCCGGGCGTGGTGCGCCAGGTGCTGGCGAACATGCCCCAGGACGCCGACATGACCGAGGTTGCCGAGGCCATCAAAGCCACCGCATTCAAGATCACCCGCGCCGGCGAGCTGATGGCCCGCGAAGCCAGCCGCCGCATGGGCGTGGCGAAGGGCATCCTCGACCTGTCGCTGGCCCCCACCCCGGCAGAAGGCGACTCCGTGGCCGAAATCCTGGAAGCCATCGGCGTGGGCCAGTGCGGCGGCCCGGGCACCACGGCGGCGCTGGCCATGCTCAACGACGCGGTGAAGAAGGGCGGCGTCATGGCGTCCTCGAGCGTCGGCGGCCTGTCCGGCGCGTTCATCCCCGTGTCCGAAGATGCCGGCATGATCCGCGCGGCCGAGTCGGGGGCGCTCTGCCTGGAGAAGCTCGAGGCCATGACCTGCGTCTGCTCGGTCGGCCTGGACATGATCGCCATCCCCGGCGACACGCCCGTCGAGGCCATCTTCGGCATCATCGCCGACGAATGCGCCATCGGCATGATCAACAACAAGACCACCGCCGTGCGCGTCATCCCCGCCATCGGCAAGAAGGTCGGCGACAAGCTCGACTTCGGCGGCCTGCTCGGCTACGCGCCGGTCATGCCCGTCAACGCGCACGCAGGCACCGTGTTCGCCCATCGCGGCGGCCGCATGCCCGCCCCCATCAACTCGCTGAAGAA
>CAVGAF010000123.1:0-4047 GCA_963627055.1 Butyrivibrio sp. CAG:318 | reverse complement strand
AACCCGTCCCTAAAACCCGTAGGTTTTGCTAGTGATGTCATACTACCAGTTTGGAGCTTTAGGTGAAGGTGTCCCAATAAAAACTGGAGCGCATCCGAATTAACGAACACGCCCCTACAAAATCCCCGAAGGATTTTCCAACAAAGGTAGTTTACCAGGTTGAGGGTTTGGGATGAATGTGCTCAATATAAAACTAGGCGGAACCGCTTTCGCAACTCCGCCTTACAAAACCTTAAGATTTTGCTATCTGAACTCAGTTTAGCAGGTTGGGGCTTGATGTGAAGGGGACCCAATAAAATATTGGAGCGGAGCCGTTTGTTGGTTCCGCCCTTGCAAACCCGAAGGTTTTGCAAGCAACCGTAATTTTGACTTCAGCCTTATCGGATGTCAATTGGTGAAGTGCTGAGACGAGATCGAGATGGGCACCCGAAATCCGTCGTTGGAAATCCGGCTTCTTGGCTTACGTCACGCCAGCTCCGTTTCCAGCTCGTCGCATTCCTTCTTCGTGATAAGCCCTTCTCGCCGCGCGTCATTAACTGCCGTGAGAAGCCGGTCGCGCATCACGTAGCTCCTGCACTCGCGAATCGCGTCGGCGACGCGCCGGGAGCGTATCCCCTCGTAGTACGTCGTGCGGTCGCTTTCCTTCGCCGGGACCGGCTCCATCCAGGGAGGGAGCTTGCGCCTGACCCGTTTGGTCGTTGCCACCTTGATCGTCCGGGGGTTCACGAGCGCGAGGTTGTGCATGGCGAGAACCGCCGTTCCCCTGAGGTAGGAGCCGTCACCCACGAGCGCGAGCGCCTCCGCGTAGCTGTCCAAGAGGGTGGGCACCCAGTGGTCGATCTTGTACACGCCGTGGCCGCGGCGATCGAGCCAACCGTTCTTGCACCAGCGCCGCAGCTCGACGCTGGTTATGCCCCGCTCGCGCGCCTGGGCCGCGGTGACAAGGCCGTAGTTGTCGACCGCGATGTCGTATATTTCATCGAAGTGCGTCATGTCAAAAGACTAACAGAAGTGTTATGGATTTGACATGCTGGGACTAATTGGCGCTGTGGCTTCCAGGCGAGGCGGTCTTTTCGTCGTGGGCCGCTTCCGCGTCGGGCTTGCCGGTTGCGTCGAGGTGCGATCCGCTGTAAGCCTTGGCACCGAGCTCGAGCTTGAAGCTCGCGTCCTCGTAGGGAGCGGCCATGCGGTCAAGATCGGAGTCCGTGAGGCCGTGTTTGGCCATGAATTCGTTGACGTTTATCCGAATCACCTCTCTGGCGCGAGTTCTCTGGGCGTTGCGCTGTTGGGCAGTGTCGTGCTGTTGAGCAGGATGGGAGCGGGCGCGAAGAGCCCTAAAAACAAAACTGGAGCGAAACCGCTAAGCAGCTCCGCCCCTACAAACCCGAAGGTTTTACGTATGAGCGCATTGTGACTGCCTGGGAGCCCAGGTGTCAACAATCTCGAAGAATACGACAGATTTGCGATTTGCGGATCCGTCCTGAGAACCAGACGGTATTGTTTATCCAAAAAAACTAGGCGGAACCGCTTTCGCAACTCCGCCTTACAAGACCTGAGGGTCTTTTTGTCTGTCCCTATTATTGCTAAAGCTCGAGGGTTGTCAATTGTGGCGGGGTTTTGGCGGTTCGTCTCGTGAGATTCTAATGGTCAATTTCGTGACCTGCGCGCGCAGGTCCGCTGATCCATATCGCGTAAACTAACGGATATCGTTAGGATATGCAATATGAATCAGTATATCGAACATGTCGCAAAGGGTTCCGTACGTGCGTCGGAACTGCCTGACTGGGCGCTCTCGCATGGGGTCACCTCCTTCACCACGTAGGAGGTTTCCTACCTGTGCGGCGTGCCGGTAAACCAGGTGTCGCAGCGCCTCGTGTCCCTGCGCAGGCACTCGCTGGTCTTCTCGCCGGCGAGGGGTTTGTGGGTGCCTGTGCCGGCCGGATACCGCACCTGGGGCGCGCCGGACCCGCTTCTATACATCGACGATATGATGAGGCACCTCGGCGCGGGCTACCTGGTGGGTTGGCTCACTGCCGCCGAGCGGCACGGCGCGAGCCATCAGGCTCCGCAGGCGTTTCAGGTTGCTACCTCCAGGAGCTTGCGCAATCGCGATTTCGGCCGTTCGCGTATGCGGTTTTACGTGCGCTCCTACGCCGCGTCCGCGCCCTGCTCGCAGCGTGAGCTGGCCAAGACGGGTGCTTGCGTGGCGACGCCAGGCATGACGATGCTGATGCTCGCCGCTGACCCCGGCATCTGCGGCGGGGTGAGCAACGTCGCCACTGTCATCGTTGAGCTCTCCGAGGAGAACCCCGGCTGTGCGGACGAGCTGCTGGCGACGGCGAGCCTCTTTGCCGATGCCGCGGCGCGCAGGGTCGGACATATCCTGGATGAGTTCGGAGCTGGCGCCCCCGACGGCCTTCTCCGACACTGCACCGGGCTTGCTAGCCAACCGTCGTACCTCTCGCCGCTGGCGCCCAAGGCTGGCGCGATGGACAGCACATGGAACGTAGTCCTCAACGAGAAGGTTGACCCGGACCTTTGATGGGGCGAGGCGGTGTTGTTCGGCGGTGACTCTCAATCCGAAAAAACACGAATTGGAGTTTCCCCGCTGCTTGGATGCCGCAAACGAATAAGGCCCAGCGTTAAAAAGATCGTGGCTCTATCCCGTTTGATTCTACGTGAGGCGGGAATGCAAAAAACTAGGCGGAACCGCTTTCGCAACTCCGCCTTACAAACCCGAAGGTTTTTTATCTGCGGAAAGTTTAGCAGGTTGGGGCTTGAAGTGAAGGGGTCCCAATAAAAAACTGGAGCGAAGCCACTGGGTGGTTCCGCCCCTACAAACCCGAAGGTTTTACAAGTAGTCACTATTTTGACTTCAGGCTGGCCGGATGTCAATCGGTGAGGCGCGGAAGGGGGAGTTTGCTGTGGCAGATGAGGATGAGGGGTTTCGGTTGGAACAGCTAAAGCCGGGGGACACCCCCGGCAGCTTGGAAGCAGCGCTTGGAACGCCACCGCGTATATTTATACGTTACGTTGCAATTCATAGCAAGGGCTTCAGGCGCTTTGGGTCCCAGGGCAGCGTTGCGTCGGCCACCATCCATTTTGCGGATGACCGAAGCGTCGCGCCCTGGCCGAAGTGGGCAACGTTTCTTGGGGGTCGCGCCTCGAAGATGGCGTTGGCGATGTCTGGGCGCTGGTCTTGCAGCAGGTAGCCCGTGCGTTGCGCCGTGGCGGTCGATTTGTCGCGCAGCTCTTCGAGCGTCGCGTCGACGGTCATCTCGGCCATGACGTGGGGAAGCCATTCCTCGGTGCTAGACCATGATCGCACCGATGAAGGACGTTCGGCCATCTGCACCAACACGGCCTCGGGCACGAGCGAGAGCGTCCCTTTCGCCTTCACGGGCGGCAGCGCCGTTTTGTACGTGCATGCGGCTACGGTGTCGGGCAGCGCCCTGCGGGTACCTGTCGGGAGGGCAATCTCTACGGTTGACGGAACCCTGGCGGCGAGGCCCATGGCCCATGCGGCGGTTTGTCCGCGCAGAAGCGGGGAGTTGGCCTGGCATGTTGCGGCGAGGGCCTTCACGGGAAGTAGCGGATCGTAGCTGGGAAAAGGTCCTGCGAGCTCGGCGGGTGCGAATTCCCATGTGCCGCGCACGCCGGTGGGCAGCAACCAGCCGGCATTCTTGAGGCGAGCAGCGACTATGCGCGGCTCGGTGGCGGCGCTTTTCTCGACGCAGATTTTCTCGATGTCGCGCAAGGTCACGACTTGCGGTCGGTCTAGTTCAAGACGCTCGAGGATTGGCGCCAGGCCCTTTGAGATTGTTCTTGCCATTGTCGCTACCTTTGTATCTGGGATTGATACAAACATGAATGTTAGCAGTGGTGTCCGCTTAGTGGGGTGACTACGCGTCGCTTTCCGCATGCACGACCGTCTCCGCATGTGCCTTGAGCTGCGCCGCGCTTGTCAATGTCATAGCAGTATTTCTAAATACGTCCGCATCTTTCTTTCGACCCCGAGGGCCTTTGCGTAGCGCATGAGCTTGGCCG
>CAVGAF010000122.1:0-4063 GCA_963627055.1 Butyrivibrio sp. CAG:318 | reverse complement strand
CGTTCGCAACGTGGGGGTCGTGGGTTCGAATCCCATCATCTCCACCATGGAAACCCTGAGGCTGCCAATAACCTGGCAGCCTTTTTTCATTCTCGCAGGTCAGTGGGATTCGAACCGATAATCCTCGCTGCCTATCCTGTGGAAGGCGGGTGAGGCCGCGTGCGGAAAGCGCGTGAACACGCCTGCTCATCGGGAGGTATTCGCGTTGCTTCCCGCGATTCGGCGCGCCTGTATGCAGGCGTTTCCCGGATGCTTGTCGCATCCAGCGAGCATACTGTTCGAAACGCAAGGAAATTAAGGAAAAGCAAGAAAGGAATCGATTTATGGCGAAAAGCAACCTGCACAAGTTCGGCGCCGGTTTTGCCGCCGTCGCCCTCGCGACGTCGCTCGTCCCCGTCACCGCGGGTTCGGCGCTTGCGAGCGACAGCTACTGGAGCGCCCCCGACCAAGCCGTGTCGGTGGACTCTTCCACTATCCTGAAGACCTACGGCGTCCGCGCCGGCAGCGCCGGCGCGGACTTCCTGGGCATTTCCAACACGAACTTCGACTTCACCGCCGCCAGCCCGTCCAAGTGGGAAAACGCCCAGTACGATCAGTACACCGCCGAGGATCTTGCGGGCATCAAGGGCGCCGGCCTGGCCATTTGGGCCACTTCGGTGAACGAGAACCCCAACCCGTTCTACGCCAACCTCATGTACAGCGCCATGACCGGCAGCTCGGCCACTCCGGCGGCGACTACCTGGGTCGCCAATCCGGGGGAGTCTTCCTGGGGCGACTCCAAAGGTACGACCTCTACGCTTGCCGACGGCAGCGGCTCTACCATCAGCGGTCTGGAGTACCTGCCCGAGATCATCTTCGGTGCGAACAAATCCACTTCCTGGGGCAACATCGATTACTCGAGCACGAACATCTACCAGTGGGCTAATTCCGCGGCAAACACGTTCGGCTATGACCCCACCTTCACCAACAACGACGTTTCCAACATATGGACGCAGCTCTACTCCATCGAGCAGCTGTCCAACACCGCCGAAGCGGTGAAGGACGCCACGGGGCTTACCACCCGCTACGATGGCAACTCCACCGAAATCGGCGCACTGGCCTGCGAGAAGTCCATCCGCGGCAACCTGCTGTACTGCGCTTCCCAGCTTGACGAGGGCACTCTCGCCCAGAAGACGGTTGCCTACCTGTACGCCATTGACGGCGACACCGGCTACTTCTTCGTGCCCACGGCCGAGGGCCTGCTTACGGGCGAGGATACCAACGAGCATGCCTCGGCCAAGGACGCCGCAACCGCCGGCGCCGGCTATGCCGCCAACAACGGCACCATCAACCTGGACTACTATGGCGTGCTGCCCTTCATCACCGACACCTTCGACAGCGGCCATGAGGTCGAAGGCGGCATCGTGATGAAGGTCGAGGACATCTTCAAGTCCAACCCGGCTTGCACAGTGAGCGCTTCCGACTCCGACGCCGCCACCGCCCTGGCCGACGTCGACATCATCATCTACAACTCCACGGTCAATGCCGACCTGCAGGGCACTTCGGGCGGCAAGAACAGCTCGGGCGTCAACAACACCGAGGCCCTGAATGCCGACAACGTCACTGCCTGGGCTAAGACCCACGGCTTCACCGGCGCGGTGCTCGCGGGCGACGACTACGGCACCTCCAGCAACCAGGGCTATGGCAAGACTGCTGCCACCGAGGGCGGCATGTCCCCGCTGCTGTACTGCCAGCGCAACTACACCGCCGACAAGATCGCCCGTGCCGCATGGGCGTTCTCCCAGGTATACCCCGAACTCTATGACGACAACGACGACGCCTCCTACGCATATTGGGTGAGCAACGTCTACCACGTCAACCTCGATAAGGTCAGCGACGTCGCCGCCTATATGACCAACCAGTCCTCCACCGTCGTGTACGACGAGAGCACCGAGGCCGCCATGGAGGCCCGCTTCGCCGAGGGCTATGCCTGGTGGAACTCCAAGGGCAAGAACTCCCCATGGGGCGAGTACGCCTACTACAACGGCTCCACCCGCGCCTCCTTCTATGACGGCAACGCCGCAAGCGAAGAGCCCGAGAACCTGATCGGCATCTTCCAGCCTTCCGAGCTGTGGGACGCCGCCACCTTCCCCGATGTGGATAGCACCGGTTACTACGCCCACAGCGTTTGCTGGTGCGGCGCGACCGGCCTGATCCAGGGCTATGAGGACGGCAGCTTCGGCGTGGGCGACCCCATGACGCGTGCGCAGCTGGTCACCGTCCTGTGGCGTTATTTCGAGCCCGAAGAGGCTGCTCAGTACGACAGCGAGCAGACGTATCCGAAGAACGCGACCGACATGGCCGACGTTGCGGATAACGCCTACTACACCGCAGCTGCCAACTGGGCCGCGGAAAACGGCGTCATCGACGGCATTGACAACCATGACGGCACGCGTAGCTTCGCCGCCGACGAAAAGGTCACCTTCGAGCAGCTCGTCGCCATCATCGCCAAGGCTTCCCATGAGGATTACGAGGGAACGAACATCACTCCGCTCCAGAAGTTCAACGATGCCGGCGAGGTCTCCGATTGGGCGGCCGGCGCCATGGCTTGGGCTGTGAACAACGGCCTGGTCAGCGGCTATGAGAACGAGGACGGCACCCGCTTCCTCGCCCCCAAGGCCCCTGTTCCCCGCGAGCGCGTCGCGACCGTGTTGGTGAACGCCATCGTCGAGAGCGAGATTCTGAACAGCTAGCTTACGGCGTGCCTTTAAGCCGCCTTTTTGCCGGGGGCGCATCGGCGCCCCCGGCACGCAACGCCGCCTTGGGCGGTTTGCGCAAAAAAGCCCCGGCAGCCGCCGGGGCTTTTTTGCTGTCCCGGCGGCTGCCGGGAGGTTTAGGCTCGACCTTGCGGGAAAGTCGCTCGAGGGGCATCCCCGTCCCTCGCCCGTAACCGGGCGGTTGCGGACGGGAATGCCATTTCGAGCTGCGCCGAAATTACTGAACGCTATTCGGGAATCAGGTGCCGCGCGCTTCTTTGTTGTGCTAGTCTGACCCAATGAAGTTACCCATAAATGGGAAAAATGGGTAATAAATAGGTCCTGCATGAAGCTCGAGGGGGAAGCCATGAGGCCGAACTTGATCCAGCTGGAGCGTTTCGTCGCCGCAGCGCGGAAGGGAACGTTCACGGCGGCCGCAAGGGATATGTACGTCACGTCGCAAACGGTTTCGCAATCGGTTCGCGATCTTGAATGCGAGCTGAATGCCCGCCTGCTCGACCAGCGTGGGAAGACGCTGCTCATCACGCCGATCGGCGCCGAGGTGCTGCGCCGCGCCGAAGGCGTCCTGCGCGGCGTGGACGACATCGTCCGCATCGTGGCCGATCGGCAGGCCGACGGCCTGAAGACCGGATCCGTGAGCCTCGCCATCGCATCGTCGCCTTTGCGCGGCGGCGTTTTCCATCGAAGTGATTTCACCCGCTTCGAAGAGGATCATCCGCACATCACCCTGCGAATCGAGCATGCTGCGTCCGAGGCGTGCCTGGCGGAGCTTCTCGAGGGTGCGGTCGATGCCGCCATCGTCACGGGCGACGTTCCTGTCGAGGAGTGCGACGCGTTGCATCTCGGCAGCCAGCCGCTTTATGCGCTGCTGTTCCGCGATCATGTGCTCGCGAGCCGCCGATGCCTTTCTCTGAACGATCTGCGGGGCGAGAAAATCGCCGTTTCCTACGATTACTCCGGATGCCGGAACGTGGTTCGCAAGCGTTTCCTCCAGCGCGACGTCAAGCCGTCGCTTATAAGCCTTGAAATGGACCTTTCGAGCCATCGGCGATTCCTCGCCGCCGGCGGCATCTTCCTCGTCATTCCCGACGCATGCCTCTCTAGGCTCTATCCGCAGTCTTTGGCGTTGCCGTTTTGCGGATGCGACGAGATTCTCCTGCCGTATCGCTTCCTCACGCCGTTGCGCTGCGCCAACCCCGCCGTGCCCCTCGTGCGCGGATACGTGCGCCAGCTGGCATGCCGATTGCGTCAAGCATAGGGTTTTCACCTGCGAAATGGCAAATTACACTATCTGGGTGATGCACTTC
>CAVGAF010000121.1:0-4084 GCA_963627055.1 Butyrivibrio sp. CAG:318 | reverse complement strand
TTTCCAATAGGCCAGATGGCGAAATGATGAAAACTTTACAGCTGACTATACAGCTGTAAAGTCTTTGGCGCACACTACGGCGTTAAACAACTAGACGAGACCTTGGAGCCACAAGCATGACTAACGAACGCACGGCCACGACGAACATAGCAGCAGCGAGCGCGGCAGAAACAAGCGCGGCAACGACGAACGCGCCCGCACAAAGCGCGCCCAGCGCAATCGAGGCGCTGACAAAGGAAATCGAGCAGCTGAAGGCCCAGCGCGACGCCGTCATCCTGGCGCACTACTATGTCCCGCCCGAGGTCCAGGACGCAGCCGACTACGTGGGCGACAGCTTCGCGCTGGCGAAGCTGGCCGTCGATCTTCCGCAGCAAACCATCGTGCTGTGCGGCGTGGAGTTCATGGGCGAATCGGCGAAGCTCTTGAACCCCGGCAAAACCGTGTTGCTGCCCGAACCGGCGGCCGACTGCCCCATGGCGCACATGATCCGCCAAACCGACATCGAGCGGGTGCGCGAGCAATACGGAGACGACCTGGCCGTCGTATGCTACGTCAATTCCACAGCCGAGGCGAAAACCTGGTCGGACGTATGCGTGACCTCGTCGAACGCCGTGAAAATCTGCAGCGCCCTGCCGCAGCGCAACCTGCTGTTCATCCCCGACATGAACCTGGGCCGCTACGTGGCCGAGCAACTGCCCGAAAAGCACGTCATCTTAAACAAGGGCTACTGCCCGCGCCACATGGTCATCAGCCAGAAACAGGTGGTCAATCTGGAAGAGGCCTACCCCGACGCCGTGGTGATGGCGCACCCGGAATGCCCGGCCGACGTACTTGCCGAGGCCGACTTCATCGGATCGACGAAGGGCATGATCGAGCATGCCACCGCCTCGGATGCGCAGGATTTCATCGTATGCACCGTGGTGGGCATCCTGCGCGAACTTCTGCGCCGCAACGCCGGGGCGGGCAAGCGCTTCCACTTCCCCGCTCCCGAGCCGCGCTGCGAGAACATGGATTTGGTCACGCTGCCGAAAGTGGCCGCCTGCCTGCGCAATCCCGCGCCCTACGAGGTGCACGTGGACGACGCGCTCGCGCCCGCTGCGCGCCTGACGCTCGAACGCATGCTGGAATACGCGGCGAAGTAAGGAGCAGCAAAATGAACGCACACGCTGCGAAACCCACGAACGCTACCCTGGTCGGTAACCGCTTTACACCGACACCGAATCCGGATGCCTCCGCCCGCAATCTGTCCTGCGACGTGGCCATCGTCGGCTGCGGCGTGGCCGGCCTGTACTGCGCGCTAAACCTGCCGCGCCAACTTTCCGTGGTGATGCTGGCGAAAACCACCGCGGACGAATGCGACTCCATGCTGGCGCAGGGCGGCATTTGCGTGCAGCGCGACGATGCCGACTACGCCCCGTTTTTCGAGGACACGCTGCGCGCCGGGCACTTCGAGAATCGCCTGGAAAGCGTCGATCTGATGATCCGCGCCAGCCGCAGCGTCATCGACAGCCTGCTTGCCTACGGCGTCCAATTCGAGCGCAAGCCCGACGGCAGCCTGGCTTTTACGCGCGAGGGCGCCCATTGCCGCGCGCGCATCTGCTACCACGGCGACGCCACCGGGGCGGAAATCACGTCGAAGCTGCTTACCGCCGTGCGAAAGCTGCCGAACGCGCGCATTCTGGAACACACCTGCATGGACGATATCCTAATCGCGCACGAGGGCAGCCAGGACGGCGCCAGCCGCTGCGGCGGCCTAGTCGAAAATAGCGGTGGCCAGGCCGGCACCGCCCGCTGCGCCGGCATCGTCGCGCACGACGCCGGCGGGCAGACGCTGCGCATTTTTGCGAAAAACACCGTCTGGGCATGCGGCGGCATCGGCGGCACCTACGAGCGCTCCACAAACTTCCCCAGCTTAACCGGCGACGCGCTGCGCATCGCGCGCGAGCGGGGCATCGCGCTTGAACACGCCGGCTACGTGCAGATCCACCCCACGTCGCTGTTCACCGAAAAGCCCGGACGCGCGTTCCTCATCTCGGAATCGTGTCGCGGCGAGGGAGCCGTCCTGCTAGACGCCGCGGGCCGGCGCTTCACCGACGAGCTCAAGGGCCGCGACGTGGTGAGCGCGGCCATCTATCGCCAAATGGCCGCCGAGGGCTCGCGCTTCGTGCGCCTTTCGTTTGAAAACGTGCCGAAAGACGAGATCACGGGGCACTTCAGGAACATCTACGAACACTGCCTGGCCGAGGGCTTCGACATCACGCGCGAGCCCATCCCCGTGGTGCCGGCGCAGCATTACCTCATGGGCGGCGTGCGCGTGGACCGCGACGGCGCCACCGACCTGCCGGGGCTCTACGCAGCCGGCGAGACCAGCTGCAACGGCGTGCACGGCAAGAATCGCCTGGCCAGCAACTCGCTCCTGGAATCGCTGGTGTTCGCGCAACGCAGCGCCTGGGACATCTGCCGCGCTACTCGGCTTGCCGCCCCGCACCCGAAAACCTATACCGAGAAGCCCCAAGGCGCCGACGCGCTGGCCTTCGCACGCTTCAACGCAACCGCCGCAAGAGAGGAAGTCGCATGAACCCCATCACGTTGACGACCGTGGCCGAGCCGCTCATCCGCGCCGCGCTGGCCGAGGACATCACGAGCGAAGACGTCTCCACCGCCGCCATCATGCCCGATGCGCGCCCGGCGGCCGTCGATCTCATCGCGAAGGCGGACGGCGTGCTGTGCGGCCTCGACGTGTTCGAACGCACCTTCGCCATCTTGGACCCGAATAGCCGCACCGAGCGCTTTGCTTCGGAAGGCAGCACCATCACCGCAGGTCAAACGCTTGCAACCGTCACCGGCGACGTGCGCGCGCTGCTGTCTGGCGAACGCGTGGCCCTCAACTATCTCCAGCGCATGAGCGGCATCGCCACGTACACGCGCCGCATCGCCACCCTGCTCGAGGGCAGCCGCACCACGCTGGTGGACACGCGGAAGACCACGCCGGGCATGCGCGTGTTCGAGAAGGAGGCCGTGCGCACAGGCGGCGGGCGCAACCATCGCTACAACCTCTCCGACGGCGTGATGCTCAAGGACAACCACATCGCAGCTGCCGGCGGCATCCGCCCCGCCGTCGAGGCCGCGCGCGCGCAGGCCCCATTCGTGCGCAAAATAGAGGTGGAGTGCGAAACGCTCGAAGGGGTGCGCGAGGCCGTCGAGGCCGGCGCCGACATCATCATGCTCGACAACATGGACCACGCCACGATGGCTGCGGCCGTGGCGCTCGTGGACGGGCGGGCGCAGACGGAATGTTCCGGAAACATCGATGCGGAGAACGTGGCCGCCATCGTCGATTTGGGCGTGGACTTCGTATCCAGCGGCGCGCTCACCCACTCCGCCGGCATTCTGGATTTGTCCTTGAAGCACCTGCGCATGCTTGACGAGGGGGGCGATAGTTCCGACAATGGGGCAAAACCCATCAACAGCGCAGGTCGGGAAGCAGGTCGATAGCATGGCAACGAAGGCGCAGGCGCGGCGCGGCGCGCTACTCGAGAAGCTTTGCGCCGCAGAAGGCCCGCTTTCCGGCGGCGAACTCGCCAAGCAGCTCGGCGTCAGCCGCCAGATCATCGTGCAGGACATCTCGCTTCTGCGCGAATCCGGAAGCAAGATCGTGGCAACCACGAAAGGCTACGTCCTTGCAGCGGATGCGCAACGCAAATCCCCCGCAGGCGAGCCCTTCCCCACCGCGGCGGCCGAGCCGCTCCAGCGCACCTTCAAGGTGCATCACGACGTCGCGGAAGCCGAAGACGAGCTGAAAACCATCATTGAGGCGGGCGGGCATGTGCTCAACGTCTCCATCAGCCACCGCGTGTACGGTCGCGTGACCGCGCCGCTTGACATCGCCACGCCGGACGACATCGCAAACTTCATCCACGACATCGAAAGCGGCAAGTCCTCGCCTCTGTGCACGGCGACGTCGGGTTACCACTACCACCTCATAGCGGCCGATTCCGAAGAGGCGCTCGAGGCGATAGGCCGCGCGCTGGCCGACAAGGGCTACCTGGCCCCGCTGCTGCCGCACGAGCAGGAGTAAGCGCCG
>CAVGAF010000120.1:0-4129 GCA_963627055.1 Butyrivibrio sp. CAG:318 | reverse complement strand
GCCTTCGAGGCGAAGGCGCCGAAGCACAGGCTGGCCGCGAGGACGGTGGCCAGGACCACCGAAAGCACCCGCTTCGCCGCGGCGCTCAGGCCCTGCTGTCGCGCTAGGGAGCCGCGCGAGCCCGTTGCCGAACGCGCGCCCTGGGCGAGCGAGAGCCTCCTGCCCTGGACCAGGCAGTAGGCCGCGCCGGCGACGATGGCGATCATCCCGGCGGCCGCGAGCGGCAGGGCGTCGCCCGTGGAGGCGGTCTTCTTCGAGTTGGTCGACGTGCTGGTCGTCGACCCCTTGGCGTTCGCGTTCGTCGCGTTGCCGGATGCGGAGCCGCCATCGGACGACTTCTGCATCGTGATCGTCATCGTCGAGTCGATGCTCTTCTCAACTTGATCCGCGTGCGCGCAGGTCGGCGCCGCCAGCAGCAGCGCCGACGCCACCAGCAACAACGACATGAAGGCGGATAGTAAGTTCAGTCTCAAGGGTCTGTGCATAGTCTTCCCTTCTCGCGCTTGCCCTTAGTCCCTTCCCTGCCTTTCGCAGTTACCGGAATTGTACAGCACGGGTCGGGTGTGGGCACCCCGCACTCCGCCGACGCTCCTGCTTGGCCGGAGAGCGCACTACCGGGCCACCACCGCACCCCCGCCGGCTCGGCTGCACTACCGGAATTTCCGTTCAACGCGCTTCCTTCTATTTACAACAATGAACAGCTCCCCTAGAGTGGACTCCATTGTTGTGTAAAGAAGGGGCAAAGCATGGTACCGAACGGGGAGCTATCTCAAAGCGAATTCGGCGTGTTGGCGGCGTTGGCCGAAGGGGGAGCGTCCTCGCAGCGCCAACTCGCCCTGGCCGCCGAGGTGTCGCTCGGCACGGTGAACCGCGTGCTTCGCGCCCTTGAGCAGCGCGGGCTTGTCCAGGGATTTTCCGTGACCGACGCCGGCCGCGCGGCGCTTTCGCCCTACAAGGTGGACAACGCCGTCATCATGGCGGCCGGCGTTTCGGCCCGCTTCGCCCCGCTGTCCTACGAAAA
This sequence comes from Butyrivibrio sp. CAG:318, assembly GCA_963627055.1. Lineage (GTDB taxonomy): Bacteria > Actinomycetota > Coriobacteriia > Coriobacteriales > Eggerthellaceae > Senegalimassilia. The sequence continues at coordinate 3,108 of CAVGAF010000120.1, read as the reverse complement.
GCCGAAGGGCTTGTTCGAGGTGCGCGGCGAGGTGCTCATCGAGCGTCAAATCCGTCAGCTTATGCAGGCCGGCATCGATGACATCACGGTGGTCGTGGGCTACATGAAGGAGTCGTTCTTCTACTTGGAGGACAAATTCGGCGTGCGCATCGCCGTCAACCGCGACTACGCCGCGCGCAACAACAACGCTACGCTCATGCTGGTTCGCGCGCGCCTGGGCAACACCTACGTTTGCTGCTCGGACAACTACTACACCGAAAACCCGTTCCATCCGTATCGCTACAAGGCGGAGTATGCCGCCGTGTTCTCGCCGGGCCCCACCGACGAATACGTCGCCGAAACCATGCGCTCGGGCGACATCAAGGGCATTTCCTGCGGCGGGGGCGACGGGTGGATGCTCATGGGCTACGCGTATTTCGACCGCGCCTTCTCGCAGGCGTTTCGTGCCGTGCTCGAGCAGGTGTACGACCTGCCCGACACTTCCCCGAAGTTGTGGGAGGACATCTACGCCGAGCACGTCCGCGCCCTTCCCGCGATGCGCCTGCGCCGCTTTCCCGACGGCGTCATCTACGAGTTCGACTACCTAAGCGACCTGTGCGCCTTCGATCGCGACTTCCTCGCCAACGTCGACTCGGCCATCCTGGACAACATCTGCCGCACGCTTTCGTGCGAGCGGGGCGAGATCGTGGACGTCGAGCCGGTGAAGGCGGGGCTGACGAACCTATCGGTGCTGTTCAGCGTTCGAGGGTGCCAGTATGTCTACCGCCATCCCGGCGACGGCACGTCGGAGATCGTCAACCGGCAGGCCGAGGCTTATGCATTGCAGGTGGCGAAGAAGCTTGGGCTCGACGACACCTACGTGTTCGAGGACCCGCAGGCCGGCTGGAAGATCTCCCGCTTTGTCGCCGGGTGCGTCCCGTTTGACTACCGCGATCCCGCCCACGTGGCCCCCGCGCTCGCCCTGGCGCGGCGCCTGCATACGTCGGGCGAGGAAAGCCCCTGGTCATTCGACTTTTCTTCGGAAACGACGCATATCGTCGAGCTGCTGCGGGCGCGTTCCTATCCGCTGCCGGCGGGGTTTCCCGCCCTGCGCGAGCGCATTGCGCGCCTGGCCGAAGACGTGGCTGCCGACGGCGCGCCGAGCGTGCTGTGCCATAACGACTTCTACGGCCCGAACGTGCTGGTGGCCCCCGACGGCATGTACCTTATCGACTGGGAATACGCCGCCATGGGCGACTACGGCTGCGACGTGGGCAACTTCTTCGCGCAGGGGTCGGGATATACCGTGGCCGAATCGGTGGCGGTGATGGATTTGTATTTCGGGCGCCCCGCCACCGACGAGGAGGTCCGCCATTGCCTGGCGTGCACGTCGATCGTCGGGTTCTACTGGTATGTGTGGGCCATGTACAAGGAATCCGAGGGCAACGCGATGGGCGAGTGGCTCTATCGCTGGTATCGCTCGGCGCTTGACTATGCGGATGCCGCGGAGCCGCTGTACCGCGAGGGAGAGCATGTTCAACGCGCTGTTACACTGCGACAAGTTTGGGAAAGAAAGGGACGTTCATGCTAAGCGAACGAGAATTCGAGGTATTGGTGGCGCTCGAGGCGAAGGCCCGCGCGGGCGAGGCGCCCGCGGCGGTTGTCGACGGCGACGCGGCACCCGGGAAGGCCGAGGCGCTGGCCGCCCTTGCGCAGGCCGGCTACGTGGAAGCGGGGGAAATCACGCCCGCGGGCGTCTCGGCGCTCGAGCCGTACCGCGCCAAGCGCGCGGTGTTCTTCGCGGCAGGCTTCGGGTCGCGCCTGCTGCCCATCACCGTCAACACGCCCAAGCCGCTCGTGCGCGTGCATGGCGTGCGCATCATCCAGAGGCTCATCGATGCGGTGCGCTCCGCAGGCATCGAGGAGATCTATCTCGTGCGCGGCTACCTTGCCGCCGAGTTCGAATCGCTGGCGCGCGAGAACCCCGAGGTGCGCATCACCTTCATCGACAACCCGCTGTACAACACCACCAACAACATCTCCTCGGCTGTGGCCGCCGCGGAACATATGCGCGACGCGTACGTGTTCGAGTCCGACCTTCTGCTGGAAAACCCGCAGCTCATTCAGCGTTATCAGTATCGTTCGAACTACGTGGGCGTGCCGGTTGCGCACACCGACGACTGGTGTTTGACCGTGCGCGACGGGCGTGCGGTGCACATTGCCAAGGGCGGCGACGACTGCTACCACATGTTCGGCATCTCGTATTGGACGGAAGCTGACGGCGCGCGTCTGGCCGATAGGATGGCGAAGGTGTTCGCACGCGAGGACGGCAAGCAGATTTTCTGGGACGACGTGGCTCTGAACTGGTACACCGACGATTTCGACGTGCGCGTGCGCCCATGCACCTTCGAAGACGTGCAGGAAATCGACACCTTCGCCGAGCTGCAAGAAGTGGACGAAGCCTATCGCTTTTAGCGTTTGGAGCTTGCGACTTGGGGCGTGGGGGTCGCCGTTGAACCTGCCCGGTGGATTCGATTCGTCGGGCATTCCGGTCTCGACCGGCGGGTCAAATCCGCTTGATGGCCCAATCTCAACCGGCGGGTCAAATCCGCCCGATGTTCCGGCTTCGCCGGAAGCGCGCTCTTGCGAACGCGCCTACGTCCATACCCACAGGGCCCCTGCGAACGCGCTTGCGTCCATACCCGTAGGGCCCCTGCGAACGCGCCTGCGTCCATACCCTGCCGATCGTCGCGCTTGGACGCGAACGGCCACAGGGCCCCTGCGGGCGCGCCTGCGTCCATACCCGTAGGGCCCCTGCGAACGCGCCTGCGTCCATACCCTGCCGATCGTCGCGCTTGGACGCGAACGGCCACAGGGCCCTGCGAACGCGCCTGCGTCCATACCCGTATGCCCTCGCGAGGACGCCCGCAAAACGCCTGGGCGGAGCGTTGATGCTGGGGCAGGCTCCGTAGGGTCGTTCGCAAGAGCGACCTCGCGCCGCGAAGCGGCGCCCATCGGCAACCGAGCCTCCCGGGGCGTTCTTGTTGGTTTGCCGGTATCGTTTCTGCCCGTGCGGGCGATACCGTATAATCCGCTGCATGGCTCAGCATACGCAACATAATTACGACC
>CAVGAF010000119.1:0-4154 GCA_963627055.1 Butyrivibrio sp. CAG:318 | reverse complement strand
TGTGTGTCGCGCCCTTCGGGCGCTCTCTAATGATGTTCGAGCTGTCGCTCGAACCTACGGATTCTCTCTGACAGGGATGACCCATTCGCCGGTTGATGGGTTCTTGCTGATGTGGACGATCTTGCCGCGAGTTGGTGGATTCTTGCTGATGAGGGGCGGTTTTTCAACGGAACTTCGTAGGCGCGAGCGACAGCTCGCGCAGTAATAGGCAAGCGCCGTAAGGCGCGTCACATTTTTGCGCCGAAGGCGCATCGCCGCCGCTGAGACCGATCGCCTCCGCCGCCGAAGGCGCATCATCGCCGCCCGCCCGTCACAACAACGCCGCCCATCGCCTTTCTCCTCGACCGAAGGCGCTCGCCTCCGCTCGTTTTCGTCGCCTGTGCCGCTTCTTTCCGCTGCCGAAAGCTCGTTGTGCTCTATGGTCGTTCGGGTCCCGCGGGCGGATACTTCACTGACGCAACAAAACACTTCATATTCACTTTGCAAAGTGTGGAACAGATTATACGAACGCAATAAAAAATGTAATGAACGCACCGTTGCATTTATTCTCAAAATAGGTTGCAATAACCTTGCAAAATCGTGACAGAAATGTGACAGCAAACACTGTTTCCCCAGGTCAATAGCTGATATAGTGTTCTTGAAAGAACGACTGCGCATGAAGGCTGGTTTCCGGGGGATATCAGTCGCTTTGTTGCGTGGTTGCATAGTTGCCGCACGGCGGGAGGGGCCGGAAAGGCGAAAATCCCTCTCGAAAGGCGGCGATCGGCGGGTTGCAAAGCCCGCAATGACGAGGAGAGGGAACTCGCATGAACAACGATCTACGAGCTCGCAAAACGCAGTCGATGCCGCATGCCGCGACGTGCACCGGCGTGGCTCTGGCGCTCACCCTGTCGCTGGCGCCCGCCCCGGCGCTCGCCGCCGACGGCGCAACGACTGCAAACACCAATGTCGTGACGGCAACGGACTCCCAGGCGCAGGCGAGCGTGTCTCTGCGCGGCATCGACACGCTTTCCGTCGGGGGCGACTCCTTCGACCTGGCAACGGTCGTGGGGCTTGGCGACGCCACCCTGTATGCCGACGTCACCGTCGACGGCGCCGTAAAGCAGCAAGACCTTCCGTACACCTACGACCGCGCCACTGACGAGGCCGGCGTCGTCTCGCTTTCCGCGAAAGCCTCGTACGTGGCCGCGCATTCCGGCGCAATCGACATCTCGTTCCACACCAAGAATTCTGACGGCGCCAATTCCTCCGCGCTCCTTAACGCGACGGTGTACGCCGTCGCCCTGCGCGTCAACGGCCAGGCGATCGGCAGCGTGGAGAATTCCATCATCGGCATCCGCACGTGCCCGGCAGCCGACGCCACGCAGGCGTTCGAGGCTCCGCGCCTGGTCGTGCGCGACGGGAAAACCTACCGCCTCGCATCGTCGTCCGCCGCGGCAACGCCCAGCCTGGTTGACGGCGTGCTGTACGTCGACTACGAGGCGGTTGACGAAGCGGGCGTTTCCGCATCGGTGACCTACGTGGATGAAAACGGCGCCGTGCTGCTGCGCGACGATTTGGGAACGCTTTCGGCAGGTCAGGAACAGACGGCCGCCGTGCGCGACACCGTTGAGGCCAACAACCGCGTGTACGTGCCCATCTCGAAGATGCCGACCGTCACCGTGAGCGCGGCGTCTCCCGAGGTCGTGGTGCATTGCCTGCCGCGCACGGAGGCCAGCCAGGAAACGCGCACCGCGACCATCAACTATGTTTCCGCCGACGGTACCCAGCTGATGCGCGACAAGGTGGAAGTGGGCGTGGGCGGCTACACCTACGCTCCGCCGACCGTGTTCTCGCAGGCGCGTGACGGCTCGGTCGAGCGCTACGTGCTCGCTAGCGGCAGCGACAGCCGCGGCGCGTCTTGGGATGCTGAAGCGGCGTCTTCTCTGACGTTGGCGTTCGACGGCGCCCCCGAAATCACGCTCGTGTACGAGGCGCAGGCTGCAAACATCACGTACACCGTGAACTTCGCGCTGGTCACGCCCGCCGACGGCGGCGGCTATGCCGTGCAGGTGGATTCCTCTGAAAGCGCAACCGTTTCCGAAGCGGCTGCGGCAAGCGTGAGCCTGCCCGCGACCATCACGCGCGATGGCGAAACCTACACTCGCACAGGCGACGAGGACGCGCTCACCTACAGCTGGGCCGACCTGAACGCCGGGCGCATGCTTTCCGACACCGTGTACTACACGCGCTCGGATGTGCAGCCGGCTTCCGCCTACGACGTCACCGTGCGCTACGTGGACGTGATCAGCGGAAACGAACTGGGTAGCGAAGTGCTTTCCTGCAGCCCCGACGGCGAGGCGCTCTCCATTTCCGGTCCCGAGTCCCTTGAGGTCGAAGGCGCAACCTACCAGCGCCTGACCGGTCAGGAAGCCGCCATTTCGCACCGCTACTACGCGCCGTACCGCAGCTACACCATCTACTACGCGCAGCCCGGCGCCGTCTCCGAGGGCGACACCACGGTCGTGCGCACCGACGTCATCGACGGCGGCGTGCGCTACTACGAGGTCAACCCCGCTGGCGGCACCGTGACCGCCACCACGGCGAACGGGACCACGACGACGGGCGGCCTTTCCGCTTCGACGCCGTACACGACGGTCGTCACCAACAATGCCGCCGACAACTCGGCCGCCACGCAATCCGACGTGATCGCCCCGAACGGCGAAAGCGCCTACGAGGAGCGCATTGCCGACGAGGAGACGCCGTTGGCTTCCGCCGATGAGGGCGCAACCGCCGCGCAAGAGGCCTCGATGGTGCCCGCCGGCATCGCCGCTGCCGCTCTTGCGGCAGTCGCGGCAGTTTGCGTCGCCGTTATGGCGTTCGTGCGCAGGAGCGGCCGCAAGCAACCCGCCGGCACGGACGACGGCTCGAAGGAGGCGTAAGGGACCATGAAGACGAAAGATACCGCCATGAAACGCAGCTCTGCTTCCGCAACCGGCGCGTGCACCGCGCGTCGCCGTTCCCGCGCCCGCTCGCTTTCCAGCAAGGCGCTTTCCATCGTGATGTCGGCCATCCTGGTCATCGGCCTGTCGCCGATGACGAAGGTGACCAGCACCGGAGCTGATGTGGCTTCGGCGACGGGGAATACCATTTCCCCGGGAAAGTACGGGAACATTACCTATTCCACCAATGATACAAAGGACGCCTTCCAGGATTCCTACTACGACAAATACCGCGTTGCGAATAGCGCATTGGGCGATGCCGGCAGTTTTCATATCGTCGCATTCGACACTTTGAGCAGCGCGGTTGATATTTACGGCAACGTGCTGGCAAAAAAAGTTGATAGGATTGTGGACTTTGGTGTTTCGGATAAGTTTAAGGGCTATGTGGGCTTGAGCTACATCCAGGAGTTCAACTGCGCTTTCCCCCGGCTCAATAAATCGGATACGGGCCTTGCTGTCGTCGGTAGCTCTGCGAATGTTTCTCAAATGAACGGCAGCGAGATATACATCAACGGCGTGAGAATTGAGAACCCGAATTTGCTTATGCAGGATGAGGATTCCGCCACTGCTCCGTTCATCGACTTGACTCGCGTCAAGAGTGAGATCGTCTCGTTGTCTGAGAAGCTGTCTGCAAAGGAAAGCAGCCAAACAAAGGTGACGCAACAACTGATCAACGAAGGCAAGAAGCGCATCATCACCTATAACGAAAATGAATCCGGCTGCGCTTATGTGTCGCTGACTGCCAGCGAGTTGATGTCATCGAAAGAAAACATTTTCATCGACTTTAAGGAACTGCCCACGCATGGCTCTAAGGCGGTCGTGATCAACGTTGATTGCCAAGGGGCAAACTCCGTGGATATCCCCAAGACATATATCCGCGTTAACGGTAACCAGGTGGGGATTGGCGAAACCGACGATGTATACGGCGATACGGGCTATGTGCTGTACAACTTCTACAACACGAAGCAGAATCTGCCGATCACCGCTCATGAATGCACCGCAAGCATTATTGCTCCCAATGCGTCCATCACGCTTGGTCCTGGTTCTGCCTGCGGAACGTTTATCGGCAACAAGGTTACGGTAGCGGCGGAAAGCCATGTACGCCCCTTCTACGGCAAGATCGACACCGATGAAGAAGACACCACGTCCGTGAGCGTTGAGAAGAAGTGGCTC
>CAVGAF010000118.1:0-4205 GCA_963627055.1 Butyrivibrio sp. CAG:318 | reverse complement strand
TGCGCTCGATTGCCGCCCCCATGGCCTTCCTTCCCGAAAATAAACGGGGCCCGAAGGCCCCTTGTCTCATATCTAAACGATTTCCGAAACGCCGCTGGCGCCGCTATACGTTCTTCAGCATGATAGTGCTCATGACGTTGGCCGCATGCTCGCATGCGTCGCAGCAGGCCTCCATGCTGTCGAAGAGGTTCGACCAGACGTAGACGCGCATCGGGTTGTCGCGGTCGTCGGTGTGCAGCGCGCGGATGACCTTGATGTAGAGCTGGTCGGCCTGCTCCTCGCAGTCGTGCACCTTGACGATGAGATGCTTGAAGCTCTTGGACTTCTTGAAGTTGCGGAAGTCGCACATGGCGTCGTCAAGGGCCTTGCAGCTGTCCTCGATGAGCTTGGCGAATTCCAACGCGTCGGAATGCATGAAATGGATGTCGTACATGTAGAAGTGCTGCATGACGTCCTCGATGTCGTCGAGGATGTCGTCGAGCGCCTGCGACAGCTCGATGATGTCCTCGCGGTCGATGGGCGTGATGAAGTCGGTGGCGACGGTCTTGAAAATGGTATGGTTGATGTCGTCGCCGGAATGCTCCAGCTCATGAGCCTTGTCGATGCTGTCCTTGAGCTCGGCGGCCTCGGTGAACCCCTCGATGGTGTCGATGAGCAGCTGCGCCTCCGCAACAGCGAGCTTCGAATGCTTTTCGAAGGCCTCGAAGTAGTCGTACTTGTGCTTCTTGCCCATAGGGCCCCCTTATCGAACGCAACGCGAACTTACGCACAACGACGTGCGGGGTCATAGTGTAGCGCAACTTCGCGGCAGGTGGCGATACCCAAACGGCGGGCGCGACGGCTTTTCGGCGAATCCGTGACCGAGCCGTTACTTGGCGGGGGTTTGCGGCTCAGGACCGGGCGTGGGTGCCTGCGATGCGGACGATTCGAGCCCGGATTCGGACTCGGAAACGGACTTGGCCGGCGCCGCTTCGGGCCCGGTCGGCTGCGAGGCTGCCGCGCAGGTCGTCTCGGGCTCCCCGCACGCGACGGCCCCCTCGCCCGCCGTCGTCCCACGGCGCAAGCGCACCCGCTTGAGCACCTGCGCGCCGGCGGCGGCATTGTCGCGCGCCACATCGCGCGCGTCCTTATCGCGCGAGGCGCGCTCGCCCGCAAGCGGCTTCACGCGCTGGACCGCCGCACGCACCGGCTTCACCACCACGTCGGAATAGTCGCGCGCCGGGCGCGTGCGCCAGCCGAAGACGATGGCCGCATAGCGCACCGCCAGCACCAACAGCACGCAGACGATGCCCGCGTACGTGTCGATGATATGGTTCTGCCTAAGCACGGCGTAGGCGACGCTGCCCAAAAGCGCCGCGCTCACGTACAACGTGCCCGCTTGGAACGCCTCCGGCTCCCGATTCATGCAGATGTCGCGCATGATGCCGCCGCCGTTGGCGGTCATGGTGCCCAAAATGACCGCCGGGACGAGGTCGAGCCCGGCCGAGACGGCCTTGCCCGTGCCGATGACCGCCCACAGCGCCACCGACACGTTGTCCAGGAAGTCGACCGCCGGGTCGAAGTACGTGATGAGCTTGCCGAAGTAGAACACCACCACGCCCGCGACGATGCAGGCGATAATCAGATTCGGCTTCTGAAATGCATAAATGCCGTAATCCTGCAAAAGCACGTCGCGCAGGATGCCGCCGGCAAGGCCCACCACGATGGCGATGCAGCACACGCCGAAGATGTCGTAGCGGGCGCGCACCGCGCTCATGGCGCCGAAGATGGCGCCCGAAATGGTTGCGGCGAGCTCGAGCCAATACGGGATGGTGAGGGCCACTTCAAGCATGGTCGCGCAAGCCTATTCGACGCTGATGAGCTGCGCCTGGGTGGGGCGCCCGGAGAAATCCCTCTCGCCCGTCAGCGCGCGCGCCTCTTCCAGGCCGAAACCTTCCGCGTCGAAGGCGGCGATGTTGGCCTGCGCGCATTCGAGGGCGGCCTCGTAGATGTCCCAGAAGCCGGTGGTGCGCACGTCGCCCGTGAACGGGTTGGTCCACCCCGCGCGCTCGCGGTTGTCGAAGGCGCACTCGGCCGATTCGACGGGGCGATGGCTCATGGACTGGTAGAACGAATGCGAACGGGCCATGCGCTCGACGCGGCCGAGCACCTCGCGCTTGACGCCCGTCGGCGAGTAGAACACGCGCTGCACGAAACGGAAGTCGTACACGGCGATGGTGAACAGGTTCGGCGGCACGATTTCCCCGTACACGTTGAGCGCCATATAGGAATACATCTTCGAGACCGCCTTGAGCACGGCGCGGCTTGCCCGCAGCACCTCGCGGGAGGGGTTGAACGTGGCGATGGATTCCCCGCGCTTGGCATAGAGCACGATCTCGTCGAACTCGGCCTCGATGACGCCGTGCACCTCGCTGCCGTCGTCGCGCGTCAGCCCCGGCTCGCCCGCGTCGCAGATGGCGTACTGCTGGCTGTACACAAACGGGTGCATGGCGCTGTCGAGCGTGTAATGGCAAAGAAAACCCAGCGCATAGGCGCGGCCGATGCGCTGCTCATCGGGATCGAGCACGCCAAGGGAGGCCTTCAGCGCGGCGATGAGCTCGGCGGGCTTCTTCGCATGCATGGTGCTGCCCAGGCGGTTATGCGGCAAAAGGTGCGGGCTGATCATCGAATAGAACAGCGGGTCGGGACCCTGGTTTCCCAAAAGGAATGCGTCGGCCTCGTCGCGAGAACCGCCGATGGTGGCGAAAAGCTGGTCGTAGACGTCGCGACCGAAGAAATCGTGCGTGATGATGGCCGGCATTGCGAATCCCCCGTTTCCGTGTTCTAACCTTCATTTTACGTGGAAGCATTATAGCCATCATATAGAATGAGGAAACCGCCAGCGCCCTTATGCGTTCGGCGGACATGCATATATCATCAACGGAAGGGGCATCCGCCCATGGGTTTCGGCCTTCGCAGCCTATCCAAGCGCGAACGCAGCTGGGTTTTGTACGACGTGGGCAATTCGGCATACGTGATGCTGGCCTCCACGCTCATCCCCATCTATTTCTCCGCAATCGTCGACCCCGGTTCATCGGCCATGGTGGCCTGGGGCTACGCAACCACCATCTCGTCGCTCCTGTTGGCCTTGATCATGCCGTTTCTGGGCAGCCTGGCCGACCTGAAAGGCAACAAGAAGAAGTTTTTGGCCGGCACCATCGGCACGGGCGCGGTCTCGCTCGCGCTCATGGGCGTGCCCGGCGACGCCATGGTGTTTTTAGTGGTGTACGTGTTCTCGTCGGTCATGCTGAACGCGTCGCTGGTGTTCTACGACGCGTTTTTGGTGGACGCCACCGAGGAAGACCGCTACGACGAGGTTTCCAGCCAGGGGTACGCCTGGGGTTATATCGGGTCGTGCATCCCGTTTCTCATTTGCCTGCTCATCGTGCTGTTCGGCGAGAACATCGGCATCGACCAGCTGACGGGCATCCGCATCTCGTTCGTCATCACCGCGGCGTGGTGGGTGGCGTTTTCCGTGCCCATCTGGCGCGACGTGCACCAGACGCACTTCAAGCCGCGCGAGGCGAACCTGTTCAAGCGCACGGTTGAAAGCCTGGTCAACACCTGCAAGAAGATGGTGAGCGACAAGCGGCTGGGCCTGTACATGCTCGCGTACTTCTTCTATATCGACGGCGTGCACACCATCATCACGATGTCCACCAGCTACGGCACCGATTTGGGCATCGACTCCACGCAGCTGGTGATGGCGCTGCTGGTGACGCAGGTGGTCGCGTTCCCGTCGGCCATCGCCTACGGACGCCTGTCGGCGCGCTTCGGCACGAAGAAGATGCTGCTCGTCGCCATCTTCGCGTATTTCCTGATCACGCTGTTCGCCGCGTTCCTGCTGCGTTCGGCGGCGGAATTCTGGGTGCTGGCCGTATGCGTCGGCATGTTCCAGGGCGGCATCCAGGCGCTTTCGCGCAGCGAGTTCGGCAAGCTCATTCCCAAGGAGCACGCCAACGAGTATTACGGCTTCTTCGACATCTTCGGGAAGTACGCCACCATCATGGGCACGCTTCTGGTGAGCGTGTTCACCCAGTTCACAGGCTCGAGCAGCATCGGCGTGCTGAGCGTGTCCATCCTGTTCATCGTCGGCTTCATCCTGCTGCTGAAAATGCCGGAAACCGACCAAGCATAAAGGGCGGGGCAACCAAAACGCCGCAGGT
>CAVGAF010000117.1:0-4234 GCA_963627055.1 Butyrivibrio sp. CAG:318 | reverse complement strand
GATGCGCTCGCAACCGAACACGTACTTCGCGCGGTACATGCTTTCATACGTGGAAAAGCCAGCATGATCGCAGAAGATGTCCTCGGAAGGCACGCCTTTCGATATCGCATACGCTTTCATAGCCTTGACCTCGTTGTACGAAGCCGTGCCATTGTCCCCGCTCATGATGAGCTTAGGCGCCGCACCGGCAAAATACAACGCGATGCCGTCGTCAAGCCGATCCTGCAAAATGGTGGAGGGGGTTCCATCGGCAAGCACACTCGCACCCAGCACGACGACGGCGTCCGCCTGGAACGAATCCGCATCCTCGGCAGATACGATCGCCTGCTTCGAACCGAAAACGGTGACGATGTTCGTCACGACGAAAACCGCGAAGACGGCAACGATCAAGGTAGCGATCACGCTCAATACCCGCCCTATACATCCGATATGTCTTCTTGCACTGCTCATGGACAACCGATGATAACAAACGCGATTCAACGTGCCGAAAGACCCGCCGAATCGTCGCAATTCCGTCTCAGCAACGCCACCGAAACCCGACAGAGAGAACAAGATGGGTGCAGCTGCAAGGTTTTCGCCCAGGCCATGCAACCCCTGCGCAAGGGAGGCGCAAGCGAATGCTACCGAGATGCAAGGCCGAACTGGTACGCTAACTCGATGCGGCGATGCTCGTTCGTACCTTGGGCGACGCCTTCGAAAGGAGGTGAAGCCATGGACCTTCTGTTTGCGCTGGCGGCAGCCAGCTCGATCGGTTCGTTCCTCATAAGCTTGATAGCTTACGTAGAAGGGAGAGTGTCCACTCGGAACAAAAAGAAGCGGTAGCTGACACTACCGCTTCCCATCCTAGTGCGTCGCCCGTCACGGTCTCAAATCCTACGGGCATCGCCGCTGTTTTCGATTGTACACGCCGGGGCGCTACTTCGCAACGATGTTCACCAAACGTCCGGGCACCACGATTACCTTCTTGAGATCCTTGCCCTCGACGGCGGCCTTCACCGCTTCAAGTGCCACGGCCTTCACGTCGTCGTCGACGGCGTCGGCGGCAACCGTGATGCGCGCCTTCACCTTGCCATTGACCTGCACCGCAAGCTCAACCTCGTCGGCCTTCGCCTGCGCTGGGTCGAATTCAGGCCACGGCTGCGTGTACACATTGCCCTCCAGGCCCAGCGCGTCATGCCACAGCTCCTCGCACATATGCGGGCACATGGGAGCCAGCAGCTTCACCAGCACCTCGGCGATCTCGGACGCGAACGCCTGCTCGTCGGCGGATGCCGCGCGCTGCTCGGGGCCGCACTTGCGCAGGTAGTCGCCCGTCGCATTGGCCAGCTCCATGATGGCGGCGATGGCGGTATTGAAGTTGTTGCGATCGAAGTCGTCGACCACCTTGCCGGCCACGCGATGACGCTCGCGCAGCAGCACCTTGCGGGCCTCGGCGATGTCGGCGTCGCTCGCGCCGGCCTGGAACAGCGTGTCCTCGCCGGCCTTGCCCACCAGGTCGTAGACCATGCGCCATGCGCGGTTGAGGAACTTGTGCATGCCGGCCAGACCGTCCTCATTCCACTGCAGTTCCTTGTCGGGCGGGGCCATGAACAGGATGTAGGCGCGCACCGCGTCGGCGCCGTAGCCGGCGATCATGTCCTCGGGGGAGATGACGTTGCCCTTCGACTTGCTCATGACGTCGCCGTGCTCGTCGAGCACCATGCCCTGGCACAGCAGGTTCTTGAACGGCTCATCGAAGTTCACCAACCCCAAATCGCGCAGCACCTTGGTGAAGAAGCGGCTGTAGAGCAGATGCAGAATAGCGTGCTCGATGCCGCCGATGTACTGATCGACCGGCATCCAGCGGTTCGCCTTTTCGGTGTCGAACGGGGCCTCGGCGTTGTGCGGGTCGGTATAGCGCAGGTAGTACCAGCTCGAGCACGTGAACGTGTCCATGGTGTCCGTTTCGCGGCGGGCGGGCTTGCCGCACTTCGGGCACGTGCACTTCGAGAATTCCTCATGCGAGGCAAGCGTTTCGCCTGCGGAAAGGTCGATGTCCTCGGGCAGGCGGACCGGCAGGTCCTCCTCGGGGACGGGCACGACGCCGCAATCGTCGCAGTAGATCATCGGGATGGGGTTGCCCCAGTAGCGCTGGCGGGAAATCAGCCAGTCGCGCAGGCGGAACTCCACCTTGCGCTTGCCGCGGCCGGCCGCCTCCAGGTCGGCGACGATGGCCGCCTCGCCCTCGGAATGCTTGCCGCCCGTAAGCCCCGTGTACTTGCCGGACTGCACCAGAACGCCCTCGGCCTCCATGGCCGCTTCCCAGTCAACGCTGGTGACGACGCGGTTCTGCTCACCGTTGAGCTGGGCGAACAGCGGGTCGCCCTCACCCAAGATGATCGGGATGATGGGCAGGTCGTACTTCTTGGCGAACTCGAAGTCGCGCTGGTCGCCGCAGGGCACGGCCATGACCGCGCCGGTGCCGTAGTCGGCGACGATGTAGTCGGCCACCCACACGGGCACTTTCTCGCCGTTGATGGGGTTCACCACGTAGCGGCCGGTGAACGCGCCGTGCTTTTCCTTGCTGCCCTGCGCGCGCTCGACGGCCGTGATCTTCTTGGCGTCCTCGACCACCTGCATGACGGCGGCCTCGTATTCGGAGCCGGCCACCAGATCGGCCAGGATGGGGCTCTCGGGCGCCAGCAGGAAGAAGCTGCAGCCGAACAGCGTGTCCGCACGCGTGGTGAACACGGTGATGAGGTCGTCCTCGGTGGGGTTTTCCGGCGCATTGCCCGCGCGGTCGCACAGGGTGAACTTCACCTCGGCGCCCTCGGAACGGCCGATCCAGTTCGCCTGCTGCTGCTTGACGCGCTCGGGCCAACCCTCAAGCGTGTCCAGGTCATCGAGCAGTTCCTGGGCGTAATCGGTGATCTTGAAGTACCACTGCGTCAGGTCGCGCTTCTCCACCTCGCTGTCGCAGCGCCAGCAACGGCCCTCGGTGACCTGCTCATTGGCAAGCACGGTGCCGCAGCCGGGGCACCAGTTCACCGGGCTGTTGCGGCGTTCCACCAGCCCGCGCTTGTAGAACTGCTGGAAGATCCACTGGCCCCAGCGATAGTATTCCGGGTCGCATGCGACCACGGTGCGGTCCCAGTCGTAGGAAAAGCCCATGCGCCTAAACGACGCCTTCTGCGTCTCGATGTTGGCATAGGTCCACTTCGCGGGATGGCTCTTGTGCTTGATGGCCGCATTTTCCGCAGGAAGCCCGAACGCGTCCCAGCCCATCGGATGCAGCACGTCGAAGCCGCGCATCTTCGAATAGCGGGCGATGACGTCGCCGATGGTGTAGTTGCGCACGTGGCCCATGTGGATGTCGCCCGACGGATACGGGAACATCTCGAGCACGTACTTCTTCGGCTTCGACGAATCCTCGGTCACCTGATGGAGGTTGGCCTCGGCCCACGCCTTCTGCCAGCGGGGTTCGATTTCGTGCGGATTGTATTGCTTCATCGTCTTATCTTCCTTGCGACGCTTTGATACAGATGCTGGCTATTGTAGCAGGCGAAACGTCGCAAGCAGGAAAAAGCCCCCGCGATTCCCGAATCGCGGGGGCCAGGGCCCAGGACGGCCCGCAGCGTCGAGCGGTGCGCTGGCCGGCAGGCCAGCGCAACCAAAAATTAACGCGAAATGTTGTAGAAGGCCTTCAGGCCGGCGTACTGCGCCTGGGTGTCCAGCTCTTCCTCGATGCGCAGCAGCTGGTTGTACTTCGCCACGCGGTCGGAGCGGCACGGGGCGCCCGTCTTGATCTGGCCGGTGTTCAGCGCAACCGCCAGGTCGGCGATGGTGGTGTCCTCGGTCTCGCCGGAACGGTGGCTCATCACGCAAGCGTAGCCGGCCTGCTTGGCCATCTCGATGGCGTCGAGCGTCTCGGACAGGCTGCCGATCTGGTTCACCTTGATGAGGATGGCGTTCGCGCAGCCCAGCTCGATGCCCTTGGCCAGGCGCTTGCTGTTCGTGACGAACAGGTCGTCGCCCACCAGCTGCACCTTGTCGCCGATGCGGTCGGTGAGGGCCTTCCAGCCGTCCCAGTCCTCCTCGGCCATGCCGTCCTCGATGGAGATGATCGGGTACTTCTCCACCAGCGCGGCCCAGTAGTCGACCATCTCGGCGCTCGTCAGCTCGCGACCCTCGCCCGCCAGCACGTACTTGCCGGTTTCAGCGTTGTAGAACTCGGTGGAAGCCGGGTCCATGGCGA
>CAVGAF010000116.1:0-4318 GCA_963627055.1 Butyrivibrio sp. CAG:318 | reverse complement strand
GCCAGTATCACCGCCGCCTGCTGCCCCGACAACCTACGCTGCGTAGAGGCGAGGGCGCGACCAATGCACACGCAGCCATCTTCCTACCCTGTATAGGCGTTTTCGGCGGTGTTTCTAAAGTCCTGCTTCTCGAGCCAGCGCCTCTCTTCGTCGTTTTCCGGGATGTCGATTCGCTCAATCTTGAATACGACCGGCCTCGTCCCATCGTTACAGCAGGCGATCATCATACGCTCGTCGTTTGTCCAACCGTGCATGATGGATCCGCCTTGCAAGGCGGTGTAGACATATCGGCTCACCGCATCCCATGCCTCGCCGCAGAACTTGCCGTTCATTAAATGATAGAAATCGTCGCGCTGTGGCGTGCGCTTCAACAGGAATGTGTCGCCCACTTTGAAGCAAGGGCACGGTCCCGACTTCGGGTCGGCCAAAAACTTCTCCTGCAGTTCCGGAAACACCTTGGTCTCCAGAACCGTTATCCTGCACTCATGTCGCATAAGGCCACCTCAACTTTCTTTTTAGCGACAAAGGTGACAAGGGGGACACACCAAACGTCACCTTTCGTCACTCGCTTCCAGCATTACCTTCCCATTGGTTTTGCGCTCGCCACGATCTTCCTCCCGATGCCGGTCAGCCTTTCGATTTGCCGGATGGACAAGCCCTTGCCGCGCAGTGCCGCAATGGCTTCGTTCCGCTGCGTTTTGGGCATTGCGGCGATCTTGTCGGAAAAATCGATGCCGAACAGTCGCGATGCGATTTCCCTTGCGTGGGCATCGTCCATCCGCGGGCCGCGCGCTCCCGTGTGGACAATCGCCTCGACTTCGTTGTCCCTCTGGTGGAATTCGAGGAAATCCTCGAGCCCACCGAATAGCGAAAGCGTCGCCTCGGCGTCCGCAATCCCCTTTCCCTCGAGGCCCTCCTGCGCGCCTGATATCTCACGAAAACTGGTCCATGGGCTATCGGTAAGGCTCCGGGCGCCTGCTTCGCATGGGTTTCTATGGATGTACCGTACGGCGGTAAGCAGATGCGTCTCGTCTTCGATGGGATAGGCGCCGTATCTGTTCTGAAACACCTTTCCGACGTGACCGTGCCTGCCGTTGAAATACTGGGCGTAGCTCGTACCGAGGCGCTGCATGAGGTTTGATGGGGTGGATGTCTGCATCCTTAGAAGAATGTGCGCGTGGTTGCTCATGAGACACCACGCGTACACTGTTGCGCGTTCGTCAAGCAGCTTGACCGAGAGCGTTTCGAGGAATCGCCGTTTGTCGGCCTCGTCCTCGAATATGTTGCGTCGGCCGATGCCGCGCAGAGTGATGTGGAAAATATCGCTAGGAAGCGATTGTCTTGCGGCGCGCGTGATGTCCCCTCCGTTCGTTGATTATTGTTGGGATTCGGCAAGTGTGCCATGCTCTAGGGTCATTGTCGGATTCTGTATCGAAACCGTTGGACAGCAATAGCGAATATCGTCTCTGTAAGGCCTGGGTGACGTTTGGTGTGTCCCTTTGTCACCTTTGGCGTGTCCCTTCGTCACCCGCGCGTTACCTCGGCTTCAGCCGTGGGGTCTACGCCCGCCAGGCCAAGTGCGCTTCAAATCCCAGCGGCCCAGGTGCGCACCTCGCTATCCGATACGCCAGACGAGAAGCGCTCGCCCGTCTGCCAGTTGCCAGTGCCTGCCGCAGTCGCCAGAAGCTGGCCGCTTTGCCCCAGGCCCGAGGACGAGGAGGTGCAGAAGGGGACGACCTTCTTGCCGGCGAAGTCGTTGTCCGCGGCGAAATGGTCGCACGGCCAGGCCGCGATGCCCCACCAAATGGGATAGCCAATAAGCACGGTGTCGTAATCCGCCCAGTTATCGGGGGTCGTTTGCGCCAGCGGCACATCGCGCAGGCTCTCGTTCTCGTACTCGCGGGTAACGCGGCTCTGACGGTTGGTCCAGTCGAGGTCGTCGTCCGAGTAGATTTCCCGAGGCACGATTTCGAAAAGATCGGCCCCAAGCTCATCGGCCGCGGCCTCGGCCACGCGCCTGGTGTGCCCCTGCGCCGAGTAATACGCGACTAAAACCTTGCCGGCACCGCCAGACGTCGCGGCGTCGGAAGCCTGAGCATCGGCGGCTGCAGCGTCCCTGTCTTGAACCTCGGAGGGCGCCGGCTGCTGCTCATCGGCGCCAGAGGAATTCGTCTGAACAGCCGTTTCGCCACCCGACGAGCAAGCCGAAAGCACCCCGCCCGCGGCAATCGTCGCCGCAGCGGCAGCCCCTATCTTCACGAAGTCCCTCCTCGCGATACTTCCTTTAACCATCGCTTACCTCCTACCAGTTCTTCTTGTCCTGACGGCAATCGTGATTCGATTTGCGCTCCTCGACGATTCCGGCGAACCACTGGATCATCGCCGGGTCGCTGTGGCTGAAGAAGCTGCTCGTGGCCGTGTCGAGCGCGGCAATTTGCTGCATCTCGTCGCCCGAAAGCTCGAAATCGAACACGTCGAGGTTCTCCACCATGCGCTCGCGATGAACGGACTTGGGGATCACCACCACGCCGCGTTGCATGCTCCAGCGCAGCATCACCTGCGCGGTCGTCTTGCCGTGTGCCGCGCCGATTTTCGCCAGCACCTCGTTCTCGAACAGGCCGCCGCGACCCTCGCCGAACGGCGCCCATGCCTCGGGGACGACGCCGTACTTGCGCTCCCAGTCCATGAGTTCGACCTGCTGGCAAAGCGGATGGGTCTCCATCTGGTTGACCATGGGCGCAACGTCGTTGAACTCGCAGAACTCGACCATGCGATCGACGTAGAAGTTCGAAATGCCGATGGCGCGGACCTTCCCCTCCTCATAGAGCTTCACAAGGTCGCGCCATGCGCCGTACGCGTCGCCGAAGGGCTGATGGAGCAGGACGAGGTCCAGGTAGTCGGTCTTGAGCTTGCGCAGCGAATCCTCCACCGATGCGCGCGTGGCGCCTTCGCCGTAATGCTCGAGCCACACCTTGGTGGTGAGCCAGACATCGCCGCGATCGACGCCCGACGCGGCAACGGCCGCGCCCACCTGTTCCTCGTTAAAATAGCTCTGGGCCGTGTCGATGTGGCGATAGCCCACTTCAAGCGCGTCGCGCACACAGCGCTCGCACTCGTCGGCGGTCACCTGGTAGACGCCATAACCGAGCTGCGGCATCTTTGCGCCGTTGGAAAGCTCCACGAAGGTCATCATGCTGGGATCGAAAGCCATAATCGCTCCTCTTTCTTGCCGGTTTCACTTGACAATGCGGTTATATCAACCGATAGTTACTACCGGTCAAGCAACAATTTCGAAAGTGAAGAAGCCATGAAGACAGTTTCCGCAACGACCGACGCACCGAAAAAAGTCCAGGTAAGCGGCACGTTATACACCATGATGGACGTATGCCGCGAGGCGAACATGACCTACCAGACGCTCAAGTTCTACTGCAACCAGGGGCTCGTCCCCAACGTTAAGCGCGACAAGAACAACCGTCGCGTGTTCGACGAGCGCGATCTGGAATGGGTGAAAAGCCTGACCTGCCTCAAAAAGTGCGGCATGAGCATCGCGGAGATGCGCGACTACTTGGGGCTGTGCCTCGAAGGCGAGGCGAGCATCCCCAAGCGCAAGGAAATGCTCGCTGAGAAACGCGAGCGCCTGGTTGAGCAGCTGGCCGAGGTGCAGGCGAGCATCGACTACATCGACTGGAAGCAGGGTTTCTACGACGACGTCCTCGCCGGTCGCATCGAATACTTCAGCAACCTGGTGCCGGCAGAGTCGTAGCGGCTTATCGGGGTCGATGGAACCCCGTGGTGTCGATACCCTCCAGCTCGAGCAGCTTGATCTTCGTGTCGATTCCGCCGCCGAAGCCCGTGAGGTTCCCACCCGCGCCCATCACCCGGTGGCACGGCACGATCACGCAAAGCGGGTTGCGCCCGACCGCGCCGCCGACTGCCTGCGCGGATACCCGCCTGCCCGTCTCGCGCTCAAGCCGCCGCGCGATGTCGCCGTAGGTAACCGTCGTCCCATAAGGGATTTCCTTAAGCTTCGCCCACACCCGATGACGAAACTCCGTGCCGTTCGGCCGCAGCGGAAGCTCGTCAATGCAGGGCCTGCCACCCGCGAAGTAGCGGTCGAGCCATTCCTTCGCTTTGCGGAACACTCGCAGGTCATCGCAGAGAACAAACGGCCCTTCAACCGTATCGCCGAAGAAGCGGTCGTTCTCGAACCAGCAGCCGACGATGCTCTCGCCGTCGGAAGCCAGCGTCAGCTTCCCGATGAGGCCCGTTTCATATTCGACGCAATACACCATCTCGCTCCAACCGCCACAGCCCACTC
>CAVGAF010000115.1:0-4320 GCA_963627055.1 Butyrivibrio sp. CAG:318 | reverse complement strand
TCGAGCTTGCCCATGACGCGGGCCAGGTGGGTTTTCACCGTCGCCGGGCTGATGAACAGGCGCTCGCCGATTTGGTCGTTGTTCAGGCCGCGCGCCACCAGCGTGAGGATTTCCCTCTCGCGGCCCGTCAGCTGGTCGAGGTCGGCCGCGGCCGTGCCGGGCGAGGCTGGGCGGGCGGCCACGAACGTCTCGATGAGGCGGCGCGTGATGGACGGCTGGATAAGCGCGTCGCCGGAAGCCACCACGCGCACCGCTGCGGCGATGTCGTCGGGTTCGGCGTCCTTCAGCAGGAACCCGCCCGCGCCGGCGGAAAGGGCGTCGTAGACGTATTCGTCCAGGTCGAACGTGGTGAGGATGAGCACTTGCACGCCGCCGAGCGCCGGGTTCGACCGGATGGCGCGCGTGGCTTCGATGCCGTTGACGTGCGGCATGCGGATGTCCATCAACACCACGTCGGGGCGCAGGCGCTGCGCAAGCGTGACGGCCTGATCGCCGTCGCGCGCTTCGCCGACGACCTCGATGCCGTCATACGAGGATAGGATCAGCCTGAAGCCGCTGCGCACCAAGTCCTGGTCGTCGGCGATGAGCACCTTGATGGGGGCCTCCGCGTCGCCGTCCGCCCCAGTTGCCCCGTTCGCCGCCTGCGCGCCTGTCGCACGTCCATTCACCCTATCTTCCATGCCCTTTACGCCTCTCTCTGCTCAAGCGGGATGCTTGCCCGCACCGTGAATCCGCCGTCCGGCGCATCGCCCGCCGAGAAGGTTCCACCCAGCACATGCACGCGCTCGGCCATGCCGGCCACCCCGTGGCCCTCGCCGTCGGCCGCCGTGGGCAGCTCGCCCGCCGCCTGGTCGGCGCCGGCTGCGGGAAGTGCCATGCCGCAGCCTTGTCCGTCATCGGTTACCTGCAGCGTGGCCGATTGCCCGTCGCATGCCAAAAGCAGGCGCATGTGGCTTGCCTGCGCATGGCGCACCGCGTTGGTGCATGCCTCGCGCGCCACGGTGAACAGCGCCATGTCCACATGGGCCGGCACCTCTTCCCGGCAATACTCCTCGGCGTCCAGCTCAACCGAAAGCCCGGCATCTTCCAAATAGCGAACCAGGTCGCCAAGCTGCTCCGTGCTGGCGGCCGGCATGGTTTCCGCAACGTCGTCGCCGTGACGCAGCACGCCGATCATGCTGCGGATGTCGTCGAGGGCGCCCTTCGCCGTGGTGCGCGCGGTCGAAACCGCCTCCTTCGCCAGCACCGGGTCGCGGTCCACCAAGCGTTCCGCCGCCGCCAGCTGAATGCTCACGGCCGAAAGCGAGTGCGCGGTGATGTCGTGCACCTCGCGCGCGATGCGCACGCGCTCGGCTTCCACCCGCCGCGCGGCTTCCTCTTCGCGCGTGCGCTCCGCCTCGGCCGCGCGCTGCTCCACCTCGCGCACGTAGGCGCGATGCGTGCGGGTGGCGTATCCGGCGATGACCGCGGCCACCATCAGCGCGATGTTCTGGAAGCGGGTGAAGAACACCATGCTGGCGGCCTGCAGCGCGCCGTCTCCCACCAGCAGGCTCAGAGCCGACGCGATGCCGCACGCCACGCCGGGCACGGTCCCGCATTCGTCGGCCACCGTGTACAGCGCCACCACCGGACCGACCACCGAAACGGGGATGCCGGAATAGCGCATTTGCATTGCCAGAAATATGACCAGGGAAAACGCGAACACCGGCAGCGGGAAGCAGCGGCGCAGCACCAGCGGCAGCACCGTCATGCCCAGCCCGACGAACACCTGCAAATCGGGCACTACGTTCACGGTTCCCAGGTATTGGCGCAGCGCCAGGTCGGGGATGATGATCGACGACGCGGTAAGCA
The DNA here is from genome assembly GCA_963627055.1 of Butyrivibrio sp. CAG:318. Taxonomy (GTDB): domain Bacteria; phylum Actinomycetota; class Coriobacteriia; order Coriobacteriales; family Eggerthellaceae; genus Senegalimassilia. The sequence continues at coordinate 2,469 of CAVGAF010000115.1, read as the reverse complement.
TCAGCTGCAGGCAGCCCACGGCGAACGTGATCAGCGTGATCGCCGCGTCCAGCCCCCAGTCGTGCAGGGTCATCTCGCGTTTGTTGACGAAGAGGTTTTCCATGCAGGCCATACTAGAGCACCGAGCCGCCCTTAACCATACGCCGCCAAGGGTATTCGCTTCAAAGTGCGATGCGGAAAGTGCAATCGCGCCAGTTTTGCGCCAATTCGCGTTAGCTTGCGCTCATTCGCGCCTCTTCACAATTCCGTCCTATTTACTTGCAATCGGGGTGGCGGCTGCTATAGTTGCCAATGTGTTTAGCACTCGTAACCAAAGAGTGCTAGCACTCTCCGCATAGGAGTGGTTAAATAGCGGCTATGCGAAGACATGAGGTTCGCAAAGAACGTCCGAAAGGAAGGCATAATCATGAATTTGAAACCCCTGGGCGACCGCGTTATCGTCAAGGCCGACGAAGCTGAGGAAACCACCGCATCCGGCCTGTTCATCGCCACCGAGGCCAAGGAAAAGCCCCAGAGCGGCACCGTGCTGGCCGTTGGCGACGGCAAGCTGGACAAGGACGGCAACCTGGTTCCCGTGCCGGTCAAGGTCGGCGACAAGGTCGTCTACGGCAAGTTCGGCGGCCAGGAAATCAAGGTTGACGGCGAAACCGTGCTCATCCTGCGCGCCGACGACCTGTACGCCGTGTTCGCGTAAGGTTTCCGCAACCGTTTCGCAAGCAATGTGGGAACGCGCGCGAGCTTTAACTCGGATCGCGCCCGTTCGCAACTAGTTCATTTCGAAAGGAAGTCTAAAGAATGGCTAAGGATATCAAGTTCGAAGCCGACGCCCGCAGCGCTCTTGCCGCCGGCGTCAACAAGCTGGCAAACGCCGTCAAGGTGACGCTGGGCCCCAAGGGCCGCTACGTCGCGCTTGAGAAGTCTTTCGGCGCCCCGCTCATCACCAACGACGGCGTGACCGTCGCCAAGGAAGTCGAGCTGGAGGATCCGGTCGAGAACATGGGCGCCCAGCTCATCCGCGAGGCCGCCGTCAAGACCAACGACGTTGCCGGTGACGGCACCACCACCGCCACGCTGCTGGCCGACGTCATCGTTTCCGAGGGCCTGCGCAACGTGACCGCCGGCGCCGATGCCCTGGGCATCCGCCGCGGCATCCAGAAGGCCACCGACGCCGTCGTCGAGGCCATCAAGGCCGACGCCACGCCCGTGTCCACCACCGAGCAGATCACCAACGTCGGCACCATCTCCGCCGGCGATGCCGAAATCGGCGAGAAAATCGCCCAGGCCATGGACGCTGTCGGCAAGGACGGCGCCATTTCCGTCGAGGATTCCCAGACCTTCGGCCTGGACATGGAAATCGTCGAGGGCATGCAGTACGACCGCGGCTACATCAGCCCCTACATGGCCACCGACATGGAGAAGATGGAAGCCGTTCTGTCCGACCCGTTCATCCTGCTGACCGACCAGAAGATCTCCAACATCCAGGACATGGTGCCGCTGCTGGAGACCATCATGAAGTCCGGCCGCCCGCTGTTCATCGTCGCTGAGGACGTCGAGGGCGAGGCTCTGGCCACCATCCTGCTGAACAAGCTGCGCGGCACGTTCAACTGCGTCGCCATCAAGGCCCCCGGCTTCGGTGACCGCCGCAAGCGCATCCTCGAGGACATCGCCGCCGTCACCGGCGCGCAGGTCATCGACAAGGACTTCGGCATGACGCTGGCCGACGCCAAGATCGAGATGCTCGGCACCGCCAAGACCGTCAAGGTCTCCAAGGACGCCTCCCTCATCGTGGACGGCGCGGGCGAGAAGCAGGCCATCGAGGACCGCATCAACCAGATCAAGAACGAGCTGGAGCGCGTCGATTCCGACTTCGACCGCGAGAAGCTGCAGGAGCGTCTGGCGAAGCTGTCCGGCGGCGTTGCCGTGCTGAAGGTGGGCGCTGCCACCGAGGCCGAGCTCAAGGAGAAGAAGTCCCGCATCGAGGACGCCCTGCAGGCCACGCGCGCCGCTGTCGAGGAGGGCATCGTCGCTGGCGGCGGCGTTGCGCTCATCAACGCCATCCCGGCGCTCGACGCGCTTGAGGTCGCCGATGCCGACGAGAAGGTCGGCGTGGAGATCATCCGCAAGGCCATGGAGGCCCCGATGCGCGCCATCGCGCAGAACGCCGGCTTCGAGGGCTCCGTCGTGGTCGACAAGGTGAAGAACATGCCGAAGGGCGAGGGCGTCAACTTCGCCGACGGCACCACCGGCAAGATGATCGACATGGGCGTCAACGACCCGGTCAAGGTGACCCGCACCGCGCTGCAGTCCGCTGCTTCCGTGGCTGCGCTCATCCTGATCACCGAGGCCACCATCAACGAGATCCCGAAGGATCCCGATCCGGCGGCCGCCGCGGCCGCAGCGGCCGGTGGCATGGGCGGCATGATGTAAGCCCAGGCCGAACAAGCCAGCAAATCGCCGGGCTGGCGGGGG
>CAVGAF010000114.1:0-4505 GCA_963627055.1 Butyrivibrio sp. CAG:318 | reverse complement strand
CGCCGCGCCGAGGACGGCAGCGAACAGCGCGTGAGCATCGAGCAGGTGCGCGTGGGCGACGTGCTTATCGTGAAGGCCGGCGAGGGCGTGCCCGTTGACGGCATCGTGCTCGAGGGCGACGGCGTGGTGGACGAGTCGGTCATCACGGGGGAGAGCGTTCCCGTCGGCAAGCACGCGGGGGATGCGGTCACGGGCGCCACCGTGAACACCACCGGCTGGTTCGCCATGCGCGCCGACCGCGTGGGCGCCGACACCACGCTTGCCGGCATTATTCGCCTGGTGGACGAAGCGACCTCGACAAAGGCTCCCATCGAAAAGGTGGCGGACAAGATCGCGGGCGTTTTCGTTCCTGCCGTCATCGCCGTGGCGCTCGTCACGTTCGTGGTTTGGATGTTCGTTTCCGCGGGCGATGTCTCCCTGGCGCTGACGCATGCCATCTCGGTGCTCGTCATCAGCTGCCCGTGCGCTTTGGGCCTGGCCACGCCGACCGCCATTATGGTGGGCACGGGGCGCGGCGCTACGAGCGGGATCCTCATCAAGTCGGCCGAATCGCTTGAGTGCGCCCATGACGTGAAGACGGTCGTGTTTGACAAGACCGGCACCATCACTACGGGAAAGCCTGCAGTTACCGACGTGGTGTGCGCAAACGGCGTGGGCCGCGAACAGTTGGCAATGCTGGTTTGGTCGGTTGAGCAGCGCAGCGAGCATCCGCTTGCGCAGGCTGTTTACAGCTGGGCCGAAGCAACCGGTGTACAGTGTCAACCGGTTGAGGACTTCGAGCAGATACCGGGCGGCGGCGTGCGCGCAAAGGTGGATGGCGCTGTCGTGCTCGCCGGCAACGCAACGCTTATGCAGAAACAGGGCGTGAACGTGTCTGCTTTCGACAGACAGGCGCGCACCTTCGCCGACGAGGGCAAGACGCCGCTGTTCTTCGCGCAGGGCTCGCAGGCGCTCGGCGTCATCGCCGTTGCCGACACCGTGAAGCCGACGAGTGCCGCGGCTATGGAAGAGCTGCGTGCCCTGGGCATCCGCACCGTCATGCTCACGGGTGACAATGAACGCACTGCGGCAGCCATTCAGCGTCAGGTGGGGGCCGACGAGGTCATTGCCGGCGTGCTGCCCGAGGGCAAGGAGCGTGAGATTCGCCGCCTTGCGAAGCGGGGCCGCGTCGCCATGGTGGGCGACGGCATCAACGACGCTCCGGCGCTTGCGCGCGCCGATGTGGGCATCGCCATTGGCGCCGGCACCGACATCGCCATCGAGGCGGCCGACGTGGTGCTGATGCGCTCCGACGTGCTCGACGTGCCGGCGGCCATCCAGCTTTCGCGCTCGACCATGCGCAACATCAAACAGAACCTGTTCTGGGCGCTTATCTACAACACCATTTGCATCCCTGTTGCCGCCGGCCTGTTCAGCTTCACGGGATTCACGCTCAACCCGATGATCGCGGCGGCGGCCATGAGCTGCTCGAGCGTATGCGTGGTAACCAACGCGCTGCGCCTGCGCGGATGGAAGCCGCGTTTCGCCACGTCAGCCGCCCAGCAGCTTGCTCGCGCGAAGGATGCGGACGGCAGCGCAACGAAGGAGATCCCGGATGCTGCGGCATCCGAGCTCGATACGACCCAGACCGATGCGGGCGCGCCCGCGGAAAAGGAGATTGACATGGAGAAGAAAATCGGCGTCGAGGGCATGATGTGCCCGCACTGCGTTGCGCATGTGAAGAAGGCGCTCGAGGGCGTCGAGGGCGTTGAGGAAGCGGTCGTCGACCTCGATGCCAAGTCTGCGGTGGCGAAGCTTTCGACCGAAGTCGACGACGCCACGCTCACCGCGGCTATCGTCGATGCCGGCTACGAGGTGACGGGCATCGAGTAGGTTGTTGCGGCCCTCGTGGGTGTGCAAGCGCCCCCACGAGGGCCGTTCTGGCGGTTCCGATTCGAAAGGACCTTCTGGCCCTACCCGTGCGAAACAATCCCCCGAATCGCCTCGATGAACCGCTCGTTGTCGCTGCGCGTGCGCACCGACACGCAGAACCGCGTTCCCGCCTCGATCCCGGGTGTGCGGTCGAGGGAACGCACGAGGAACCCCCGCTCTTGCAGCTTGCCGACGAGTTCGTCGGCATCGGCGGCTCCCAGGCGCAAATTCGGACCGGGGGCGTACGAACACATCACGTAGTTCGCCTCAGCGGGGAAGATGGTGATACCGGGCACCAGCGACAGCATGCACTGCATCCAGGGAATTTCCGTTTCGCACAGCTCGCGCGTGCGTTCTAGAAGCTCGGGATGGGCGATAGACAGGCGCGCGAACGCGGCGGCAAGGCGCGGGGAGGACGGTGCCTTCAACGCCTCGCGCAGGCGCGCAGCGGTGGCTGGACTCGCAATGGCGCAGGATAGCGGAAGACCGGGTAGGGAATACGTGTCCGTAAACGACGCGATGACGATGAGGTTGGGCCGGTCAAGCACCATTTCCGCAACGCTTTCGCCGCCTAAGGTCAGGTCGATCCCGCGTTCGTCGACCACCACCCATTCGCAGGCGGAAAGATACGCCCTGAGGGTATGGCGCGGCAGAAGCCGGCTTGTGGGGAATCCGGGGTTTGAAAGGACCGCGGCCTTAATGACGCGCCCGCCTGTGTGCGCGGGCAGCGGGTCGGGGGTAACCGTCCCGTCAGGGTTGACGATATCGACGGCGTCATGCCCCGCCTGCGTAAAGAGGCTGCGATAGGTGTCGCGCGAGGGGACGGGGATGCCCACGGCTGTCGGCGCAAGCGTCTCGGCGAGCGCGGCCAATACCTCGTTGGCTGAACCGCTTGCCGCAATGTTGTCGGCGCCGACGCCAAAGCGTTGCGCAAGCAGCTGCGGAAGTTCTGCGAGCGCCCGCTCGGTCTGTTCGACGTTCACGCCTTCCTTGCCGATGGCATGCATGGCCGCCACAAACGACTCCGGCGTGCCGAGCGGATTGTAGGTTTGTGAGAAGTCGAACCAGTCGATGGCGGTGGCCGGCGTGCAGGGAAGGATGGGCGGTTTCTCCAGTTTTGCGGCGGCCCCGTACGCAAGGGCGCCGACGTTGCGCATCTCGAATGCCACGGTTCCTCCCCTCGATTAGCTTTTCATTGCCTGAAACCGTAATGCTAGCACAGAAACAGGATCTCGGCTTCCATGCTAGACTAGGCTCATGAGCGAGACGGAAACATACAACGACGGCATGCCGGCGGATGGGGGCGGCATGCGCCGGGAGAGCGCGCCTGCGTCGCAGTTCCTTCCCGCGTCGGAAGCTTATGGAGGTCTGGCGCCATGGGCGGGGCGCGCCATCCTGCTCGTCGACCTCGACGCCTTTTTCGCCTCCGTTGAACAGCTTGATCATCCGGCTTGGCGTGGCAAGCCGGTCATCGTCGGGGGAGATGCGGCCCGGCACGGCGTCGTTTCCACGGCATCCTATGAGGCGCGCAAATTCGGCGTCCATTCCGCCATGCCGGCCTCGCAGGCGGCAAGGTTATGCCCGCACGCCATCTGGGCACCGGGGAACTTCGCGCGCTACAAGGAAGTAAGCGCCCAGGTTATGCAAATTCTTGCAGACGAAACGCCTGCTGTGCAGCAAGTGAGCATCGACGAGGCGTTCCTCGACGTCACCCCCACGCGCGCGAATCGCGAGCATCCGGTGAGAGTTGCCGAGCGTATCCGGGAGCGCGTCGAGGCCCTTGGGGTGACGTGCTCGGTTGGCGTCGGAACTTCGAAGACGGTGGCCAAGATAGCTTCCGACATAGATAAACCGCGCGGCCTTACCGTGGTGTTCCCGGGAACCGAACGCGCATTTCTCGATCCGCTGCCCGTACGTGCTATGAGCGGTATCGGCAAAGCTGCCGAGGAGCGGCTGCGCTCCCGCGGCATCGAGACGCTCGGGCAGTTGGTGTTGGAGGGGATGCCTCGTCTGGAGCGGCTTTTCGGGAAGAACGGGCGCACCATGTATTTGCGCGCCTGCGGGCTTGACGAGGCGCCCGTGAAGCGCGACGAGGCCGTGAAGTCCGTGTCGAACGAGATGACGTTCGCCTGTGACCTCGTCTCGCGCGTCGACATTGAGGCCGCCATCAATACGCAAGCCGCAAAGGTGGGGCGCCGCCTGCGGCAAAAAGGCTTGCGCGGATCGACCATTTCGCTGCGCATCCGCTTCGTCGACCGAACCACGCGCTCGGTGCAGCGCAAGCTGGACAACCCGACCGACGACGAGCTGTATTTCGCTCCCCTGTTGTGCCGTATGCTCGACGAGCTGTGGAACCCCGGCACTCCGGTGCGACTGATCGGCGTGGCCCTCGGCGGCTTCGACGGGGCGCACGTGGTGCAGGATAGCCTTTTCGATGCGGCCGACGTCGCCCCGAATGGACGGGAAGCGCGCCCGCGCATAGCCGACGAAGGCAAGCGTCGAGGCTTGCTTGCGGCCACCGACCTGGTGAAGAACCGTTTCGGCGAGAACGCTGTAAAGTACGGCCACGAACTGCGCAACGCCGCCAACAACAC
>CAVGAF010000113.1:0-4509 GCA_963627055.1 Butyrivibrio sp. CAG:318 | reverse complement strand
GCCAGGGCAACCCGAAGGTGATCAACCAGCTGCTAGCCAAGAAGCTGAGCGAGTAGGCGCAAGCGAGCCACGGCAGGGCAGCTGGCCAGCTGCGGCGGCGTGGCTGGAAACGAGCTGTGCAAACGAGCCGGCAAGCGCGGCTGGCGAAAACCGATCAAGGGCGCGGGCATGTTCAAGCCCGCGCCCTTTTCGTTGCGGGTACGATCGAGGCCGCCCCATGCCTTGCAGGGCTGCCGTGCCCCGCGGGATCGGCCCGCCTTGCGGGGCGCCGTGCTTCTCGATATCGCCTGCGTCATCGTCGAGGGCATATGGTCGTTCGTGCAAAATACCGATTGAAAAGCGTGTAAAATACCGAATGAGAATCGCGTAATTTACCGAATGAGAAAGCTATAAAATACCGATTCATAATGGTGTAAAATACCGAACGGTACTTGCAATGCGAAAGGTATCACCATGTCAAACGCAAAAAATCTTACTCCTAAGGGGTATAAGCCGCGGCTTATCGAAGGCCGCCTTGATGCCCTTATGGAATCCTTTGGCTGCGTGGAAATCAATGGGCCGAAATGGTGCGGCAAAACCTGGACCGCGCGAACTCGCTGCGCAAGCATGACGAAGCTTGACGATCCCGCCGAGCGCGAGGCTGCTCAAATGGACCCATCGCTTGCACTTATTGGTGATGCCCCTCATCTTGTTGACGAGTGGCAAGAGGTGCCCGAGGTTTGGGATGCGGCGCGGCGCTTCGTGGACGAGTCGGGAAACCGGCGCGGTATGCTGCTGCTCACGGGCTCCACGGCGCTTAAGGCTGGAGAGCGTGAGAAGGTTCGCCATTCCGGAACAGGCAGAATCGCGCGTCTTTCCATGCGGCCTATGGCATTGTGCGAGTCGGGCGAGGGCGAAGCAAAGGTATCGTTGCGTGCGCTTCTGGATGGGGAGGGTTTCCGACCTGCGCAGAAGGAGACGGGGCTTGCTGATGTGGCGCGCTGGTGCTGCCGAGGAGGCTGGCCCGCCAACATCGGGCTTTCCGATGAAGCGGCGGCGGAGACGGCGGCGCAGTATGTTCAGTCGGTTCTTGACGTGAACGTTATCGAAGAAGGTCGTTCGTCCGAGACGGCGCTGGCGTTGCTCCGGGCGTTGGCGATGAACGTAAGCCAGGCGGTCACGTATAAAACTCTGGCAAAGGATGCGCCGGGTAGGGGATCGAGCCCGGATGTCGATACCGTTGCTGCTTATCTTGATATGTTCGGCAGGCTCAAGCTAACGGAGGGTTTGCATGGGTGGGAACCGCCTATGCGTTCGAAAGCGCGTGTGAGGGTGAAGCCGAAGCGGTATTTTTGCGACCCTTCATTGGCGGCCGCATTGATTGGTGCGACTCCTGAAAAATTGTTGCGCGATACGCAAACCTTGGGAATGCTGTTCGAGAATCTGGTGATTCGCGACCTGCGCGTATTTCTCTCGACCTATGCGGGCCTTGGCAACGAGCTGTTCTATTATCGCGACGATCAGGGGCTTGAAGTCGACGCCGTCATCGAGTCCGGCGGCGCATGGGCTGGCATCGAAGTGAAGCTCAGCGATACGAAAGCCGATGAAGGTGCTGCGAATTTGAAGAAGCTTCGCGGCAAGATGGCGGCGAACCCCGCCGCGCGTAATGCCGAGCCCGCATTTTTGGCGATCGTCGTGGGACGCGGGAAACTGGCATATAGGCGGGATGACGGTGTATTCGTCATCCCCGCAGCCTTGTTGGGGGCATAGGGGCAGCAACAGCCGGCTGCCCGCTTCGCCGCCGACGGAAAAATGGGCAGCCTCGCGCTACTTCGCCGCCTCTTCCGCCTCCAAAAGTTCGCGGGCGTGGGCGATGGCGTCATCGATGTTGGGGCGGAAATGCTCCTCGCCGACCATGTCCACGAAGCCGGCGCGGCGCATCGTCTTCATGGGCTGCTCGTTCGCGTGGCTGAAAATCAGGCGCACGCCGTGCTCGGTGCAGTAGTCGTAGAGGTTCTCCAGCGCGTTCATGCCGGTCGCGTCGAGCGAGGGCACGCCGCGCATGCGGATAATCAGGTACTTCGTGAAATCCTTGACCGATATGTCGGAAATGCGGTCGGTCATGCCGAAGAACATTGGGCCGTTGATCTCGTAGACGCGCACGCTTTTCGGCAGCTCGCGCAGGTGCGTGACCTCGGAGTCTTTGTCGCAGAAGTAGGTCCAGCCCTTGACCTCGGTTTCCTCGCTGACCATCTTCATGAACAGCACCACGGTGATCAGCATGCCCACGGCAATGGCGGTGACCAGGTCGAACACCACGGTCAGGGCGAAGGTGAGCACCAGGCACGCCACGGCGCCCTTCGACGCGGTGGTGCACAGGTGGGCGAAGTTGCGCCAGCCCGACATGTTGTAGGCGACTTGCAGCAAGATGGCCGCGATGGTGGGCATGGGGATGAGCGCGGCGTAGGGCATCAAAAACACCAGCACGACCAGCAGCACCACGGCGTGCACCATGCCGGCCACGGGCGTGCGGCCGCCGCTTTTGACGTTGGCCGCGGTGCGCGCGATGGCGCCTGTGGCGGGGATGCCGCCGAACAGCACCGAGCCCATGTTGCCCACGCCCTGCGCCACCAGCTCCATGTTGCAGCGGTGGTGGCTGGAGATCATGGAGTCGGCGACCACGCACGAAAGCAGCGACTCGATGGCCGCCAGGATGGCGATGGTGATGCCGTTGGCCAGTTCGTTGCGGAACAGGTCCAGGTCAAGCTGGGGGACATGCAACGACGGAAGGCCGGCTTGGATGGTGTACAGGTCGCCGATGGTGTTCACGTCCATGTTGAACACCGGCACGATGATCATGCCGACGATGACGGCCACAAGCGACCCGGGGATGTTCTTCGACACTTTCGGCCACACGATGAGAATGGCCAGGCAGATGACGCCGACCAGCAGCGCCTGCCAGTTGAACGTGCCGATATTGGTGGCGATGGCGGAGAGCTTGTCGGTGGTGTCTATGGTGGTGGTGCCCGCGGGGTAGGTCAGGCCAAGGAAGTCTTTGACCTGGCCGATCACGATGGTGACGGCGATGCCGGCGGTGAAGCCCGTGGTGATGGTGTAGGGCACGAAGCGGATGAGCGTGCCCAGTTTCAAAAGGCCCATCAGCACCAGCAGGATGCCCGCGATGATGGTGGCGGCCACCAGCCCGTCAAGCCCGTCGGTGGCCACGATGCCGGCCACGATAGTTGCGAATGCGGCGGTGGGGCCGGAGATTTGCACGCGGCTGCCGCCCAAGAACGCGATGAGGAATCCGGCGACGATGGCGGTGTAAAGCCCCTGTTCGGGGCCGACGCCCGACGCAATGGCGAGCGCGATGGACAGCGGCAGCGCAACGACGGCGACCACGATGCCCGAGACGATGTCGCGGGGGATCTGCTGGCGCAGCTCCTCGCGGCTGGAATGCTTGATGATGCTGAACAGGATGGGTTTGATCTTGTCGTTCTGCATAGTTCCGTTTCTTGTGTTGGCGCGTCGGTTGCGGGTTTTGCGCGCGGGGCGGGCGGCAAGCGCGAAGACGACCTGCGAGGCCGGTTTGCCCCGGGAAACGGTGCGATATGCGTGATTGCGCGACTCCCCTCGTCGCAAAGGGATACCAATAGTAACGCTTTGGAAACGTTTAGGGTCCGGCACCACAAAAACGCCAGCCGCGTCGGGGGCGCTGCGCGGCGGGGGAGGGCCGGCGCTGATCTGTCTACATAACCCAGAAACCAATCCAGCCGAGGGCGATTCCCAAGGCTGCTCCGGCAATGACGTCGCGGGGGAAATGCACGCCGCCCACGACGCGCAGTGCGGCCAACACGCAGCCCAGCGCCAGGATGACGGGCCCCGCCCAGGGAACCGGGCAGCAGGCGCAAAACGTCATGCCGATAATGAAGATGCTGAACGCATGGCGGCTGGGGAAGGAGTTGCCGCGCGTGTCCTTGGGGATGACGGGCGGCGTATTGAAGACCGTATAGGGGCGCGGCGCGTCGATTGCGCGCCGGAGGACGGTGACTAAAACGAACGAAATCCCGGGAACGATCAGCGCATACAAAAGCGCTGCGGGCCCGTCGATGGGTACTTTGGACGCCGCCGCACCCGCGGGGGCGGCAAACGTCGACCAGTCGCCGTTGAGAAGGGCTTCCGGCCATCCGTCCGAGAAGAACAGCCATGCGACAAGGCAGGGGTAGGCGACGTAGATCGCATAGGTGATCAGCTTGTTTGCCAAGCATACAGCCCGCTCAAGCGCCGGGTTCGCGTGCAGCGAGGACGTCATCCGTATGTAAGTCGATTCTCTCATGCGCCTATTGTATCCGCATTCGACACCCCGGACGAGTGCGTGGCGCGTAAAGCCGCAGGGAGGAAGAAAAGGGATCGGGCCCCGGCGACTTTGAGTCGGCGGGGCCCGCTTCGGCTTCGTGGGTGTTGGCGGCGCAGGCCTTTACTTGATGGCTTCGAAGCCGGCGGCGAGGTCGGCCAGGATGTCGTCGATGT
>CAVGAF010000112.1:0-4555 GCA_963627055.1 Butyrivibrio sp. CAG:318 | reverse complement strand
GCGTCGCCAACGCCTTCGCCGCCGGCAAAAGCAGGCAGGAAAACGCAATGCGAATACAGGCACAGCAAATCGAAGACGGGATGCCCTTTGCCTGCAAGCATGAAATCGATGAACGCGATTCCGCCCGCCGCCGCAGCGTTTCCGCCAGCGGGCGAGCCGCTGCCCACAACAAGCCCTTCACCAGGCGAAACGGTGTCGGCTTCGCCCGCAAGCAGCGCGTTGGCGGGATGGCAGTCGCCGTGCACGAACGTGTCGCCATCGGGAACTGCCTCGAAAATCGCTCGGATGGCCCGCGCCTGAGGCTCCGAACAGAACGCCGGGTCAAGCTCGTCGCACAGCGCAAGGGAATCCTGCTTGTAATCGGACAGGCGCCCATCTGCCACGCGAATGCGATGCATATCCTTCACGGCAGCGGCGAAGCGGCTGATGAGCCCCGCGCGAACGTCCGCACCCAGCTCCTCGGCAAGCAGCGCCTCCAGCCGATTCCCGCGCACCTTGTCGAAGATGATCCCGTAACGCGTTCCGCAGCGCACGACCTCGTACGCCCTCGGGCAGGAGACTCCGGCGTCGCGGGCAGCTTGCGCCAGCTTCAGCTCGGCAGTGACCAGACGATGCGGAATCGAAGGCTTGAACAGCTTGAGGGCCTTCGTCCCCATATCGAACACCTCGGAGGTTCTGCCTTCCCCGATCCGCGCCAGAGCGGCGCCTTCGAGCTTGAGGAACTCGTCCCACGACCCCTCCGGCGGCAGCAGGCTCAGTTTATCGAGCTTTCCCGTGCCGAGCAGCGGGAACGCATCTAAGTGCACGAAGTTCGTCGGCACCATGTATTCGGGCAGCACCTTCAAAAGACGCTCATGCGCATCTTCTTCATCAAGCTCTGCGTCGTCGATGTAGAAAGCGATGACGGTCGAGATATCCTTGTACGAAAAGCCCCTGATGAGAAGGTGTTTGATACCGCACGTGGATTGCACGGCGCGCGCCACCTCGTCGGGCTCGATGCGGTAGCCGCCGATTTTGAACATCTCGTCGAGGCGCCCGCGCAGGATGAGGTTGCCGTTCTCATCGACCTTGCCGGCGTCGCCGGAATGGAACACTCCGCCGCGCAGCAGCTTGCACGTGCGCTCGGGCAGGTTGAGATAGCCGCGCACGTACGGGTTCCGATAGCAGATTTCGCCGACCTTTCCCGGCTCCGCTTCCCGCCCGTCGTCTTCAAGGACGAAGACCTCGAGCGTCTCGGGGTCCGGCTTGCCCACCGGGGCGGGCGTCTGGGCATGCGAAAGCGGATAGACGGCAATCAGGCAGCCCGACTCCGACGAAGCGTAGCAGTTGTAAACCCTCGTGCCCTCGATACTCAAGCCGTCGGCGGGCTCGCTTGACAGGATGCACATCCGCCACGGGAACTCGAAGGGGTAATGGCTGCGCAAAAACGTCGGCGTCAGATACCCCGTGCTCACGCGCGCTTCGCGCAAATAGCGGTAAAAGCCCTCGTCACTTTCCCGATATGCATACGGCATCAGCGCCAACGCGCACCCGTAGGCGCACGCATAGGCGTATGCGATGGGCGTGGAAACGAAATTCATCGGGCTCATGCACAAAAACGTGTCGGTGTCGCGATGGATTCCCACGCCGTCAACGCGCGCCGCCTTCCAGGCGTTTTCGAGCGAGCCGTACTCGTGCAGAACGCCCTTGGGGCTGCCGGTCGTGCCGGAGGTGTAGGCGACGTAGCAAAGGCTATGCAGATTGACGGGCTCGAAGCCCTCGATCGGCTCCGTTTCGAGAATTTCCGCCCACGCGGCCTCGTCGACGTACAGCTTGCAGTTGCAGTCGCGGCGAATGAACGCGGTGCGCTTTGGGTCGTTCTCGGTTTCGGTAAGCACGAAGGCCGCGCCGGCGCGCAAAGTACCCGTAATGCAGGCGAACAGCCCCGCACCGCGCGGCAGGCAGTACATGACGATGTCCTCGGCACCGACGCCGGCCGCCTTCAGCCACGCGTACACACGGCCCGACAGCTCCCAATGCTCAGCATAGGAAATCCTCGTCTGCGGGTCGCACACCAGAAGCGTCTTGTTCGGCGTGGTCGCGACCCGGTTTGCAAGCATTTCCAAAGCATTCGGTTGAGCATCGGCCGCCATGACCCGCCTCCTTATCTCAAGCACCGGCGTGCTATCTCGCATGATTCACCGCGCCCGCGTCACGCCGGTGCTGGCCACCGCCGCGGTGCGCTCATGGCGCTGACGCACCCGTCGCCGCAACGTAACCGCGTCGCCGCAACGCGCCGGCACGTGACATCCCTATTCCAAGTCGAACAGGGTTTTCATGTCCTCTTCCTTCATGGACGCGCCCGACGACGGCAGGCTTGTCGCCTGGAACTTCCCAAGCGCCGCCTCCGCGCCCAGGAAATCCTCCGCGCGGCCGACCGCCGTCACTATGCGGCTGCCCTTCACGGTGAGCGCCTGAACGCCTTGAGTGCTGTTGGTGGTCTTCGTCTTGAGCAACGACGTGTTGAAATTCACCAGGCGATAGTCGCTCGACACCAGCGCCACGTCGCGATCTTCCTCGAGCACCGTCGCGTACAGGAGCTTGCTGCCGCCGTAGATGGCGTTCTTGAGCTTCTTGCGGTTCGTCTTGGTGGCGTACCCCGACAGCGCCACACGCGCCGCGCGGCCGTTCTCGAACACGAACAGCACGTCGGCGGAATAGTCGCCCGGGTCGATCACCCAGGTCACGCTTTCGTCGGACGCCATTTCCAGGTCGGTTGCCAAGAACGATCCCAGCTGCGCCGACTTCGTGTCCTCGAACGCGGCGACCTTGCACTTGTACACCTGGCACTGATCGGTGAACACCAGCAGCTCATGCGTGTTCGACGACGGGAATTCGATGAAGGGTTCGTCGCCGTCCTTGTACTTCAGCGTGGCGGCCTTGCGCAGCACGCGGTCGGTCATCTTCTTCAGGTAGCCCTGGCGCGAAAGCATAATGGTGACGGGATACTCCTCCACCTCGGGTTCCAGGTTCACCTCCACCACGTCGGCGGGCGACACCAAGCCGGTCTTGCGCGGCATCACATGCTTCTTGTTCACCTGCGCAAGCTCGTCGCGGATGACCTTCTTGATCTTCTTCTCGCTGGCAAGCGTGGCGTTAAGCTCGGCGATGTCGTCGGTGAGCTTGGCAATGTCGCGCGTGCGGTTGAGGATGTATTCCTCGTTGATGTTGCGCAACTTGATCTCCGCCACGAACTCGGCCTGCACCTGGTCGATGCCGAAGCCCTCCATGAGGTTGGGCACCACGTCCACCTCAAGCTTGGTGCCGCGGATGATGGCGATGGCCTTGTCAATGTCGAGCAAGATAGCCTCAAGGCCGTGCAGCAAATGCAAACGGTCGCTCTTTTTCTGCAGGTCGAAGGCGATGCGGCGGCGCGTCGACTCCATGCGCCAGGCCACCCATTCCGCCAGGATCTGCCGCACGCCCATGACGCGCGGGTAGCCGTCGACCAGCACGTTGAAGTTGCACGAGAACGTGTCCTGCAGCGTGGTGGAGCGGAACAGCTTCGCCATCAGCTGTTCCGGGTCGACGCCGCGCTTGATGTCGATGGCGATGCGCAAGCCGGAAAGGTCCGTCTCGTCGCGGATGTCGGCGATCTCGCGCACCTTGCCTTCCTTGGAAAGCTTGACGATGCGCTCGATGATAATGTCCGTTTTGGTGGTGTAGGGAATCTCGTACACCTCGATGATGCGCTCGTCGGGCAGGTAGCGCCAACGCGAGCGGATTTGGAAGCCGCCGGTGCCCGTGTTGTAGATGCGCTCCATTTCCTCGCGGCGGTAGATGATCTCGCCGCCGGTGGAGAAATCGGGCGCGGGCATGTACTCGAACAGGTCGCAGTCGGGGTCGTCGAGGAAATGCATGGTGGCCGTGCACACCTCGTTCAGGTTGAATCCGCAGATATCCGACGCCATGGCCACGCCGATGCCCTTGTTGGCCGACACCAAGATGTTGGGGAACGTCGTGGGAAGCAGGCGCGGCTCTTTCATGGCGCCGTCGTAGCTGTCCATGAAATCGACCGGGTCCTTGTCGATGTCCTTGAAGATTTCGGCGCAGATGGGCGAAAGCTTGGCCTCGGTGTAACGGCTGGCCGCGTAGCTCAAGTCGCCGGAATAGTACTTGCCGAAGTTGCCCTTCGATTCAACGAACGGCGCGAGCAGCGCCTCGTTTCCCGTGGCCAGGCGCACCATGGTCTCGTAGATGGCCGCGTCGCCGTGCGGATTGAGCTTCATGGTCTGCCCGACGATGTTCGCGCTCTTCTGGCGCGCGCCGTTTAGAAGCCCCATCTTGTACATGGTGTAGAGCAGCTTGCGGTGCGACGGCTTGAACCCGTCAATTTCCGGGAACGCACGCGAGACGTTGGTGCTCATGGCGTAGGGCATGTAGTTCGATTCGAGGGTCTGCGTGATGGGCTGCTCCATCACCTCGGAGTGCAGGCCGATCACGTTGGGGTTGTCAACGTGCTTCTTCTTCGGTGCTTTTTTCGTCTTCTTCGTTGCCACGGTTTCCCCTTGTTACT
>CAVGAF010000111.1:0-4559 GCA_963627055.1 Butyrivibrio sp. CAG:318 | reverse complement strand
TACCTGGACGACGCCAACCTGCTGGTCGCGCAGCACCTTCTCTTGGAGATGATGGGGCAGTTCAAGAAAGCTGGCAAGAGCCTTTACGTGGTTATCCTGACTCATCTAAGCCCCGCCTATTTCAAAAGCTACAGGTTTAAAAAGTTTCACACCTCCTATATCGAATCGGCCCAGGGGGCTGTTGAGGTCGGGTTCCTCTCGAAGCTTCTCTGCGACAGAAACAGGTGCCAAAAGGAACAGCCGGGTATTTACGCGGAAGTCTCATCCCATTTCCTGCATTTCTCGACGGTAGATACGATATCCAATGATGCAGTGTCCTATATCGTGAGCAGAGGCGTTCCGCCCGAGTTGGGGGAGCCAAAGCCTTTCCGTGAGCGGATGGTGGCCAGGCTTGCCGAGTACCTAGATGGCGGAGACGTCCCTGTGCCTGAGGCATGTTGCGGCATTCGCATTGCCGTGGAGCGGCAATGCTATGACTGTTTGTCGACCTCTGCCGACAAGGACGAGTACCTTAAGATCGATAAAGGCACCGAGCGTAGGCTTGATTTTGCGGAAGAGCATGGCGTTGAGGTTCCCGAGAGCTTTCACCTGCTGGGTTCCATTTACAACAGCTGCATGCACCTTACGGGAGCGCCAGGGGAGCTGGAACTCGTGCGCAGGCAGCTCAATAACAAGATCGTTCGCCATATGATAGCTGCGTCGCTGGAGAAGTTCGGCTGGGTGCCTCCGAATGGCGCGGCACAGGTTGCGACTTCCGACGACGCGGAAGACGCTCAACGCCCGTCCGCCGAATAACCCGTCTTCCGAGAACGGGAGTCATCCCGGCTTCGGCTCCAACCACTCACCCCTCGGACCACGACCGCTTGCCCGTTGACCGAGGTTTTGGCCGGGGCGTGGACTTCATGCCTGCGAAGGGCCGGAAGGGGAGTAACGTAGTCGCGGTACCGGGGTGAAACCAAGTAAGTCCGAGGCTTAAGGCGGGGCCGGCGGCAACCATGTCGGCTGCCGCCGGTAAGCCTTCGCAATTCCGCTGGTAACCAAGGCCAATAATCAGGGTAATCAAGCAAGCGAATACTTATCAGACTTGCTATTCCGTGATTTGGAGAGCATGGCCCGGATGCTAAAATACGATTCACTACAAATGGATGCAGAGCCGTTTTGCGCTAGCTGCTTTTGACGCTGCTCGGCAGTTCGTTGCGAACTGCCGGGGCGGTTTGGGCTAGAGGGCGACTACCTCCTCGGGGTTCAGATCTTGCTGCGGTACTCGACGAGCCAGATGCCGCGGTCGAGGGTCTACTCGGCGCAGATGATTTCGAGGCCCCTGTCCTCGGCGAAACCGAGGGGGTCGTAGTGTCGGGCTGCGAACTCTATGGTCGTCGGTTTTCGGCGGCTAGGCCTGCTGGCCGGTGCGGATGCGGTTGGAGGTTTCCATGATGCGGGCATTGGTCTGATCGTAACAGTGGGAGGCCTCGTTCTCCTGCTCTCCGTCCTGTTTGCATGAGTCGAATTAGGAATCTGCGCGCTGCCGCATAGGCTATACCGGAGGGTTGGAAATAGATGGTGAGAAGGGTGATTGAGCAGTGAAGAAGGCAGTCTTAACTACGCTGGCCTTATTGGCGACAACGGTCTTGCTCGTTCTTCCATTCTGTGCATATTTTTGTCTCATGCCTTGCGAGCCGTGGACGGATGGCAACCTCTTATCCGTCATTGGCATCTTTATTTCGTACTACACATTACTTGCGACCGTCTTCGTTGCCTTCTCCATCTATTGGCTGCAAAGGAGGGGAGAGCGATGCGAGCGGGAGGTCCGGACTAGGCGGGCCAAAGCCGCGATGCTCCTCGAACTCGAGGATGTCCTGGAGCTGTATTTCTTCGCGCCGCATGATGACAGGAGAAATTCCGCCTGCGAAGGCGTCAAGGAGACGCTGAACTCAAACGCGGCTGAGCTGAGGGATGCTTTGACGGCGGAGGAATTCCTCCTGCTGAAAAGGATGGTAAACGCGATTCATAAGAAGGATGACCAGGGGATATCGGAGTTCCTTCGCGATTGGGTGAGAGATGCCTACCTTAGCGAGTTCCGTAGGTATTTCAGCTTCGCGTTCGACTATGTTGACTTCCTGGACAAGCGCGCTTTTGATCTCGTTAATAAGCTCAGGGGCGAAAAGCGGGCTTTTAAGGACGTGAGCGCTATCGAGGATAACTTCGGCGAGGTTCTGCTCGAACGGAACGGAGCTGTGATAAGACTGATTTGCGGCGGCGTAACGTACCTTGATGGGGAGTTGGGCTTCAACGGCATCTTTGACAAAGTGGTTATTGTGTCCGGATTCGGGAAGACAGACGGGTACGAAGGTCAGTATGAAGACGGGCTCTATGAGGGAAGTGGAGTCGAGTATGGCGTGGACGGAGCAAGAATGCGTGAAGGCCGCTGGCGCCGAGGGAAGCTTTTGTCGGGCACCGAGTACAACTTGCTCATCCGCGTAACTCAAGGGAAGTTGATCTTCAAGGAGGACTGCCCCGAGGATCCATATGACGCCACCGACGACTTCGAATACGAGAACCTCGAGCTCTATGGCGAGCATGCGCTCTCGCTGTCTGTGCTGTTAAGGTCGCGCTTAATGGATGACGATATCGATGCATATTATGTTGTGGATATGACGGTGACCGAGACCACAGAAAAGCCTACGAACATACGCACGCTGAGGGAGTTTTTGAGGCTGAACAACCCAAAGTTGCTGGCGGAGATCACAGACGAGCGCTAGGGCTTTGTTCCGTGAGACAGTATGACCCAAGCCGTTGACTGGCACGGCTAGCTGATAGAAAAGAAAGACCCCGCATGCTGCTGGCCTTTTGGGCCACGTGGGTTGGGCAATCCGTCACAATGGAATTGTCTGGAAACCACAGGCGCGGGTGCCGTGCCACAAGCATGGAAGGGGTCTGCCATGGCGAAGTATACCATCGAGTCGAGGTACTGCTCCACGTTCGGGATGGACGTGCACGCGAGGACGACCACGGTCAAGGGCATAGACAGGAGCACGGGCGCGACCGCCACGAAGCGCTTCGACGACGTGCCGGCGCCATCGGAGATAGCGTCGTGGATGCAGAGCGAGTTCACCGGGCCGTGGTACGCCGCCTACGAAAGCGGCTGCACGGGATTCCACCTGTGCAGGGAGCTGAGGGCGCTCGGCATCGACTGCGACGTGGTCGCAGCCACCAGCATCGCCCGCTCGGACGCCGACAAGAAGCGCAAAAACGATCGCCGCGACGCGTCGCGCCTGCTCTCCGAGCTGACAACAACGTGCAGGAGCGCGCCAACCGCGAGATAAAGCGCCGCAGCCGCTTCGTGCAGGTGTTTCCGTCGGAGAAGTCGCTCGAGCGCCTGGTCGGGGCCGTGATGTGCGAGCAGGACGAGGCCTGGTCGCAGTCGCGCTACTTCTCGTACGACAAGATACAGGAGCTCTACGACGAAAAGCGCGCGGCGGCGCCCGCCGCGGCCGGAAAGCCCGACGGCGAGCTCGCCGAGGAGGCCAGGAAGATGATTCTCGCCAGCCTCCAGCTTGCGGAAAAGGTCGAGACGGCGTAGCATGCCATCAAGATTCCAGGCTTTGGAGAGGGCCGGGACCCTCCCTCATCCCGATTTGCCGTTCGCTCGGGCCGCCTTCGGCGGCACCTCGCTAGAACGGCTTACACCAACTTTCGAGACACTACCGACATCGGGAAAACAGCCATTCGTTGATCTAATTGAACGAGCTTAAGGCCGGCCACAGAACAGGCAACAGGCTTCCCGGGGGGCCACGCACCATCGACTCATAAACTTAAGCGGCAATTTGCAGCTATTTCCATTTCCCCTAATGCCAAAAACCGTCTTGACTGCTGACACTTTCTTCGCGAGAGCGATAACTACCATAGTAACCAATTCCGGCTCACCCAGCAAAACCCCTGTTAGTAACCACCATCGAGTGCGGCCGCTGGCTCATCAAGTACCGCAACAACGTCTGGACAGAAGAGGAGGTAGCTGCCGCCCAAGCCCTCGAGTTCGAGTCCGAAGACGAGGAATAACCACCCGAACCCGTAACCGACCGCCCCTAACCAAGCCACCCGGCAGCCGTAAAACGGCTACCGGGGCGGGTATCGGAACGGAATAAATTCTTCCCTAACGCGCTACCTCAGCTCTTCGTCAGCGTTGCGCAGCTTGTTCAGTTTGCATAACAATTCAAATCGTAATACAACCCAACAGACGCTAACGAAAAGCCCGTTTTCCTGGGGTTTTAGGCCGATTTTCGCGGGTCAAACAGAACAAAAGAAAACGCTTGTCAGACAGGCTGTCGTACCAAAATTCGAACCAAGGGCAAAAACAACAACCTTAAGGGTCACACCAGGCAGAAAAGCGACCTTTATCCCGGGTGGATAACAAGCATCCCCAACGGAGACCAAGAGTTTCCAACCCCGCGCGCAGGATTTTGAACCGGCCAACCCACAGCGGCTTGTGCGCGCGGCATTGAAAACTCCAGCGGGTCCCATGAACATGAAATTCGAAAGCAAGTTACATCAAGAGTTTCCAA
>CAVGAF010000110.1:0-4565 GCA_963627055.1 Butyrivibrio sp. CAG:318 | reverse complement strand
TCGTTCATGCGCTCGACAACCTCGGGCAGGGTTTTCGTGGTGGCGGCGTTATCCAAATACGTCAGAGCTTGTTCCATGCGTTGCTTGCACCTATTCCCATTCACGCGCCGTTTCCCCCGCGCGCGATTCGTCTTCGTTTCGCGCCCATTCTACCCCGCGTCCCGCAATGCTGCTAAATCAGCAACATTTCGGCACGGAAACGTCGATAACCGGCGGGAAGCGGCGACCGGCCTTCCATGCCGTACAATACCGCTCATGGAAAAGACTTTGCTGAACATCATTGGGCACCTGCGCGACGAAGACGGGCCGCTCGATCCGAACGCGCTCGACCGCATCATCCGGGCCCGCAACCGCGAAGTTGCCGGCCCCGTTCGCTACGTGGCGAAAAAGAACCTACTGCCGTTCTACCAGGACGTTAAAATGCACCGCCCTGAAGTTTGGCGCTCGTGGGGCGTGACGGACGATCTTGAGGCGCGCCTGGTCCGCACGCTGCAGGTGAAACCGCGCCGCACGGCGTCGGGCGTGGCGACGGTCACCGTGCTGACGAAGCCCTGGCCCTGCTCGAGCGCCTGTCTGTACTGCCCCAACGACGTGCGCATGCCGAAGAGCTACCTCGCCGACGAGCCGGCCTGCCAACGCGCCGAGCGCAACTGGTTCGACCCGTATCTGCAGGTCGCCGCGCGGTTGCGCACGCTGCACCAGATGGGGCACGTCACCGACAAGGTGGAGCTCATCGTGCTCGGCGGCACCTGGAGCGATTACCCCGAGGCGTACCAAATTTGGTATATGCGCGAGCTGTTCCGCGCGCTGAACGATATGGCCGACGAAGCCGTGGTGGAGCGCGAGGTCGAGACGCGTCGGCAGCGCTATCGCGCGGCGGGCATCGCTTGCGAGCGCGACGAGATTGCCGCCCAAGTCGCCGCCACGCAAGCGCGCGTAACGCGCGGGGAAATCGCGTACAACCAAGCTGTTCGCGAACTGTACGCGTGTGGCGAGGCCGGGGCGAGGACGAACGCGGCGAGCCTGCGGGCCGGGAAGGGCAGCCGGGCCGCGGGCAGCGGCAAGCCTGAGCGCGAACTTGCCGGCGCCCGACCCGCACCCGCCGCAGCCCAGTCCGCGGCCGCCGGCTGGGCAGCGGCGGCGCGTTGGCAAACCGCGACGTTTCCCCAGCTAGAAGCCTTGCAGACAGCTAACGAGTCCGCTGCGCACCGCTGCGTCGGCCTCGTGGTGGAAACGCGCCCGGACGCGGTGTCCGCCCCGCGCCTTGCGCTGTTGCGTCATCTTGGCTGCACGAAAATCCAGATGGGCGTCCAAAGCCTCGACGAGCGCGTCCTTGCCGCCAACCGCCGCGGCATCGGGGTCGAGCGCATGCGGGAGGCCTTCGAGCTCACGCGCATCTTCGGCTTCAAAACCCACGCGCATTTTATGGCGAATCTGCTGGGCGCCACGCCGGAAACCGACGCCGCGGATTTCCGCCGCATGATCGAAAACCCCGCCTTCAAGCCCGACGAGATCAAGCTCTACCCCTGCGCGCTGGTGGACGGGACGGGGCTGGTGAAGCATTGGCGCGACGGCAGCTGGCGGCCCTACGACGAGGACGAGCTGGTAAACCTGCTGGCCGACGACGTGCTGGCGACACCGCCGTTTTGCCGCATCTCGCGCATGATTCGCGACATATCGGCTCACGACATCATGTGCGGCAACAAGAAGGTGAACCTGCGCCAAATGGTTGACCAGGAGCTTTCGCGGCGCGGCGCGCCCGTGAAGGAAATCCGCTCGCGCGAGATAGCCTTCGGGGCGGCCGCCGCCGACGAGCTGTCGCTTGACGAGGTTCGCTACGAGACGACCAACACGCGCGAAGCGTTCCTGCAGTGGATCACGCCCGAGGGGCGCATCGCCGGTTTTTTGCGCCTGTCCCTCCCGAAGGACGATTACGTGTGCAACCACGAGCCCGAACTTCCGATAGGCGCCGGCGAGGCGATGATTCGCGAAGTGCACGTCTACGGACGCGTCGCCGGCCTGGGGAAAAGCGGGCAGAACGCGCAGCATCGCGGCTTGGGGCGCGCGCTCATCGAACGGGCCTGCGAGCTCGCACGCGAGGACGGCTATCGCGCCATCAACGTGATCAGCGCCGTCGGCACGCGCGGCTACTACCGCAAGCAAGGCTTCACCGACAACGGCCTCTATCAGCAACGAACGCTATAGGGGCGCGGGCGCGAGGGCGGGAAGTTGCCTTGCGGGGGACGCCCTGCGGGGCGAACGCTGTTGCGCAATGCGCGGACGCACGCAAAGCACAACGAGGGACGGCGCCGCGGTAACAAAAAATCCGCAGCTTTGACGCAAGTTCAACGTATATCGGAAGGCGCTACCGCGCGGCGCGTTCACCTGCGAAGATACAGAAATACCGACCTTCTAGGTACCTCATATCAACAGAAATACCGACCTTTGCAGAGGGCTCAGGTTACAGAAATACCGACCTTTTGAACGTTGGCGACAACGGACGTGAGGTTTGCGGAAGAAGCCTTCGCGGCTGTTCGAGCACATTCCTCGGCCGATTGTCAGCAGGTTTTGGCCGGTTGTAAGCGAGCTTTGATTGATCGGCAGCTGCAGAGCGTAACGCCCCCGGAACGCCTTAAATGCAAAACGACATGTAGAGGGGCAGGTACTCCCTATTCCCCTTGAGCATAAGCTGTTTGGGATGGAGTACGATTTCCCTCCCAAGGCGCTTGGCGTATTTTTTCGCAAAGTCGTCCAACGATACGGTCGAATAGCTCTTCGAAGACTTCACCTCTACGGGCGTTACGCGAGGCTTGCCTGCTGCATCGGAGAAACCCCTGGTCAACAAGAAGTCAATCTCGCGTCGCCTCGGTCGCGCGCCCTCCGTCTTCGAGGGTTGTTCCCAGGTGTAATAAAACAACGAATGACCGCGAGCACGCAGCTGCTGAGCAACGACATTCTCGACGAGCATGCCCTTATTAACGGACACGCGGCCGAATTGAATGTCCCTATGTACGTTGACGAGGTCGGGGCCATCGTCGAACGCGAGGCTTACCAGCAAGCCGGTATCGGCCATGTAGCACTTCAAAGACGACGAGTCCTCGTGCAGCCGATACCCCACGCTCGGGTCATTACAAAGGTGGCACCTGTTGATAAGCCGGGCGTCCTCAAGCCATATAAGAGCCGACTCGAATTGCTCGAAGCGCGAACCCGTCTCAGTTGAGCCAAACTTGAAACGCTTGTTGTCTAAGCTTAGCTGACCAGGCACGTCATCATACACCGCACGCGCCCGACGGGCATCGGCGCCGCCGAATTTAGCGATATCTTCGCGGTACAGGGCAATAATCTGTCTCTTCACTTTATCGCACCGGCGAAAATCCGCTTCCGCGATAAAGGCATCAACTGCCTGAGGCATGCCTCCAACCAGCATATACTCGTCGAAAAGCCTAGTGCAGGTGTTATGAACGGAATCCGGCAGCGCTTCCAGATTTTCGCGGCATCGGCGAATCTCGCTCGCGTATATTCCCTTACCACAAGCCCATAAGTACTCCTCGAAATCGAGCGGCTCCAGGGAAATTCGCTCTTCTTCGGAGGGAATCACAATGCTCTCGACGTTTTTCCTAATCGATATGAGGGAGCCGGTTTCGATATAGTCGAACCTGCCATCCGCCACCAGGTGCTTGATATATTCGCGCGCAACAGGAAGACGCTGAACTTCGTCGAAAATAATGACCGCGTTTCGAGGTTCGAGCATCTTGCCGAAATTCAGTTGAAGCATACGCAGGAACACGTCGATGTCGCCACGTTGCTCGTTAAAGAGCTGAACAGTAGCGCTGTCAACACTCGAGAAGTCAATATACAGGTAGTCGGCATATTCGCGACTGGCAAACTCCTTGACAAGCGTCGTCTTACCGACGCGGCGGGCGCCCTCGACGAGAACAGCAGTTTTCCCGTGCGATTCATTCTTCCAGGCGAGCAATTTCTCGTATGCCTTACGCTTGAACATAGCCCCTCCTAATACTGCTATCTATCTGCGATTATACAGAAATACCGACCTTCTAGGTACCTCATATCAACAGAAATACCGACCTTTGCAGAGGGCTCAGGTTACAGAAATACCGACCTTTTGAACGTTGGCGACAACGGACGTGAGGTTTGCGGAAGAAGCCTTCGCGGCTGTTCGAGCACATTCTTCGGCCGATTGTCAGCAGGTTTTGGCCGGTTGTAAGCGAGCTTTGGTCAATCGTCGGCAAGTGCCGCCGGGTTGAGGAGACGAGCTTGCGCTCGCCGGGGCTAGTTCGTCGTCGTTCGTGGGTTTTTCGGCCCCGTTGCGAAATTTATGGTGCGAAGTGTGTAGGTATTTCGGTACCGGCCGAGTAGAGGACTGAAACCGGCAACGTTTCCCCAGGTCAGAAAAGTGCGAAATAGCCTATATCCGGACTGTCGCCCCAAGCCTACGCACTTCGTACTAGTTTTGTCGCGCTTTGCCGCAACCGGCCGCGAGCGCCATTAGCCCGCCCTACAACGCCTGATGTATTTACGTTTCGAGCGCGTGTAACCTGCTGAAA
>CAVGAF010000109.1:0-4593 GCA_963627055.1 Butyrivibrio sp. CAG:318 | reverse complement strand
CCTCGTCGCCGAAGCGCATCTTGAGCGCACTGCCGCCCTTAATGACCCCGTCGGGAAGCATGCTCGCAACAATGGCGTTTGCCATCACGGTGCGCATCCTTACGAAACCCCGGGGCGTGTTCCCGCTTAGCCTTCGTATGGCATCATCAAGATGGCGCATGCTGTTGGGTCTCTTCATCGGGAAATCTCCTCTCGAATCCGTTCCTCATCGCTTTTCGTTATGTAGCCCCGCGATAAGGCCTCGGCCGCAGCCTCGAGCGCTCGGGCGGTGCCCATGGTCCTTGAAGCGTCCACAATAGCGTTAGCTAGCGGCTGACAGGCGATACCTTCTATATAGACAGGGTTCACGCCCGCCATCTTCTCCACCGTAACCCCCGCCCCGAGATTGCGGCGGCATCGGCGCGGCGATGCGAGCCTCATTCTGGTAGGGTCCGTCGGGACCAACTCCAGCAACGCCACGACCGACTCCCCGTAGAGGAAGGCACCGTCACCGGCCGCCTTCACGGCGATGGCGTAGGGAGCCTGCGGCTGAGACGGCCAAACTGGCATGCGATACACGCCGCGAGCGACACGGACGAGCTTGCCCATTTTCTCCTGCTGGACCATCTCGGCCCTGGACATGCCAAGATCGGCCGCCTCTGCAGAGGTGATCAACCCGAAGTCATCAACAGCGTCGTATATGTCATCGATTTTTGCCATGTCAAAAGTATAGCGTATATACTATACATTTGGCACTTACCCGTTCTCAAAATTAGAATGGCCCCACCGCGCACCTCGGGCTTCGTTGATTGCGCCTAGTTGTCGCCTTGATTAATCCGCGCTGTTTCCACTTCGGACAACCGATACGCTCTTCAGAACCGTAGCTGGGGTTGTCAGCCATTCGTATCCGCATCACGGGAGAGCGCACCTTCGACGGCGCCTCGACCCAGCGATGTCTTTGACGTCGCTGGGCCAAGCATCGGCGCAGGTGGACTAAGCGAACCTGATTCTATGGTTGAGATCTGAAGCTATTCCTTGACGGTGAAGCCCGTAGACCAGATAGTGAACTCAGGGAATTTCTCCTGCGCGGCAGAAACCGCCTGGTTCACTTCTTTGAGGTCGGTGAAAATAGTCATCTTCGAGCTCATGTCCGGCGTCTTTGGTGACGGGCGAAACCAGTACATCTCGCCTTCCTCGATTTTCAATGCAAGCGTGGGCTTCTTGCAATGCTCGCCATCGGGGCGCGCAACCACGAACCAGCGATTGTTTTCGGGCCCTAAGATGATCTTGTGAGCTATCCCTTCCTTGGGCTTAAAACACGTCGGATCGTTCGGGTCGGTTCCCCTCAGCTCTTCCCAGTTCGGTATTTCGTACATGCTTTACCCTTCTAAACGGCGCGTCATCTCTGTAATTGCAAGAACCTTGATGATTCGCGGTGATGAGCTTTGTTTCTGAACTAATTGCCGATACGGAATATATCAAATTGTTTAGCAGCACTCTTCAAGAACAACCCCGTCCCATTCCAGAATAATGCTCTTGGCCTCCTCCCATTCGGCACGGGCGGCGGCCTTTACGAGGTCGTCGTAGCGCGGGTTGGTCTCGAGTTGGTATGCCGGCTCCACCCGTCCGCGCTGACCGCGGACGAAAACCCACCACATTCCCGCAGGGGTCTCGAGCAGGGAACTCGCCGGCTTGTTGGCGCGCACGGCGAAATAGCTTGCGGTTCGCTCGTCTTGGAAAGCCAAAACGAGCTGCGCGTCGCAGTTGCCGATGATCGAGTTCGCGGCAGGTTCGCCATAGCGCGCCTCGAGCTGGCTGACTGTTTGGCAGATGACCGTGCAGCTGATCTCTCGGCTGCGGATCACGGACAGCACGTCGTCCATGTTCGGCAGGTAGAGGTTGGCGAAGTCGTCGAGCACGAAGCGCACGGGCACTGGCAGGCGATGGTCTGCGTAGTCGTTGTCGGCCGAGTCGCACAGAACGCAAAAAGCCTGGCGCACGAACATGCTCGTAAGCCTATCTAGGCTTCGGTCCATGTCATTCACGGTGACGAAGAGCGCGCGCTTCTTGCGGCCAAACGAGCGGAAATCCATCTGCTTCGGATGGCGGTATGCGCTCATGACCTCGGGAAAGCCGAATGCCATGAGGTTCGCCGCGATGATGCCCATGATGCTTGAGTGCATCTTCGTGGCGCCGCAGGTGACCATCGCGCGGCGGTACACCCCTGGGGAATAGGCTTCCGGATTCTCCTTTTCAAGCTGCTCGAACATGGCGTCGGCGCAACCGGTGCACGATTGCTCGAACACCCTGATCACCGATCCCATGTGCCATTCTTCGCTCGGCAGCGCCTCGAAAACGTAGGCGATGAAGGCGCTGAGGTAGTTGGCTGCGGCGAGAGGCCAAAACGGGTCGGTCTCGTGGGCTTCGACGGGGCAGATCGCCGACGCGATGGTGATGATGTCCTGGAAAATGGGGCAGCCGTCCTCGTCGAGGCGAACATGGGCTATGGGGTTGTAGCCCACCGTGCCCCCTATGCGCGTGAAGTCCAGCTGATCGACCTCGTAGCCGGCCTCGGCAAGGTAGGGGCCGACCTCGCGGTACAGGCTCCCTTTGCAATCGATCACGATGTAGGAGCCTTGGGCCTGCATCAGGTTGGGCTTTACGTGGTGTCGCGTCTTTCCGCCACCCGAGCAACCCAGCACCAGAACATTGTTGTTCAAGCCCGATTTCCAGGTGTCGGTCTCCAGCTCCGTTTTAGAGGTGAGCAGCGTTTTGCCTTGGTAGGCGCTGCGGTCGGCAGGATTTTGCGAGAAAGGCTCGTCCGCCAAAACGTAGGTGGGCTCAAGATCGGTTTCGAATTTCGCGGTAGTCATGGTTTCCTCCTTCGGGAATTTAGGGACGATAGGCTAGAGCTCGCGAATGACGCGATCGGCCAGGTGCGAGGAAACGGCCTCGTCGGCCTCGAAATAGGTGTCCCGAGCCGTGAGGTCGAACACCTCCTCCAGCGACATCCCGGTGTGGTCGGAAATGACCTGGGCCGTGATGTTGCGGATGCGCATGAGGTCGTCGGCGCGCGCCTTCACCGAAAGCGCGCTTCCGCCCACGCCGCCGCTGATAAGGGGGTCGTGAATCATGACGCGGCTGTGCGGCAGCATGTCGCGCATGTCGCCGGCAATGAAAAGGAGTGCCGCCATGCTGGCCGCGATCCCCAAGCAAACGGTGCGGACGGGGCAGCTGATGGCGCACATGACGTCGTAGAGGGCAAGGCCGGAACTCACCTCGCCACCAGGGCTGTTGATGAACAGCGTGATGGCGTCATCCGGGTCGGCCTTCTGAAGATGCCGCATGCCGCGAATGATGTCTGCCACCGAGTCTGCATCGACGGGTCCGCAGAGCTCGAGCTCGCGATCGGCGAGCATCTCGTCGCGGATATCGAGCCTCTCCAGGCCAAGCGATGTCTCGTGCATGATGAGTGGCGAATAGGAATACGTGCCCATGGCCGTCCTTTCGTGAATGGCGCCGCAGCGCCGCCGGAGTTGCATGAGCAGGGCCGCAGTGCAGCCTCGCGCGCAGTCTTGAGCGCAAAACGCCAATGCCAAGCGTCCTCTGCGCGCAAAAGCGCAGCAAAGGGCAGGTCCTGCTCACAATGTCTCCTGTATTACGTTGCAAAAAGTTGGGAATGGGATTTGCCTGTGACACGGCGCCGCGCTAACGCGACTTGTAACCAAAGGCCGCCGATGCAGCCCCCACGCAAATCTTACAATGGCGATCCCAAACATCGCCTAACGGGTGTCTAGGTTATATCGCCGGCGCCAAAGCGCTGTCAAGGGTCTATTTTGATGATTTGAATGGCCCCTCTCAAGCGACGGGCGGCGCGCTAACATATGGGATGCATGCGATTGCGCATTAAAAGCGCAGAACAGACGACTCCGGGGGAGCAATATGGGCAATCAGTTTTTCGACAGCCTTTACAACGGTTACACCGGCGAATACCAGCTTACGGCCTCTCTGTACCGGCACGGGCTCGATGCCCTGCGCCCGCCGGCGGATATGGGCATCGACGTGGTGTCGCTCAACCTCAAGCAGAGGCTCGAAGACCCGACGGTTGCCGCGGAAACGTTCCTGTTCCAGGTGAAGACCGCCATGACCGAGGTCGGCGAAGACGAGACCAATCCGGGGGCGTTCCAGACCGTCTGCTTCAAGCTGAGCGAGCGCGAGCTCGACCTGCTTGCACACGGGCACGACCGTGCGCTGTTCTGCTATGTGTACAACACCAAAGCCGATGCCCTCACCGATGTCCTCGAGACGCCGTTCATGTGCTTCTGGATTGACGGCGATCGTCTCAGGGCTCTGCGGGAGGCCGGCGCTTTTGCCAAGTTGGATGGCGAGCGGAAGTTTACCCTCACGTGCCAACTCAGAAAGCCCGCGCACGAGAACGGCCACTGGTACGCCCTGGTTGTGGATGCGCAAGGAAACAAGCTCGAGCACGGGAGCATTTCCCAGGTGGGTTATCTGGGCACCATCGGCGGGTACCTCACCTCATCGGACGATGCCGACCACTACAGCGTAGGAGGCTACCTAGACTACGCCCGCAAGAACCAGGTGTAGCCGCGT
>CAVGAF010000108.1:0-4709 GCA_963627055.1 Butyrivibrio sp. CAG:318 | reverse complement strand
CTTATCACGTACTTGCCTTTTACTTATCAAACCAAAGTGTGTCGCGCCTGGCGGCGCTCGCTGTTGATGTTCGAGCTTTCGCTCGAACCTACAAAATCCCAGGTGAATGGTGATTTTTGACCGAAGTAGGAGCGTTCGAAAGAGTGCGCACTCCGGCGCAGCCGGAGCATCGGGCGGGAGGCGCCCGCCAGTCGAGGCGCCCGCCCTGCATTGCCTCCGCCCGCCCCAGCCGCCCCGCCCGCCGCTTTTGCTACATGTCCATCAGCTTGTGGCGCAGGGCGTAGTCGACCGCGTCGGCGCGGGTTTTCAGGTTGAGCTTCCGGTAGATCTTGCTGCGATGCGCCTCCACCGTCTTCACGGATAAGAACATGCGCTCGGCGATTTCCTTGTTGGTGAATCCGCGCGCGATAAGTTGCAGAATCTCCAGCTCGCGGGCGGTGAGCTGCTGGAACGACGGGTCCTTCGCGTTCGCCTCGCCCATATGCTTGGCCAGCAGCTGCGCCATGGTGGGGTGGATGTAGCTGCCGCCGTCGGAAACCGTGCGGACCGCCTCGTGCAGCTGCTCGGCGGTGGAGTTCTTCAGCACGTAGCCCGCCGCGCCGCCGCGCAGGGTGTAGAGCAAATACTCGGGCTCGGCGAACATCGTGAGGATGACCACCTTGGTGCTGGGGAAGTCCTTCGCCACCTTTTCGCAGGCCACCAGCCCGCTTTGCCCGGGCGGCATGGAAATGTCCAACAGCAGCACGTCGGGCTTGTCGCGCGCCACGAGCGAATACGCCTCGGCGCCGTCGGCCGCCTCTGATACGACGGTGATTCCCGCGTCGGCTTCCAGCAGCATTTTGATTCCGGTTCGGACGACCTCGTGGTCGTCGGCGAGCGTCACGCGAATCATCGCGCCCCCTCCTTCTCCGTTGCGCCCATCGGCGCGGACAAGCTCACGCGCGTGCCGCCTGCGCCCGACTCGATCGAAAGCGCGGCCCCGATGAGCGCGGCGCGCTCCTGCATGCCTAACAGACCGCAGCCGCTTCCCTTGATGGTGGGTTTGTCCACGTCGAAGCCGCAGCCGTCGTCGGACACCTCGACGTGCAGCCATTCCCCGGCTTCCTCGATGCGCACGCGCACCACGTCGGAACCGGAATACTTGCAGGCGTTGGTCATGGCTTCCTGGCAGATGCGGTAGATCTGCGTCTCGAGCGCGTGGGTGAAACGCCCGAGCGAAAGGTCGCCCTCGAAGGCGATGGCCGAGCCGTACGTTTTCTCCAAGACCAAGGCCTGGCTGCGCAGCGCGGGCACGAATCCCAAGTGGTCGAGTGCGCTCGGGCGCAGCTGCACCGATATGTTGTGCAGCTCGTCGAGCACGCCGTTGATGATGCCGCGCGCTTCGTCGAGCGCCGCGGTTCCGTCCTCGTCGGTGTGGCCGGCCAATAGCTGCAGGGAAAGCGTGGCCGTCAGCAGCTCCTGCGCCACGCCGTCGTGCAATTCGCGCGAAATGCGGCGGCGCTCCTCTTCCTGAGCTGCGATGATGAGGGAAATCTCCGAGCGGCTCAGGTGCGACGCGCCCGCGCCCGCCGTTCCCGCACCCGCAGCGCCTGCGCCCCCGTCGCTCCTGCCGCCCGATCCGCCCGACGCCTCCGCCGCGTCGTCGGCGAAACCGTCCCCTTCAAGGCGCATGAAGCCGTCGGTCACGACGCGCAGCCCGCAAAACGTTCCGCCAAGGTGGTCGATGAGCTGCGAAAACGTCCGGTCCTGCCCATCGGCGACCGTGCGGAACGCGCACAGCAGCACGGCGATGGCGTGGTCGCCCTTCATGAGCGGTAGGGCGCAGAAGCTGCGCAGGTCCTCGGCGAACACGATGGGGTAGGACGAGTACTCGCGCGGGTCGAGCTCGGCGTCGATGTCGGTGAACAGCATGGGCTTGCCGGCCTTCAGCACGATGCCGCCGATGCCGTGGCCGGGCGCCAGCGCGATGCGCCGATGGCGGCTCGACGTTTCGCCGGCGCTGTAAATCCAGCGCAGCGGCGCGCCGACGAACGCGGTCAGCCCCATCGAGACGAAATCGAAGCCGAAGCGGCGATACAGGTCGTCAACCGCGTCCTGCAACTCGCGGACTTCCCCGTTAAGTGCCTTCTTGCTGAAATTGGAACCGCTCATGAAACCCCCTGTTCCTTGTTGTGCCCAGTATAGGTCGTTTCCCGATTTTCGGCAGGGTTGCGGGGTGGGCAAGGGGCGTGCGGTTTCGGCGACAAGCGGCCTGCCACGTGCGATAACGCGCTCACTCAAAAGTTTGCCATAAATAACAGAGTAGGGTTTTTCCCGCCGGCACGCAGGAGAATCCCCTTATTCGCGCTTGAACGGATTGCGGCCGTCTTTCGCGCGCGTGTAGAGTTTGTGGAGGAGAGGCGCTCCAAAAGAAGGGAGGATAAAGGGAATGACGAAAGGAAAAGCGAAAGCGAAGAAGAACAAGCGCATCGTGTGGTCTACCGCGCTGTGCGCGCTCGTCCTCGTCGTCGGCATGACGGCCTGCGCTCAGAACGCCGACAAAGTCGGCCGCGCAGACCAGAAGGCCACGGACAAGCCGGTGGCGCAGCAGGTTTCCGAAACGCCCGCGACTGACGAGTACGGCGTGGTCGATGCCGATGCATGGGCCAATGCGTACCCGAATCAGTACGCGACGTACAAGGAAAACGACATGAACGGCACCGAGGGCAAGCACAACTACCTCGAGCTGTATCCGGCGCTGAACACCATGTACAAGGGCTATGCGTTCGCGCTCGGCTACGACGAGGCGCACGGGCACACCCATTCGCTGGAAACGGTGAAGGAAACGCCGCGTACCCAGAAGAAGGAACAGCTGGCGAACTGCATCACCTGCAAGACGCCGCAGTACACCGCGCTCGTGAACTCCGAGGGCGACAGCGCCTATCAGGGCAAGTTCAAGGACATGATTGACGAGTTCGACGAGCCGATCAGCTGCTACAACTGCCATGAGAACGATCCGACCCAGCTTGTCGTGGGCAACAAGTTCTTCCTCACGGCGCTCGGCGACGACGTCGACAACGAGAAGAAGGCGCCGAAGGCCAGCCAGACCTGCGGCCAGTGCCATAACGAGTACTACTTCGACCCGACCACGAAGGCGACGACGAACCCGTACTCGGGCACCGATCAGATGACGCCCGACGCCATCCTGGCGTACTACGATGCGCGCAACTTCAGCGACTGGAACCATGGCGACACCATGGCGCCCATGATCAAGGTGCAGCATCCCGAGTTCGAGACCATCTACGGCGGCGAGTCCACCACCATGGCGCGCATCGGCTACACCTGCTCCGATTGCCACATGGGCACGCAGACGGCCGAGGACGGCACGACGTACACCTCGCACAACTGGGTCAGCCCGCTTGAGAACGAGGACATGCTCAACAACGACTGCAACAACTGCCACGCCGACCTGAAGAGCGAAGTGGCTGCCACGCAGGCCAAGGAAGAGCAGCGCGTCACTTCCATCAGCGAGAAGATCGAGAACATGACCAAACAGATCGCCAGCAAGTACGCCGACGAGATCGCGGCCATCAAGGCTGCGAAGGCCGACGGCGGCTCGCAGGCTCCCTCCGAGGAGCTGGCGGCTCTGTGGAAGCTGCAGCGCAACGCCCAGTTCTACTGGGACTTCGTGATGGTCGAGAACAGCGAAGGCGCGCACAACCCCACCTTGACGTTCGAAACCCTTGACAAGGCCGAAGCGGCGGCCGACCAGGCATTGGCTCTGCTCGCGTAAGTGCGCGGGCTCGATTGAGAGCGCTCTCCACGCCGGCGCGCCGATATTGTTCGGCATGCCGGGTAACCGCTGATGAAACAGGGATTCGAACCAGGAAGGGGGTTGAAATATGGAAGAGAAGGACAAGCAGGCGGACGTATCGCCCAAGCGCAAGCGTTCGGGCCGGACGCCCATCGTCATCGCCGTGGTTGCCGTGGTGCTCGTATGCGCGGGCGGCGGGTTCTGGGTATGGCATGAGCAGCCCAGCTTCTGCAACGCCGTGTGCCATACGCCCATGGACGCGGTGGTTGCCGCCTACGATCAGGAGCCGAACACGACGGGCATCGACAAATGGGGCAACACCGTGACGAACACGAGCGCCATGCTCGCCGTCGCCCATAAGGTTTCCAAGGAAGACGGCGGCGCGGGCGCGAACTGCCTGAGCTGCCACGAGCCGACGCTGTCGCAGCAGCTCACCGAGGTGTCGGAATGGTCGTCGGGCAACACGCCGGTGTTTGAGAACAGCACGTACGGCTACGTGCTCTCAGAGCGCAACACCGAGCAGCTCGGCGAGTGGCTCAACCAGGACGGCGACTCGTTCTGCCTGAACAAGAGCTGCCACAACATGACGCGTCAGGACTTGGTGAAGGCGACCGCGAGCTACGGCGAGCGCAACCCGCACATGCCGATGCACGGCCAGACGCGCGATTGCGGCGATTGCCACAAAGCGCACCGCGCGAGCGTGAACGCGTGCTCGCAGTGCCACGACGACGCGCCGCTGCCCGACGGGTGGCTGACCTATGACCAGGCGCAGGAAGTGGCGTCCCGCGCGTAAGGTTTCGCGTACGTATTCTTGAGCCCGGTCAGGGCTCCCAGGCCGGCGGGCAGGCGATCGAGCCAGGCCCGCCGGCTTTTGTTGCGCTTCATTTACGTGGCCGGGCGCGGTGGCTTCCCGGCG
>CAVGAF010000107.1:0-4939 GCA_963627055.1 Butyrivibrio sp. CAG:318 | reverse complement strand
CCATCGGCATGGTCTTCCAGCAGCCGACGCCGTTTCGCAAGTCCATCCGCGAGAATATCCTGTTCGCGCCCAAGCGCCACGGCCTGGTGCGCGGCAAGGACGCCTGCGAGGCGCTGGTGGAGGAAAGCTTGCGTGCCGGTGCGCTGTTCGACGAGGTAAAGGACAAGCTCGACCAGTCGGCCACTGCGCTTTCCGGCGGCCAGCAGCAACGTCTGTGCATTGCGCGCACGCTGGCCATGCATCCCGACGTGGTGCTGTTCGACGAGCCCTGCAGCGCGCTCGACCCCATATCCACCTTTGCGGTCGAGGAAACCATCCGGTCGATCGCCGCCGCCGGCATCTGCGCCGTCATCGTGACGCACAACATGGAGCAGGCCACGCGCGTGTCGGACAACACCGCCTTCTTCTATGTGGGCGACATGGTGGAAACCGGGCCGACGAAGCGGCTGTTCGACAGCCCGCAAGACAAGCGTTTGCAAGATTATCTGACCGGAAGGTTCGGCTGATGGGCATGGATATGAACGATAACGAACGCGTGGCGAGCGCGGCGGGCCGGGCCTGCGCCGGCGCGGCGGGCGCAGCGGCTGCGGCGGGCGCAGCGAGCGCGGCAGCCGCCGCCGACGCCCCGGCCGCCCCCGGCGCCGACCCGATGATCTCCATCCGCGACTTCAACCTGTTCTACGGCGACTTCCAGGCGCTTAAGGACATCAACCTCGATATCCCGAAAAACAAGGCCACGGCCTTCATCGGGCCGTCGGGCTGCGGCAAGTCGACGCTTCTTCGCACCTTCAACCGCATGTGCGACTTCGTTCCCACGGTGCGCACGGAAGGAACCATCAAGGTTGCCGGACGCGACATCTTCGCCGCCGAGGCGAACGCCCTGCGCGTGCAGGTGGGCATGGTGTTCCAGCATCCCAACCCCTTCCCGATGTCCATTCGCGACAACGTACTGTACGGGCCGCGGCGCATGGGGCGCCTTAGCCGCTCGCAAGCCGATGACCTGGTGGAGAGGTGCCTGCGCGACGCGGGGCTGTTCGACGAGGTGAAGGACAAGCTTGGGCAAAGCGGGCTGGGACTTTCCGGCGGCCAGCAGCAGCGCCTGTGCATCGCGCGCGCCCTGGCAACCTCTCCCGAAGTGCTGCTGATGGACGAGCCCACGAGCGCCCTCGACCCCATTTCCACCGCGCTCATCGAGGAGCTGATGGTGAAATTGGCGGCCGAGCGCACCGTCGTGGTGGTGACGCACAACATGCAGCAGGCCACGCGCGTGGCCGACAAGACGGCGTTTTTCTACCTGGGCGAACTTGTCGAGGCGGGCGACACCAAACAGCTATTCTCCAACCCCGCCCAGCTAAAGACCAAGGAATACCTCACAGGAAGGTTCAGCTAATGCAGCTTAGAAGCAAGTACATCGCCAAGCTTGAGGACCTCGACGGCCTGCTCACGCAGCTTGCGGAGAAATCCATCGCGGACGTGCGCGCCGTCGGGCGGGCGCTTTCGGGCGAGGAGGGCGTAGCCGACGAGGTGCTGGCCGGCAACAAGGCCGGGCATCGGTTGCGCAACGCAATCGAGGACGGCTGCTTGGACATCATGCTGATGCAGCAGCCGCTCGTGGCTGACGACCTGCGCCAAGTGTCGGCGGCGTTTCGCGTGGTGAGCGACCTGGCTCACATCGACGAGATGACGCGCGACGTGGCCTATCTCTCCCAACAGCTCACGCCGAAAGCGGTTTCGCACCTCTCCGACGAATTCGCCGAGGCGACCGAGAGGGTGGCCGAAATGCTCGAGTGCGCCGTCGCCGCTTTCGACGATGCCGACGTGGCGGGCGCGCGCCGCGTGTGGGAGATGGACGACGCGGTGGATGAGCTCTACGATCGCTGCGAGGCGGCGGTGGTCGACCTCATTCGCGAGGACAAGGCCGGCGCGAAACACCTTCCCGAGCTTTTGATGGTGGCGAAGTATTTCGAGCGCATGGGCGACGACGCGCAACGCATTGCCGACTGGGCCGTCTTCCGCGCGACGGGCGAGCATGCGGTACACTCTAGGGACGAAAAGAACGCCTAGGGTGCAGGCATTTTTCCGCGAAGCGGAGCGCAGGGCTTGCGGATGAGGCGGCTTGCGGATGCGACGGACCGCTCCTGGGCGATAAGGTGCGGAGGGACCGATGATCTACTATGTCGAGGATGACGAGAACATTCGCCAGCTTTTGCTCTACGCGCTTTCGCAGTCGGGCATCGAGGCGCAGGGCCAAGCCGACGACGCGGCGTTTCGCGCGGCGTGCGCCCGCCGCCTGCCCGACGTGGTGGTGCTCGACATCATGCTCCCCGGCACCGACGGCCTGGAAATCCTCGAGCGCATCCGCAAGACGCCGGGCAAGCTTTCCCGCGTGCCCGTCATGATGGTCACGGCTAAAAACTCGGAGCTGGACATCGTGCGGGCGCTCGACGCGGGGGCCGACGAGTACATCACGAAGCCCTTCGGCATGATGGAGATGGTCAGCCGCATCCGCGCGATGCTGCGCCGCGCGCCCGATTGGGCCGGCGGCTCCGATGCCGGCGAGCTGCGCTTGGGCGCGCTCGTGCTTTCGCCCGCCTCGCGCGAGGTTGCCATCGACGGCGAGCAGGTGGCGCTGACCATGCGCGAGTTCGACCTGCTCGCGTATTTGATGCAGCATGCCGGCCACGTGCTGTCGCGCGAGGTGCTGCTGCAAAACGTGTGGGGCTGGGATTTTTCCGGCGGAAGCCGCACGGTGGACATGCATGTGCTCACGCTTCGCCAGAAGCTTGGCCGTTATGCCGATATGATCGAGACGGTGCGCGGGGTCGGGTACCGCCTGGTGGCCGAAGCGTAGAACTTCACGGGAACGAGAGGTCGATACGATGATCTACTACTTGGAAGACGACACGAACATCCGCGACTTGACGGTGTACGCGCTTAGGCAGGCGGGGTTCGAAGCCGAGGGGTTCTCCACGCCCGGCGCGTTTTTCTCGGCGTGCCGCGACCGCATGCCCGAGCTGGTGCTGCTCGACATCATGCTGCCCGACATCGACGGGCTGGAAGTGCTCAAGCGCCTGCGCGCCGACGCGGCGAGCAAGCACGTGCCGGTGATGATGCTCACCGCCAAGGGCACCGAATTCGACAAGGTGAGCGGCCTTGACGCGGGCGCCGACGACTACCTGGCCAAGCCCTTCGGCATGATGGAGCTGGTCAGCCGCGTGAACGCGCTCATGCGCCGGGCGTCGGCGCCGGCGATGGTTCCCAACGACGACCTGGCGTGCGGGCCTGTTGAGCTGCACGTGTCGGCGCATACGGTGGCGGCCGGCGGCGTGGCCGTGCAGCTGACGCTCAAGGAATTCGAGCTTCTGCATGCGCTCATGAAGAGCGCGGGGCACGTGCTCACGCGCGGGCAGTTGCTCGAGGACGTGTGGGGCATGACCTACGTGGGCGAGACGCGCACGGTCGACGTGCACATTCAGACGCTGCGCCAGAAACTCGCCGCGGCCTGCCCGGGCGCCGACGCGCATATCCAGACGGTGCGCGGCGTGGGCTACTGCATCAAGCGCACGGTGTAGGGGAGGCGAGATATGAGCCCTACGAGCACCAATGCGAAAAGCCTGTCCGGGCGCCTTTTCTCCAGCATGCTGGCGTTTACGCTGGGCATTGTGCTGGTGTTCGCCGTGGCCATGATCAGCATTTTCTTCTACTCCTACGAACACGATGCCGAGCGCAGCCTCACCGACGCGGCCGAGCGCGCGGCCGAATACCTCAACGACGCGCCCTCCGAGGACGTCACCACCATGCTCGCGCAGCAGTTCGACGGCGTCACGCGCTACACGCTCATCAGCGCGGGCGGGCTGGTGCTCTACGACAGCCAGGCCGACGCGTCGTCGATGGACAACCACGCGACGCGCCCCGAGGTGCAGCAGGCCGCGCGCAGCGGCGAGGCCGTGAGCCTGCGCTATTCGGAAACCATCGGGACCGACACGCTCTATGCGGCGCAGAAGCTCTCCGACGGGCGCATCGTGCGCCTGTCGGAGACGCGCCACTCGCTCGTGGCGTTTTTGGGCGAGATGCTCCTGCCGGTGTTGGTGGCGCTGCTTTTGGCCGCCGGCCTGGTGTTTCTGCTGTCGCGCGCGCTGACGCGCCACATCATGAGGCCTATCGACGCGCTCGACATGGTGGACCCGCTGGAAAACGACATCTACGAGGAAATGGTGCCGCTGCTGCGGCGCATCGACGACCAGCAGGCGCAGCTGCGCCAGCAGAACCGCGAGCTTGCCGAGGCCGAGAGCATGCGGCGCGACTTTTCCAGCAACGTCAGCCACGAGATGAAGACGCCCCTGCAGGTGATTTCGGGGTACGCCGAGCTGATGAAGAACGACATGGTGCTGCCGGGCGACCGCCAGAAGTTCGCGGGGCTCATCTACGACGAGGCGCAGTCCATGCGCAGCCTGATTAACGACGTGCTCACGCTGTCGAAGCTCGACGAGAGCGCGTTTGCGCGCGAGGAAACCCCCATCGACGTGCGCGCGGTCGCCGAGCGGATGGCGGGGCGTTTGGCGTCGTTTGCGGCTGACCAGGGCGTGGCGGTGGAAGTGAGCGGCGAGGCGGCCTGCATCAAGGGGTCGGAGACGCTTGCCGAGGAGATGCTGTACAACCTCATAGAGAACGGCGTGCGCTACAACCACGCCGGCGGGCGCGTGGCGGTGTCGGTGGCGGAAGCGCCGGCGAGTGCCGAGGAGCGCGAGCGGTTTGCGCAGGCGGGGGTTGCCGACGCGGCGCGTGCGGTGACGGTGCGCGTGAGCGACACCGGGCCGGGCATTCCCGAAGAGCTGCGCGAAAAGGTGTTCGAGCGCTTCTTCCGCGTTGACAAGAGCCGTTCGAAGGAGACGGGCGGCACGGGGCTGGGGCTAGCCATCGTCAAGCACGCGGTGATGTA
>CAVGAF010000106.1:0-4995 GCA_963627055.1 Butyrivibrio sp. CAG:318 | reverse complement strand
CGTTAATAAGCCGAAACGCGCCGCGGGGCGACGGTTGGGGTACAATGTCGGTGAAAGCGGGCGCCGCCGAATCTGGCGCACTTCATCCCACCCGCCAAGAACCGCATGGCTGAAAGCCGTGCATGAAGAAAGGGGTTTCCCATGGCATTCGGATACAAGCGCATTTTCGCGGCGCTGGACGGTTCCTCCACGCAGCGCGCCGTTATGGAGCGCGCCATCGCTCTGGCCGCCGCCGACGGCGCCGAGCTGACCTTCGGCCACGTCATTGACTCCGTGCCCTACGAGGCGTCGGGCGTCGATTTCGAGCTTCTATGCAACGAGGGCAAGACCCGCATCGAGGCCGACCTGGCCGATTTGTTCGAGGCTGCGCGCAGCAACCCCGACATCCCCTCCGTGCAGCTGATGGTGCGCGCCGGCCGCATCACCGACACGCTGTCCAAGCAGCTCATCGAGCCGACCGATCCCGATCTGGTCATTTGCGGCGAGCGCGGCCTGTCCAACATCAAGTACGTGTTCGTGGGCAGCGTCTCCACCTACCTCATCCGCAACGTCCGTTGCGACGTGCTGGTGGTCAAGCAGGACTAAGCCGGAGCTTCCGGCAGACGCTTCCCGCTCGCGTACGGGAGGGAAGCGTATAGCGAAACGGCGCCCCCGCGGCTCTTGCAAGCTGCGGGGGCGCCGTCGTTTTGGGGCGGGGCCGTCTGTGGCGGAGCGTTTCCGCCGGCTCGCGCGGAAAAGTGTGTCGCACCTTCGGTGCTCTCTTTTGATGTTCGAGCTTTCGCTCGAACCTACGAAAAATCCCAGTTCAAAGCTGATTTTCTGGCAAAATTCGTAGGCGCGTTCGCAAGAGCGCGCTCTCCGGCGAAGCCGGAGCATCGGGCGGGATGTCGGCTTGCGCGGGGTCTATACGTTGGCGGGGCGGTCTACGGCGTCGTATTCGGCGAGGGCTTCCGCGTAATCGGCGCTGAGGTAGTCCGTCGAGTAATAGTACACGTCGCCGTTCGACGCGACGGTGCGTCCGATGTCGGGGTAGTTGCCCGAATCGCGCACGGCTTCCCAAGTCTGCTGAATCTGCTCGTCGGTCATGGAGAACGGCGGGTTGCGCAGGCACTCGGCCGCGTAGGGGCGCGGGTAGACGCGCGAGTCCTCGCGCACGCATTCCACGAACGTGACCTGCGGATTATCCTCGGCGGCCAAAAATGCCCAGCGCGCGTAGTTGTCGGTCATGAGCGTCTGGTCGTACAGGTAGTAGCTGTGCATGCCCATGAGCACCTTGATGCGGTTGCAGCTGATTTCCTTGCGAACCGGCGCGGCGTCCTCATCCTCCACCAGCACCCATTCGCCCTCGATCTGCTCGAGCCTGTATCCTTCCGGGATCTTCAGGCCGGCGAAGGGGCTGTTATCGTCCGCGGCGGGCTCGTTGGCGGAATCTGCGGCGGCTGTCGGCTGCTCGATCTGCTCCGTCGCGTCTTGG
Source organism: Butyrivibrio sp. CAG:318 (assembly GCA_963627055.1). Lineage (GTDB taxonomy): Bacteria > Actinomycetota > Coriobacteriia > Coriobacteriales > Eggerthellaceae > Senegalimassilia. The sequence continues at coordinate 3,521 of CAVGAF010000106.1, read as the reverse complement.
ATGGCATCCGCGACGTCGGCGGCGGGCTCATCGGTTGCCTGCGAAATCGATGCTGCGGAAACGTCTGCGCGCTCGGCCGCGTTTTCCTGCTCGCTGGTTTCGCCACCTGCGGAAACGGGGGCGTCGTCGGCTTTGCTGGCGTCTGCGCCCGCAGCCTTCGCTTCCTCGTCTGCCTCGATCTGCGCCAGACGTCGGTTCGGGATTTTCGGCGGCACGCCCACGGCGCGCGTTGCCGAGCGAACGGCGGCCGCTTTCGCCTTCTCGGCTGCTATTTCCGCCTCGATTTCCTCGGCGTGCTCGGCCTGATAGTCCTCGAGCCATTCGTATACGAACATCTCGAAGTCCTCGTCCGTCATATGCTCCGGCACCAATCCGATGGCGGGCCAGCGGTCGGGCGTGACCAGCTGGCTGTCGGCGGACATGCGGCGCACGTCGTCGAACACGTCGGCGAGCGCGTTGTGCTCGGCCAGCTCGCGGGCCGCTGCCGCGGCCTCGGGGTCGGTTTCCTCTTCCGGGACGGCGTTCTCGGCAGCGGCTTCGCAGCTCGCTACCGCGGAATCGCTTGCTGCCGCTGGCGCAGCATCGTCCGCAGCCGCAGCCGCAGCCAACGAAGCGTCGCCCGCAACAGCGCCATCCTCGGGCGCAAGCACCTGCTCCCTCTCGTCCCCGGCCATTTACGCGCTCGCCTTCTGCTCGTCGTCGGCCTGCGCTTTCTGCGCCTCGGCCACCAGCATGTCCACGCGCGTTGCGCGCAGGCTGCAGTGCTCGCACATCAGGCACGCCACCGAAAGCTCGTCGCAGGGCAGCTTCTCGTTCATCTCGGCCAGGCTCATGCCGCAGCGATACATCCAGTCGCCCACCAGGCCGCGCACGGCCTCGATGGCGAACACCGGCGTGTGCTTCTTGTCCACCGGCACGCCGTCGACTGCGCGCTCGACGTCGGCCGGCGTGAGCGCCAGCGCCTGGCTGAACGTCAACCCCTCGACCATCGAGCAGATGGCGCTTGCGCAGCCGGTCATGGCAAGGCAGCCGCGGCTTTTGAAGCCCACCTTCACGAACACGGGGTCGGACACCGAGTCGTCCACTTCGGCGAACAGGCGCAGCGCAACCTCGCCGCGCTTGCTGCGGCCCACCATGCTCTGCACGTTGAAATTCTCGGGCTTGCCGGAATTCTTGAAGTTCGCCACGATGGACAGCAGCGTTTCAGAATACCCTTCCACGCCGTTGTCCAGCTCGGTTTGGTACACGTCCTTGGTACGGATGAGCGCGCGATCGGCCGGCTCCACGTACAGATTGCGCCCCTCATCGGGTTCATCGAACTCGATTTCCTTCTCGTCTACCATTGGTTTACCCCCTTGAATCTATAACCCTCCAGTTACATTTCGCAACTATTCGCATGGTATGATGCCTTTCAAACATCGTCGCGCATACCCTCTTTTAGGGGGAAATGGTCAAGTTGTCATCGCCTTTTTGAGGGAATTGGTCGTTTCAACTGGTCAAACGCGATTTAACAAGACGGGGGAATCGATTGAAGGAATTGGGAGACCTGAAAGGGAAAACCATCGGGCAGGGGAGGAGCGACTCCCCGCGCAAGACCCAAGCCGCGCCTGCGGCCGCGTCGGCGGCTGGCTCCGGCGCGGCCTCGGCAACCGTGCAGTTCGCCGCGCCGAAACCGACGGCCGGTACCCCCGCTTCCGAGCGCGTTTCCGGCCCTTCCGCTCTCCTGCGCACGTTCCTTCCACTGCTCCCCTCAATCCTGGGGTTCGCCTTCGGGCGCGCGGGTTTGATCGTCGCAAGCTACGGCAGCTACCGAAGCACCGACGAGGGCCTGTTCACCGACGGTGCGATGATGGCCGCAATCGCGGTTATGATCGTTCTCGCGGCGCTCATCTTCTTCACGAGGTTCCGCCTCAACAAGCCGCAGACGAACCTGATCATGCGCATTTGCTGCATCGTCGAGGCCGCCATCCTCATCGCCCTGCCCCTCACCGATTTCTCGAATCCGGCAACTTACGAGATCCGCTTCGCCATGAGCGCCCTCATCACGCTCACCGCGTCGGGGTGCATTTTCTATTGGCTGCGTCGCGCGCGCGGATGCGAGAGCCTCACCGCCACCGTCTACGCGTTTGCCGCCATCGCCATCAGCGAGGTGGTCATCTACCTGTGCGGCGTTCTGGGCTTTTACGGGTATTTCCTTGCGGCGGCGTTCGTTTTGCTGCAGCTGCCGTGCATGGCGCTGGCACGCAAGCGCACGAACGCGTACGGCATCAACTCCTTCACGCCCGAGCTTGATTATTTCGGCATCGTCGACGATGCCGCGCACAGCAAGCGCCTACTTTCGGCGACGGCGGTGAGCCTGGGAACCCTGTTCGTGGTCGTCGGCTTCCTGCGCGGCTATCCCGACGGCGCCTCCATCGCGTTCCATCGGGAAACGCGCCTGGCTTACGGCCTGCTCACCATCCTGATCGCCGTCCTGCTCATCGTGATGGTGGCGCGCCGACGCAAAAACGTGATGACCGTCGGCATGTTCATCCTGTTCGAGACCATGGCGGCGGGCGCGCTGCTGCTCTATGCCGTGTTTCCGGAAGCGCTCGACATCGGCGCGGTGCTCACCACTTCGCTCAACGCGCTCATGTGCGCCTACATGTGGTATATCACCATCGCGTTCATGGGCTTCGGCTGGCGCGACCCCTACTACTACGCGCTCGGTGGATGGATTATTTGCTTGGGATGTCGCTGCATTGCGCGCGTGGCGTTCATCACGATGCCCTTCCTGAGCAGCGACGACATTCTCATCCATGCCTGCATGGGGTTCGTGCTCATCATTTCCATCCAGGTGGCGCTCGGGTTGTTCCTCAACATTTCGCGAACCGAGGCCGAACGGCGAGAGAGGCGCTACAAGGCGCGCGTCTCTCAGCTTGAGCGGCAGCTGGCCCAGGCCGGCAGCGGTCGCGTGGTGATGGTCGGCGCGGGTGATGCGGGCGCGAGCGGTTCGTGCGCCTCGTGCGAGGCCGAGTGCCTGAATGCGGGCGATGTGGGTATGAGCTTGGCCGACATCCTGCCGAAGGCGGAATCGGGGGCGGGCGAGGACGTGGCGGCCGGCAAGCCGCGCCATTCGACGTTCACGCGCCTGATGGGCTTGGACTCCGAGGACGAGCAGCAGGCGCAGGGCGCCCTCGCTGCCTCTTCGGATTCGGGCGAGCCGGTCAACCCGCATCAGGCGGCCATGCGACGCAAGGCCGAGAAGGTGGGCGAGCAGTTCCTGCTGTCCGATCGCGAGGTCGAGGTGCTGGCGCTCTACGCGCTTGGCTGGACCCAGAAGCGCGTCGCCGAGGAGCTGTTCATCAGCTCCGGAACCGTGCATGCCCACATCAAGCGCATCTATGCGAAGACCGACCTGCATTCCCGCCAGGAAATCCTCGACTACATGGAACGCTACGCGGACTAGACGCTGCCGCCCCCCGCACCCGCAAACGCAAAGAGCCCCTCGACTTCTGCACGTCGAGGGGCTCTTATCAGCT
>CAVGAF010000105.1:0-5015 GCA_963627055.1 Butyrivibrio sp. CAG:318 | reverse complement strand
TACACTTCTCGTTATTGAAAGCGCCGTGGCGCTTGGCGTGTCTGAGTAACGCAGCAACGAGAGGTTTCACTTTATGCCATATGAACAGTTGAATAATGCGGGCGATGGCCGCTTGGCGCCGTATGCGCGGGTGCGCGATGCGGATTTGGCCGCATGGCCCGACGCCCCGGCAGGGCTGTTCATGGCGGAATCGCGGGCGGTTATCGCGGCAGCGCTTGCGGCGGGTGTGCGCCCGCGGTCGTTTCTGGTGAGTGAAGCTTGGGCGGATGACGCCGCCTCGCTTGCGGCCGCGCTTTTGGGGAAGTGGCCCGCTTGCCCGGTGTTGCGCGTTCCGGACGAATTGTTCTCGCAGGTGACCGGCTATCGCATCGTGCGCGGTCCCGTGGCGGCGTTCGAACGCCCCGCCTTGCCGAGCCTGGAGGCTCTGCTCGCGGACGCGCGACGCGTGGCCGTGCTGGAGGACGTGGGCAACTACGCAAACATCGGCAGCGCGTTCCGCGCGGCGCACGCGTTCGGCATCGACGCGGTGCTGGTCACGCCTTCGTGCCATGACCCGCTGTTCCGCCGCGCCAGCCGCTGCAGCCAGGGAACCGTGCTCAGCGTGCCGTGGACGCGCATCGGCATGCAACGCCAGTGGGCGGCCGAGGGCATTCCGCTGCTGCATGCCGCCGGCTTCAAGGTGGCGGCGTTGGCGCTTGAGGACGACTCGCTTTCCCTGGGCGATGCGCGCCTTGCCGCGTGCGAGCGCCTTGCCATGGTGCTGGGAACCGAGGGCGCGGGGTTGTTCCCGTCCACCATTTCCGCCTGCGACTACACGGTGAAGATCCCCATGGCGCACGGGGTGGACTCGCTCAACGTCGCGGCGGCGAGCGCCGTGGCGTTTTGGGAGCTGCGCGTTCGGTAGTTGTAGCGGGTGGGGAAGCCCGTGCCTTGTGCGCGCCCTGTGCGGTCCGTGCAATTGCGGGTCCGCGCCTCTTTGCAGAATGCTGCGCAATCCTTCCCGCGGATGAATAAATGTGCAGGTTACTCACGGTTTTCGCCATCCTTAAACAGACCTTCCCGCTAGGGATTTCCCCGTGTTTCCAACCGACGAATTCTTTCGCCTGCGGCTAGATTCCCAACCTGAAAGACCCCGCGATAGCGTATGATGGAGCGCGTGCTCTCGAAGTGAGAGCGAGTGTTGCCGCCATGCAACGCGTAGTTTTACCCCCGCGCATCTGCACGGGAGAGAAAAGAGGATTTAAAATGGCGGAAGGTACTGTTAAGTGGTTTAACCCCGAGAAGGGCTATGGCTTCATCTCTCAGAACGATGGCGAAGATCTGTTTGTGCATTTCTCCGAAATCAAGATGGACGGCTTCAAGACCCTCGACGAGGGCCAGGCTGTGTCCTTCGATGTGACCACCGGCCAGAACGGCAAGCTCCAGGCAAGCAACGTGGTGCGCATCTAGTTCACCGCCTTTCTTTCTAAAGGACGCTGAAAGCCCCCGCCATTGCGGGGGCTTTCTTTGTGTTGGGATACCCTCGACGGGCTTTTGAGACTCAAAAGAAATGCGCCCGCAGCTGGGAAAGAAGCTGCGGGCGCGCTGCTATGCGGGAGCGTTCGCGCCAACGTCCCGCGCGGATTGTGCGCACGTTTAGGTCAGGCTGGCGAAAATCGCGGTCAGGACGATGCAGAGTCCGGACGTGATCAGCACGCTGAGCAGTACATTGAAGTCGAAACTGCGAGCCATGGGGGTACCTCCTTACTGTTCGACGCATAAGGATAGTCGCCCCGTGCGGTCGCGGTGGCTTGCCGGCTAAGGGAAACGAAAGCGTTTCGCTGGCGAAACGCGGCTGTAACAGGAGCTGCCGGGATGGGCGGCGTCGCCCCGTAGGCCGCCTGGCGCGCGCCGGCGTGCCCCGCGTGGTCACTTGGCGTGCGTTGGCGTTGCCCCCACATGGCCGCATGGTCGCCTAGCGCGCCGAGCGGCCCTTTCGTTGCGAAAGAAACACCAGCGCCATGCAACCCAGCGCCACGAGCGAAATGACGACCAGCAGGTAAAACGCGCTTTGCGTTCCCGCAACCGTGCCGGCAACCAGGTCCGACGAGCCGCTTTGCGCCGCGTTCACGATGGAAGTCATGATTGCCGTTCCCAGCGCGCCGCCGAGCTGCTGCAGCGTGTTGAAGGTGGCGTTGCCGTCGGTTTTGCGGTCGATGGGCAGAAAGCTCAGCCCGTTGGTGATGGTGTTCGCCGCGGAAAAGCCCTGCGCAAGCGGGATGAGCACGTAGACGAGGGCGAACACCCACGGCTGTGCCCCGATGGAGAGGAACGCGTACAGCGCAACGGCGACAAACTGACAGATGGCGCCGAACGTGAGCGGCCGGCGTGCGCCGAGCGTATCGAGGATGCGACCGCCGAGAGGGGCGAGGATGGCTCCCAAAATGCATCCTGGAAGAAGCAGGCAACCCGCGCCGAATTCGTCCTGGCCGTTCACCACTTGCCCGTAGTAGGGCAGCAGGTAGCCCAGTCCCAGGACGATGGCCTGCAGCAGCACCACGTAGGCGACGCTTGCGGCAAAGGGCAGGCTGCGGAAGATGTCGATGCGGATGAGCGGGTTCGCCGTGCGGCGAGACATGGCGGCGAATACGGCGATGAGCGCGATGCCGCCGGTCAGCAGGCCGAGCACCTGCGCGCTCAGCCAGCCGGCGGTGCTGGCGCAGCTGGAGGCGAACACGAGGCAGACGAACGCGCCGGAAAGCACGAGGAATTGCGGGATGCTGAACGACACGCGCTCGGTTTCGCTCACCTGGCGGATGGCGGCGATGCCCGCCACGGCGGAGAAGGCCAAAAACGGGAGCAACACCAGGAAGATCTGCCGCCAGCCCCAAAGCGTGACGATCAGGCCGCCGACCGAGGGGCCGACTGCCGGGGCAGTTGCGGTAATGAGCGTGGCGATGCCCATCATGAGCCCCATCTTGTCGTGCGGCGCCTGTTCGATGACGATGTTGAACATGAGCGGCAGCGCCAGGCCCGTGCCGACGCCCTGCACGAGCCGGCCGGCAATGAGCAGCGAAAACGTCGGTGCGACGGCGCAGGCGACGGTTCCCGCGGCGAAGCAGCAGATGGCGGCTACGAACAGCGTCTTGTTCCGGAAACGGCGCTTCAGAAACGACGAGAGCGGCATGATGGCGGTGAGCACGAGCAGGTATCCCGTGGTCACCCACTGCACGGTGGCGGTGTCCACGCCGAATTCGCCCATGAGCGAGGGGAACGTGATGTTCATGGCCGTTTCGACCACCACGCCGGAAAACGACATGATGCCGCAGGCGACAACGGACAGGATGAGGCGCGCGTCGATGCGCCGGGTGAATTCTTCTTGCATGGTGCTGTTCTTCCCAAATTGAAACGGACCGCTGAGGTGCGCCGGGGCGCTGACGTGCGGCGTTGTTCAGTGTATGGCAGGCGTGCCGGCAAGCTGGGATTTTCACGAATCGACCCGATTGTTTTCAGGTTCGTTCAGATTCGTGCGCGGGTGCGCGCGTTGTGCGGTTGTGGGCGCGGACGCGTGCGCGCGGGCGTGCGTCCGCGAGGGATGCGGGCGCGGGCGCGGGCTCCGGCTCCAAACGCGAAAAGGCCGTCCCATGACGGGACGGCCTTTTCGCAAGCCTTTTCCGGTAAAAGCCGATGGGCGAGGAGCTATTCCAGCTCGGAGCCCTTCTTTTCCGGCAGGAAGAACATGGCGATGAACGCGACCACGTAGATGCAGGCAACGCAGCCGATGGCGAACGGGAAGCCGTTGCCGGCGGCGATGATCGGGATGACCACCGGGGCGGAAGCGCCGCCGATGAAGCGGCCCGCGTTGTACAGCGCGGTTTGCGCCGTGCCGCGCATTTCGGTGGGGAACAGCTCGGCGATCAGCGTGCCGTAGCCGCCGATCATGCCGTTGGCGAACATGCCCATGAAGAAGCCGCCGATCAGAAGCGCGGTCGGGTCGGTCAGCTGGCTGTAGATGACGATCATGACGGCGGCGCCGATCTGGAAGGTCCAGAAGGCGGGACGACGGCCGGCCTTGTCGGCGAGCCAACCGAACACGGAGATGCCGATCATCATGCCGATGACGGTGACGGCGGTCCACACGCCGGTGGACGTGAGCGACAGGCCCAGGCTGGAGTTCAGGTACTTCGGCAGCCAGGTCATGATTCCGAAGTAGCCGGCGTTCTGCACGGTGCACAGGATGATGACCAGGATGGAGAACTTGGCGCGCTCGGGCGTGCGGAACAGGTCGATGACGCTGCCCGACTTCTTGCCCTCGGCCTTATGCTGCTCGAAGATGGGCGGCTCGGGCACGGCGGCGCGGATGATGATGGCGATGACGGCCGGCACGAAGCCGACGACGAACAGGCCCTGCCAGCCGAACGCGGCGATGATGGGCGCGGAAGCCAGCGAGGCGACCAGCACGCCGATCTGGAAGCCCAGGCCCACGGCGGAGGTGGACTTGGCGCGGTTCTCGGCGCTGGAAACCTCGGAGGCGATGGCCATGCCCAGGCCGAACTCGGCGCCGATGCCCAGGCCCGCGCAGAAGCGGCAGAAGGCCAGGATTTCGAAGCTGGGGGCAAACGCGCAGCCCAGGGTGAACACGCCGAAGAAGATGACCGAGTAGGTGAGCACCTTGATGCGGCCGAACTTGTCGGCCAGCGACCCGAAGATCAAACCGCCCAAAAAGGCGCCGGCGAGCGTGATGGACGTCAGCATGCCGGCCGTGGTGTTGTCCACACCGAACGTCGCGATGATGCCGGACAGCGCGAAGCTGAGGATCATCAGGTCGAGACCGTCGAGCGCGTGCCCGATGGCCGCCGAGAACACTGCTTTCCCGGCGTAGTGCTTCATTTCAGAAGCTGATTCTTTGTGGGGCATGGTAGGTGCCACCCTCCTTCGAGAAGAACTATAAACCTCGACAATAATACAGAATTGGGGATTGCAAACAAGACTTAAACGGCATGTTTTTTCACGATGGCAACGTGGCGGCGAGCGGC
>CAVGAF010000104.1:0-5126 GCA_963627055.1 Butyrivibrio sp. CAG:318 | reverse complement strand
CCCGTGATCTTGCCGGTCTCGTCGACGTCGATCTTGAAGGCCGCGGGCGCCTTGCCCAGGCCCGGCATGGTCATGATGTTGCCGGTCAGCGCCACCACGAAGCCCGCGCCGGCGCTCACCTTGATGTCGCGCACGGTGATCCTAAAACCGCGCGGCGCACCCAGCTTCTTCGCGTCATCGCTGAAGCTGTACTGGGTTTTCGCCATGCACACGGGCATGTTGGCGAACCCGAGCTTCTCGAGCTTGGCCAGCTCCTTGGCCGCTTTCGCCTCGAAATCGACCCCGTCGGCGCGATAGATGCGCTCAGCGATGGCCTCGATCTTCTCGCGCAGGCCGCCCTCGGTGCCGTACGCGAACTCGAAGGTCTGCGCGCTGCGGCCGGCGTCGTCGCCCTGCTCGCACAGGCGCACCACCTCGTCAGCCAGGGCCAGGCCGCCCTCGCCGCCGCGCGCCCACACCTCGGACAGCGCCACGTTGACGCCCAGTTCGCGGCACTTGTTCTCCACCAACGCCAGCTCAGCCTCGGTGTCGGTGGGGAAGCGGTTGATGGCCACCACGCACGGCAGCTTGTAGACCTGCGTGATGTTCTCCACGTGCTGCAGCAGGTTGGGAAGGCCCGCCTCGAGCGCTTCGAGATTCTCCTCGCCCAGTGCGTCCTTCGCCACGCCGCCGTGGTTCTTCAGCGCGCGCACCGTGGCCACCACGACCACCGCGTCGGGCTTGATGCCGGTCAGGCGGCACTTGATGTCCAGGAACTTCTCCGCGCCCAGATCGGCGCCGAAGCCGGCCTCCGTGACGGCGTAATCGCCCAGGGCCAGGGCCATGCGCGTGGCCATGATGGAGTTGCAGCCGTGCGCGATGTTGGCGAACGGGCCGCCGTGGATGAACGCCGGCGTGCCCTCGAGCGTTTGCACCAGGTTGGGCTTGAGCGCGTCCTTGAGCAGTGCGGCCATGGCGCCCTCGGCGTGCAGGTCATGCGCGGTAACGGGCTTGTCGTCGTAGGTGTAGGCGACCACGATGCGGCCGAGGCGCTCCTTCAAGTCGGTGATGGAGGTTGCCAGGCAGAACACGGCCATGACCTCGCTGGCCACCGTGATGTCGAAGCCGTCCTCGCGCGGCACGCCGTTGGCCTTGCCGCCCAGGCCGCACACGATGTTGCGCAGCTGGCGGTCGTTCATGTCCACGACGCGCTTCCACGTGATCTTGCGCACGTCGATGTCGAGCTGGTTGCCGTTGTGGATGTGCGCGTCGAGCATGGCGGCCAAAAGGTTGTTGGCCGCGCCGATGGCGTGGAAGTCGCCGGTGAAGTGCAGGTTGATGTCTTCCATGGGGATGACCTGGGCATACCCACCTCCCGCGGCACCGCCCTTGATGCCGAACACCGGCCCCAAGGAAGGCTCGCGCAGCGCGACGACGGTCTTCTTGCCGCGACGGTTCATGGCGTCGGCCAGGCCCACCGTCGTGGTGGTCTTGCCCTCGCCGGCCGGCGTGGGGTTGATGGCCGTGACCAGCACCAGCTTGCCCGGCGTGTGCTGAGCGTCGCGCAGCAGGTTGTAGTCGACCTTCGCCTTGGTGGTTCCGTATTGCTCCAGGTAACGCTCGGGAACGCCCGCGGCCTCGGCGATGGCCGTGATGGGTTGCGGGGTGGCTGCCTGGGCGATTTCGATGTCGGTCAGCACGTCGGGCCCTCTTTCTCGTCTGGGAAATGATGCGGTCCTTGCGCGGCCGCAGGCGCGATGGACGCGGCGGCAAGGCGGTTTACTCGTGCCGAACATTCTAGCCCGCGGGCCGGCCGCGGGCCGAACATACCCGCAAGGCAACACAGATTAATCGGTGCGCGGGGGGCAGCGGAACCCCGGACAGCGCAGAACCCCGGACAGCCCGTCCGCGCTACTTGCCCGCCTGGCCGTACAAGCCCGTCTCGTCGCGGGCGATGAAATTGTCGTAGACCAGGCGCAGGCCTTCGAGCGTCAGGTCCTGGTTCACCTCGGTTATGGTGCGGGAAATGGGGGCCACGCGCCGCGCCAGGCCACCCGTCGCCACCACGGGGGCACGGTAGCCCAGCTGCGCGAAAATGCGCTCGACCAGGCCGTCGACGCGATCGGCCTCGCCGTAGACGATGCCCACCTGCATGGCCTGGGCGGTGTTGCGCCCGATGGCCGTGTGCGGGTTCACCAGCTCGATGGCGCCGAGCTTGGTCGCGTGGCTGAACAGAGCACGGGAAGAGGTTTCCACGCCCGGCGCGATGATGCCGCCCGCGAAGCCGCCGTCGCGGTCGATCACCTCCATATTAGTGGCGGTGCCGAAATCCACCACCGCCACCGGAGCCCCGTATAAGCTGCGGGCGGCCACGCAGTCGGCGATGCGGTCGGCGCCGATCTCGCGCGGGTTTGGATAATCTCCCGCGTCGAAAAGCCCTTCGGCGGTGTCGGCCGTGCACACCACGGCCCGCGCCCCGATCATCTGCTTGGTCGCCTGGCACCAGGCGTCGGTGAGCGCGGGAACCACCGAAGCCAGCGCCACGCCGTGAATGTCCGCAAAGCCCATGTTCTCGGAATTGAGCAGCGGCAGCAGCTTCACCCGCAGCTCGTCGCAGGTGTGCAGCTTGTTCGTGGCCACGCGCCAGCGATGCCTCAGCGTGCTTCCCTCGTACACGCCGACGACGGTTTGCGTGTTCCCCACGTCGATTGCAAGCAGCATGGCGCCGCCCCTTTCCCGATTCCGAATGCACCCGAATGCATCGGACCTTGATATCAGCCGCAACAGTATAGCAGTCGGGATGCGCAGGGCCGGGAAGCGTCTCCGAAGAGGGTAACGAGAGGTAACGTGTTTTCGACAATGGGTTGAAGATGGCCGCCCGCCGCCCGCGCGGACGGGTATAGTTGTCTTTTAGGGATTCAAGCCGGCGGCCACGCCAAGCCGGCTTCAAGCTACGGAAGAGGTTTCCCATGAACGACACGCCCGCACGCATCCTCGTCGTCGACGACGAGCCCTCCATCACGGAGTTCGTCGGCTACGCCCTGAAGAAGGAAGGGTTCGCCCCCGACGTCGTGGACAACGGCGAAGAGGCGCTTTCCATGGCGCTGAAGAACGACTACGACCTGTTCGTGCTCGACATCATGCTGCCCGGCATGGACGGCTACGAGCTGTGCCGCCGCCTGCGTTCGAAGACCGCGGCGCCGGTGCTGTTCCTCTCCGCGCGCGACTCCGAGCTGGATAAGGTGGTCGGGCTGGAAATCGGCGGCGACGACTACCTGGCCAAGCCCTTCGGCGTGCGCGAGCTGATCGCCCGCGTGCGCGCGCTGCTGCGCCGCAGCCAGGGGCAGGACTTGCCGGGTTCCACGCACGCCATCACCGCCAGCGGCATCACGCTCGACGAGGACGCCCACACCGCCACCGGCCCTTCCGGCGACATCGACTTGACGCCGCGCGAGTTCGAGCTGATGGCCTGCCTCATGAAGAACGCCGGCAAGGTGGTTTCGCGCGAAGAGCTGCTGCGCGACGCCTGGGGCTGGGAATACCTCACTGAAACCAAAACGGTCGACACGCATATCAAGCGCCTGCGCGACAAGATAGAACAGGCCGGCTACGACCCGGGCCTGGTCGAGACGGTGCGCGGCTACGGCTATAGGTTCAAGCTATAAAGCGCCTGCAGACATATTTCGCGCTGCTCAGCACGCTGCTCGGTCTGTTCACCACGGCCCTTTGCCTGGTGGTGTGCATGTTTGCGTTCGACGTGCCGCTGGCGAGCCTGCTGCTTTTGGCGCCGGCCGCTTTGGTGGTGTTCTGCTTCAGCCTGCTCATCGGGCATTTTTTGGCCGAACCGCTCAGCGATTTGGCGAAGAAGACCGCCGCCTGGCGCCAGGGCGCCGACGTGCCGTTCGAGCCCGACGGGCGCCTGTACGAGGCCGACCTGCTCACCTGCGACTTCAAGTCGCTGCTGCAAACCACCAACCAGCAGCATCACGACCTCGCGCTCAAGGAGCAGCGCCAGAACGAGTTCATCAGCGATGTCGCCCACGAGCTGCGCACACCGCTGACGGCCATCCGCGGCAACGCCGAAATGCTCACCGACCCCGACCTGCCGCCCGCGCTGCACGACAAGTTCTGCGGCATCATCGTCAACGAGAGCGAGCGCTTGAGCCGCCTGACGAACGACCTGCTCACGCTGCAGCGCATCGAGAATTCGCCCCTGCCGCAGGAAATGCGCCGCGTGAACCTGCACGACCTGGCCAACGGCGTCGTGGACACGCTCACGCCCATCCTGCACGACCGTCAGGCGAACACCGAGGTCACCGGCGAGGCGCCCGACGTGCTCGGCGATCCGGACAGCCTGCGCCAAGCCATCACCAACCTGGTGGAGAACGCCAGCCGCTTCATCCAGCCCGGCGGGCATATCCGCGTGGAACTGTTCGGGCTCAACGGCAATTCCGTCGTGGCGGTGAAGGACGACGGCTGCGGCTTCGGCGACATCGACCCGAAACTGCTCTTCGACCGCTTCTACCGCACCGACTCCAGCCGCGCGCGCGGCACGGGTGGCACGGGGCTCGGGCTTGCCATCGTGAAGTCCATCGCCGAAGCGCACGACGGCACGGTCGAGGCGTTCAACCTGCCCGAGGGCGGGGCGTGCTTCATCCTCGCGCTGCCGTCCATCCCCGCCGACATTTCGGTGAAGAAGCCCAAGCCGGCGAAGACGGCAAAGGGCGCGAAGGCGTAAAGGGCGCGGGCTCGGGCTCGATCAATCAAGCCAAATCAGTTCCGAAAGAAATAAACCCCCGGGGTGGAAGTCCCCGGGGGCAAGCGAAAGGAATCCCGACAGGATTTTGCGGGGTCTTGGCTTCCCGCGTGTCGCAAATCCCAAGAGACTGTACTTGGCGAAGATAGTCACGGTTTGCGAATATCCAAACTGCCGGACAGGTGGCATTTTACTCGCCAGTGCTCGCCTTGCAACCCCTTCACAATTCGTTCATGCAGGTTAAACAGCGTTTTCAAAGCCTCTGAACTCGCACGATAGTCGCCAATGCCGCACCGGTTGCTTTTCGATAGAAATGCATAATGAAAGCAATCTTATGCAAAAAGGCCCCCGCTCTTGCGAGCGGGGGCCTTATGGGGGCCACCTGCGGGGA
>CAVGAF010000103.1:0-5144 GCA_963627055.1 Butyrivibrio sp. CAG:318 | reverse complement strand
ACGAGCGCGATCATGCCCGCGTTGTCCCCGCATGCGGAAAGCGGCGGCATGACCAGGCGTACCTTGAGCTTGTCGCACATCGACACGTAGGCCGCTCGCAGCACCGGGTTCGCCGCGACGCCGCCACCCAGGCAAAACGTCGGCGCTCCGGTCTGCCGCAGCGCCATCTCGGCCTTCTTCACCTGCACGTCCACCACGGCGGCCTCGAAACTCGCGCAAATGTCCGGCACGTTGAGCTCCCGGCCCGCCGCCCGCTCGTTGTTGATGTAGGTGACCACGGCCGTCTTCAGACCGGAAAGGCTGAAGCGCATATCGCCGGAATGCATCATTGCACGCGGGAATGCGATGGCCTCGGGATTGCCCACGGCCCCCTGCTTCGACACCACCGGGCCGCCCGGGTATCCCAGGCCGAGCGCCTTGGCGACCTTGTCGAACGCCTCACCCACCGCGTCATCGATGGTGGCGCCGAGCACCTGGTAGTCGCCCCAGCCGCGCATGTGCACCAGCATGGTATTTCCACCGCTGACCAGGGAGACCACCGCCGGCGGCGCGAAATCGGGCGCGCCGATCCTGTTCGCGTACAGATGCCCTTCCAGGTGATTCACGCCCACCAGCGGCTTGTTCGCCGCCCATGCCGCGCCCTTGGCGAAGGCGACGCCCACCACGAGCGCGCCCACCAGGCCCGGCGCGTAGGTGACGCCCACGCCATCAAGGTCGGCCCAGGTCAGCCGCTCACGGCTCAAACGCTTCGCCGCAACCTCCAGGCATTCGTCGCACACGCCGCAGATGGCCTCGATATGCTTGCGGCTGGCAATCTCGGGAACGACGCCGCCGAAGCGCGCGTGGAAGTCGATTTGGCTCGCCACCACGTCGGAGAGCAAGTTGCCGGCGCCGTCCACGATGGCGGCCGCCGTTTCATCGCATGAGCTTTCGATGGCGAGAATGAGCGGGCGGACGAGCTGACTCGCCGGCTGCGCAGCTGGCTCGTCGGCGCCAAAGCAGGCGGCATCGTCGGCGCCAGACGTCGCCACGGCTTCGCCGGCCTTGCCCTGCGCCGCCAAGGCGACCTGCGCGTCGTGGGCCCCATCCACCTGCAAACGCATCCCCGCCACGGCCGCGCGCTCGGTTTGGCCCGAGGCAGCGGAAGCGCCCGCCGGCGCAGAGGCGCCCTCGATCCCGGCCTCAATCGCGGCCGCAGTCCCGGAAGCAATTCCGGACGAAGGCGCATGTCCGCAGATCAGCGGCTCGATCGCCCCTTCCATGATGACGGCATCCTCGCGATCGGAATAGTAGCGCGGGCGCGTGCCGATGGAGCGCATCCCGAGCGTCTCATAAAACGCCTGCGCGCCGGTATTGCTCACGCGAACCTCAAGAGAAACCGAGGTCGCGCCCAGGTCGCGCGCATCGGCGGCAACGCGCCCGATCAGCTGTCGCGCAATGCCGCGGCGACGCCAGACGGGGTCGGTGCCGATCTTGAGGATCTGCACCTGGCCGTCAATAATCATTCCGCCGGCGTATCCGACCAACCGAAGCCCATCGCCTGCGGCTTCGCCGCTTGCCACGTCGTCGCAGGCGGTGGCATACGCCGCCCACCAGGTGCGGTCGGCGCGGGGAAGCTCGTCGGCAACCTGATTCGCATTCCAAGCGTCCGAGCCCATGACCTGCGATTCCATGGCCGCGACAGCGGCCGCATGCGCTGCATCGAGCGGCTTATAGGTAATCCCGTGGGCATCGGGACGCGCGTTCAGAACGGCCGTGTCGTGCATGCTCGCGCGCTGGTCGCGGCGCGGCGCAACGTCTTGCACGCCCGTGGCCAGGTTCTTCGGGTCGTTCTTCGCCAAGCGAATGCGCTCGTTCTCCTCCGCGTCGGACAGGCGCGTATACACGGGAAGCAGGAAACCGGGATTGTGGCGAACGGCGTCGAAGGGATCCGCCTCGCCCACGCGCCAAGCCGCCTCGAGCGCCAGCAACAGGCCGGCACCCGTGGGGGCCCACAAATCCTCGGGCAGCAACGCGCCGCACGCGTCGAACAGGTCCGCGTATTTCTTCAGGCCGTCGCCCGCAAGCTGCAGGGACCCGTCGCAAGCGGACGCGGGCTCGCCGGCACCCGCAAGCCCGTCGCTGCCAGCGGCCCCACCAGGCACGTCGCCAGCCGCACCGACCTCGCCGCAGCCCGCAGCGCCCGCAGCCAGCTCATCGGCGGCCAGCTGCGCCTTCACCACGCGATCCGCATCCTGGCGCACAACGCCGCCATCATC
Source organism: Butyrivibrio sp. CAG:318 (assembly GCA_963627055.1). Classification (GTDB taxonomy): domain Bacteria; phylum Actinomycetota; class Coriobacteriia; order Coriobacteriales; family Eggerthellaceae; genus Senegalimassilia. The sequence continues at coordinate 2,886 of CAVGAF010000103.1, read as the reverse complement.
CAGCGCAAAGCGCACGGGATACACTTCGCGGCGCATGGCGTCCGCCACCACGGCGAGCCGCCCGCGCACGCCCGCGGACCACGCACGCCACGCCACCGCATCGAGCGAGGACACGCCCACGAGCGCCACGCCGAGCGCCGACGCGACGCCCTTGGCCGTGGCCATGGCGATGCGCACGCCCGTGAACGACCCGGGGCCGCGCCCGACGCACACGCATGCCAGCTCCTCGCGCGCGATGCCGGCATCGGCAAGCAGCGCGTCGATGCGCGGCAGCAGCTGCGTGTTCGACGCCCGATGGGCTTCCACCTCCAGCGATGCGACCAACTCCACCTTCCGCGCGGCAGAATCCAGGCGGCCTGCGCCGATGGCGACCACCTCGTTGGCGGTGTCGAATGCGAGCACGTATGCGGCTTCAGCCATGTTTATCCCCTTTGAAAGATTTCCCAGTTCGCAGCGCGAAACGCTACATGACGCGCCACGATGCGCGACGCCCGAAGCCCGAAGCCCCTACTTCGCCCCCTCGCGCACTTCCGGCGCGCAGGCGGCGAAATCGCGCGGCGAGAACGTGGTCTTGGAAAGGTGCGCCGCAGGATCGCTCGCCCACACGGTGAGCAGCTGGCGGGCACGGCTACCCAACGCATGCATCAGGATGCGGCGATCTCCCTCGGGCGTGGTCAGCACGCATATCTCCAGGTAACCGTACGGAAGCGCCTCGGGGAACTTCTCGCCCCACTCGATGAACGCCACGCCGTCCGACTCCACGGTTTCGTAATACCCCGTGTCCTCCAGCTCGTCGGCGCTGTTCAGGCGGTATAAATCGAAGTGATACAGGGGAAGCTTGCCCTCGCGGTATTCCAGCAAGATGTTGAACGTGGGGCTGGTGACCGGCGAAGTTATGCCGAGCCCTTCCGCCACGCCCTGCACGAAATGGGTTTTTCCGGCGCCCAAATCGCCGGTAAGCACCACGACGTCGCCGGGATGCAGGTACGCGGCCAGCGTGCTGGCCAGCTGCTTCGTCCCCTCGACCGACGTGGTTTTGCGCACATATGTAAGTCCATTAGCCATAGTGCCGCAATGATACGCCAATGCGCCCGCCCATGCGGCACCGTCGCGAAATATGCACCGAACAGGGAAAACCGGGCAAGAGCATCGGCCGGCCCGACACCGGGAAATCCCAAAACCGGCAAGGGCCCAGGCAAACGTCAGGGATGCCGGGCAGATGGGCGCAGACCGGCTCAACGCCGGGAAGCCGGCACAAAAGCACGGGTCCACAACCCAAACTCGCCGGCAAGAAAGCCCGGGACGGCTACAAACCCGCCTTCAACTGCGCTTCCGCCGCGGCCACGGTATGCTCCATGGTCAGGCTGGTGGTGACGGTGCCGATGCCGCCGGGCACGGGCGTGATGGCGTCCACGATGGACTCCACCTCGTCGAAATCGACGTCTCCGCACAGCTTGCCGTACGCGTCGAAGTTGATCCCCACGTCAAGCACGGTCTGCCCCGGGCTGAAGTACTCGCGCCCGTAGGCACGCGCCCGACCCGTCGCGCAGATGACGATGTCGGCCGAACGGCAGATTTCCGCCAGGCCCTCCGTGCGGCTGTGGCAGATGGTGACCGAGGCGTTGCGCCGCAGCAGCATCATGGACACCGGCTTGCCGATGACCAGGCTGCGCCCGATGACGACGACGTGCTTGCCCACGATGGGCACCTGGTAATGGTCGAGAATCTTCACGCACGCGGCGGCGGTGCACGGGGGGAAGCCGTCCGGCGCGTCGGTGAACACGGCGGCAAGCGAGGCCAGCGAAATGCCGTCGACGTCCTTCGCCGCCGTCAGCGTGTCACACATGGCCTTCTCGTCCATGAACGTGGGCAGCGGGCGGAACATCAAGCAGCCGTGCACCGTCTTGTCGTAGTTGATGGACTGCAGCGTCGCCTTGAGCGCCGCTTCCGGGGCGAACTCGTCGAGCACGTAGGGCTTCGTGTTGATGCCCAGGCCGGCCGCGCGCTTCACGGCCGTGCGCTCGTAGGAAAGGTCGTCCGGGCGCTGGCCCAAGCGCACCAAGGCCAGCGTGGGCGTCACGCCCGACTGAGCGAGTGCGTCAATGCGTTTGCGCAGATCAACCGCCATCTGATCGACGACGGGCTTTCCTTTGAGCAGCGTTGCCATGAATACGAACTCCTACGAGATAGCTTCGAAAACGTACGCGAGCAGCTTGTCGCAGCGCTCGCGCGTGGCGGCGACCAACTCGTCGGCCTCGCGGCCGAGCGCGGCAGCCAGGTCGGAATCGTCCATGGACGCCACGTTGATGTACACGTTCAGGCTCGCGCCCTCCACCGCCGCGCGGGCAAACGCCGCCGACACCCCCGCATCCGAGCGCGCCATGCGGCTGCCGAAGTGCGCGAGATAGTCCGTGTGATCGACCACCGCAGCGGCCGTGCGCATGATGTCGAGCGGCACCGTCGTGGCGCCGAGCAGGGCTTTCTGAATGGCGACCTGCTTGGCCTCCTGCTCCTCGGGCGTGTCCTTCGGCAGGCGATACGCGGCAGCGAGCGGCCCGAAGGCCTCCGCATCGGCATCGACGAGCGCAAGCAGGTCGGCACGCAGGCCCTCGAGTGCCGCCAGGTGCTCCTTGACCTGGTCCTCGACCGCAGCGTAGGTCTTCTTGCCAACCGTCAGGTTGCCCACCATGGACGCCAGCGCCGCGGCAAGCGCGCCGCAGTACGCGCATGCCCCGCCGCCGCCCGGGGTCGGGGCGCCCGATGCCAGCTCGTCGATGAAGGTCGTGTCCATCCTCAGCCTCTTCCCTACCTTGCGCAAGCCTTAGAACAGGCCCGTGATCTTGCCGGTCTCGTCGACGTCGATCTTGAAGGCCGCGGGCGCCTTGC
>CAVGAF010000102.1:0-5149 GCA_963627055.1 Butyrivibrio sp. CAG:318 | reverse complement strand
CGGCGAAAACCCTGCGCGCGGTGATCGACGGGTTGGACCTGTAGGGGTAGCGCGAGATCGTGCTCGGCTCAGCCGGGGCATCTAGCTCCAGTCGGCGCCGAGCACGATCAGGAAGTCTTCCTCGAACAGATAGGTGTTGTCGTTCTGCACGGCCTCGCCTACCCCGAGTTTGCTGACGATCGCTTCGGCGTATTCCTTTTCAGCGGCCGTCTTGTACACGACGATGGTCTTGGCGTAGTCGAAGTTGTCGGCGTTGCTGGTGTTCACGCTGTAGCCAAGCCCCTGGATGCGCTCGGCTGCGTCCAGGCCGGCACCCGACACGCCATTGCCGTTGCGAATCGCCACGGTTGCGCCGCTCTTCACCGCGCCGCCCGACCCGGCCTCGCCGGCGCTCGACGCGCTGCCGTCGCCCGTGGTGGCCAAGATGGTTCCCGAAACCTGGTCGACGACGTTGCCCTCGGTCGGCGACAGGCCCGCATCGACGCGCTTCATCATGGCTTTCCACTCTTCGGTGTCGTTCACCTCATACCACACGCCGTCGATGTACTTCGACGTGGTGGGCTCCATGGCCGAATAGATGTCGGTCGAGGGGTCGAGCCCCTGCATGTTCTGCGCCAGGCCGACGATGTCGGTCACGCCCAGGTCGGTGGTCACGTACTTGGACAGGGTCTGCACGGTCGAGGCCATCGTGGCCACGTCGGCCGACAGCAGCTTCTTGGCGATGGCCGCCATCACCAGGCGCTGGTTTGCCGCGCGGTATTCGTCGCCGGGGCCGATTTCGTCGTAGGCATGGCGCGCGCGGCATAAAATGAGCGCCTGGTCGCCGTTGAGCGTCTGCAAGCCCGCGTCCAAATGCCCGCCCGCGTCCTCGTCGTCGATGGTCATGGGGACGTCCACTTCCACGCCGCCGAGCGCATCGACGATTTCGCGGAAGCCGTCGAAGTTGATTTCCGCATAGTGCGAGATATCCACGCCGGCCAGCTTCGAAACCGTCTTCACGGAAAGCTCGGGGCCGCCGAACACGTGCGCCGCATTGAGCTTGTTGATGCCGTATTCGTCGCCATAATCGATCATGGTGTCGCGATGCAGGGAAACCAGCGTGACCTTCTTGTTCACGGGGTCGATGCGCGCGAGCATGATGGAGTCGGTGCGGTACGAATCGCCGAAATCGCCCGATTCGTCGCGCTCGGCCGAGCCGTCGGTTCCCATGAGCAGCATGTAGAACGGCTGCGTCAAACTGGTTTTGACCAGGTATTTGCTGGTGTCGCCAAGGCCTGAGCGGAAGTTTCCGGACAAGACGTTGACATAGGCGAACGCCGCGCCCGCGCCGATGAGCGCCACCGCAACGACCGCGATGACGGCGTAGAATGCCTTGCCGTGCCGCTTGGCCTTGTGGGTTTTGGCGTATTCGTCGCGCGAAAGGCGGGCTGCCGCGTCCTTGACGTCGGCCGATGCGGGTGCGCCCGCGGCCTGTGCGTCGCGTCGGCGGGAGCGGCTGCGACCTGCGGCGGCATAACGGTTGCGCGCGTAGCGGTCCTGGGCGCGAACGTCGGATGCCGTGGCGCGGCGAGAGGTGGACGGGTAGTTTGATGATGCGCGGCCGGCACCTTGCGAGGCGCCGCCGCGGCTTGTGCGTTTGTTATCCATGACCCTATTGTTGCCGCGCTCACCAACGCGGGCAACCGCTTCCACAACCCCCGTGGGAAAAACCCACAGCGCTGCCATAGCGGCAGGCGAAGCCCCCTAAAGGCCGCGAACACGAAGAAAGCCCGCAACGCTCAGAACGCGTTGCGGGCTTTCCCGTTCGAAAAACGAACGGCCTGAAACTACCCGGCAGGGAAGCGGATGATCATGTAGATGGCCGCGATGGCGACCGTCAAAAGCATGATCGGGAAGCCATGCTTGAAAAATCCCATGAACGTGATCTCGTGCCCGTACTTCTTGCTGATGTCTGAAAGCACGACGTTGGCCGAGGCGCCGATGAGCGTGCCGTTGCCGCCCAGACAAGCGCCCAGCGACAGCGCCCACCACAGGGCCGTGCCGTCCAGGCCGTCGGCCTCGAGCGCCAGGATGATCGGGATCATCGTGGCCACGAACGGGATGTTGTCCAGGAAGCTGGAGATGACGGCCGAGCCGATCAGCACCGCCAGCATGGTGACGAACAGGTTGCCGCCCGTGATGTCGATGAGGCCCTGCGCCAGCATGGCGATGACGCCCGTCTCGGACATGGCGCCGACGATGATGAACAGGCCCGCGAAGAAGCACAGCGTGGTCCATTCGACGCCGTGCAGCGCCTCTTCGATGCTTTCGCCGGAAACGAGCATGATGACGCCGGCGGCGGTCAGCGCGATGACGCTCGACTCCAGGCCCAGCTGGCCATGCGTCATGAAGCCGATGACCACGAACGCGATCATGACGTAGCTGATCTTGAGCAGACGCGGGTTCTTGATGTACTCGTGCTCGTCAAGCTCCATGATGGCCTGGCGATGCTCCTCGGTGGTGACCAGCTGCTTGCCGTACATGAAGCGGAACGCGACGATGACGGCGGCCAGAATGATGATGACGGCCGGCGCGTCGTACATAATGAAGTCGGCGAACGTGTAGCCGGCGGCCGAGCCGATCATGATGTTGGGCGGGTCGCCGATGAGCGTCGCCGTGCCGCCGATGTTCGACGCCATGATTTCGGTGAAGAAGTACGGCACCGGGTTGATGTCGAGCAAACGGCACACGGTAATGGTCATCGGGCCGATCAGAAGCACGGTGGTCACGTTGTCCAAAAACGCCGAAAGAATGGCGGTGAGCAGAACGAACAGAACCATGATGGTCCAGGGGTTGCCCTTCGCCGCCCGTGCGCATTTGATGGCGAGGAACTCGAACACGCCGGATTGCTTCACCACGGCGACGAACAGCATCATGCCCAAAAGCACGCCGAGCGTGTTGAAGTCGATATGCGTGACCGCGACATCGAACGACATGATGTGCAGGATGAGCAGGAGCATTGCGCCCACGATGGCGACGAGCGCGCGGTGCACCTTCTCGGACATGATGACGATCATGGCCACCACGAAGATAGCGACGGAGATGATCTGGCTAGTATCCACGACCCACCGCCTTCGACAACTGTTTGTTCACGGGGAACCTTCTTTCTTACCTGCGCGATTTCGCGCCACTCTTGCGCTTTATCGCGCGCAAGTGCCTACTATAACAACAAAGGGGCGAAACGCGACGCGGGGGCTGGAAAGTTATCGAGCAGTTAACGAATGCGGGGGTAGGCGGTCGGGAGCGCGAAACGGGACGGCGGCGGGAGCGCGGTCGCCGGCGGGAGCGCGTGGGGGGCAGACCGAACACGAGAAGCGCCCGCCAGCGCCGGCGTTCTTCGTGAAGGGACGGCGGACGGGCGGGGCGCGGGCGGGGCGTCGCGTATACTTGTGCCATTCTCCTTATCGCCGTGAACAAGCCGGCGAACCCTCGACGAAAGAGGACATCATGGGTTTGAAATTCACCGCAGCCCGCGCCGTGAGCGCGGTTTCCACCTGGGGGCTGAAGCACGTCTTCCGCCGCCCCGCCGCCAACTTCCCAGGCAAAATCGCCCTGTACGTCGACCCGCAGCTCATTGCGCACCTGCGCGGCAAGCTTGGGCGCGGCAGCGTATGCGTCGTGGGCACCAACGGCAAGACCACCGTCACCAACCTGCTCGCCGACGTGCTTGAAGCCGCAGGTCAGACGGTCGTCTGCAACCGCACTGGCGCCAATTTGGACTCCGGCGTGTCCACCGCGCTTCTGCACGCGCGCCGCGCCGACTGGGGCATCTTCGAGTCCGACGAGCTGTGGCTGGCGAAAATTTTGCCGCACCTGCAATCCGACTACGTGCTGCTGCTGAACCTGTTCCGCGACCAGCTGGACCGCTGCGGCGAAATCGACCGCATCCAGGACAGCATCGTGGGCGCGCTGGGAACGTCGCCGGACACGGTGCTCGTCTACAACGCCGACGACCCGCTGTGTGCCTCCATCGCCGACCGCGCCGCGCAGCTGCCCGGCCGCGAGCATACGCGCTCGATCGCGTTCGGCGTGAAGGACTGCATGGGCCTTGAGCAGAACACCGTCACCGATGCCACCATGTGCCAACGCTGCTCCACCATGTTCGAGTACGACTGGCGCCAGTACGGCCAGTTGGGACAATGGCACTGCCCGAACTGCGGGTTCTCGCGCCCGGCGCTCGATTTCGCCGCCGAGGACGTCTCGCTTCGCCCCGACGGGCTGTCGTTTTCGCTCGGAAAGCCCGGCGCGCAGACGGCCGGCGGCTCAGGCGAGGGATCGGGCGGCGCGGCCCGCGAAGGCGCGTTCTCAATCGAGGCGCCGTTCAGCGGCGCGTACATGGTGTACAACTTGGAAGCCGTGGGCGTGGCGGCGAGCCTTTTGGGCTGCGGCAACGAGCCGCTGCAGCAGGCCATTGCCGCATTCGACCCGAAGAACGGGCGCCTGCAGGCCTACGACCTGGCCGGACGCCACGTGCTGCTGAACCTGGCGAAGAACCCGACCGGCTTCAATCAGAACCTCAAGATCGTCGCGCAGGACCGCTCGCCTAAGGTGGTCGCCTTCTTCATCAACGACAAGGAAGCCGACGGGCACGACGTTTCGTGGCTGTGGGACATCGACTTCGAGGAGCTTGCGCAGGCGGGGCCCCTCGTCGCCTACGCGGGCGGCATCCGCGGGCGCGACATGGCGGTGCGCCTAAAGTACGCCGGAATCGACGCCGAAGTGGTCGAGGACGCGAACGACCTGCTGCGACGCGTCGTCGCGCAGCCTATTGAAGTGGGCGCCTACATCATCGCGAACTACACGTCGCTGCCCGGCTGCAAGGCCGCGCTCGATGCGGCGTGCGCGCCCGGCGCGGCGGCGATCGAGCCGGCGGCGGGCCCGATTCCCGAGATGCGCGACTTCGGCGCGGGCGCTGCGACCGCAGCGACCGCAGCGGCCGGCGGCGACGCGACACCGGCTTCGCCAGCCGTCTCCCCCATCGTCATCGCGCACCTGTTCCCCGACCTGCTGAACCTCTACGGCGACGGCGGCAACGTGCGCGTCCTTGAGCAGCGCCTTTCCTGGCGCGGCATCCCCGTCGAAGTGCGCCGCGTGCGCCATGGCGACGCCG
>CAVGAF010000101.1:0-5341 GCA_963627055.1 Butyrivibrio sp. CAG:318 | reverse complement strand
CTGGCCTGAATGTCGTCGGTGAACGCGTTGGCCGACATCGCGAAAATCGGCAGCGTGCGCAAATCGTCGCGACCGGACGCCCGGATGATCCGCGTAGCGTCCAAGCCGTTCATCACCGGCATCATGATGTCCATGAGCACCACGTCGAACGTGCCCGGCTCGGCCTCAAGCAGGACATCCACCGCCCGCTTTCCATCGCCTACCGTCGTCACGTCGATGCCGCGACCCTCCAGCAAAAACTCCGCTATCTCGGCATTCAGCTCGTTGTCCTCGACCATTAGCACGCGCATGCCCGAAACGGCCCCGGCGTCCAGCGCGCTTGACTCGCTGGACTGCGCTCTTTCATCGATGGCAAGGGGCAGCTCCACCGTGAACGTGGTGCCCCTCCCCTCCTCGCTTTCGAGCGAAATGGTGCCGCCCATTATCTCAACCAGGTGTTTGGTTATGGAAAGTCCCAGGCCAGAGCCTTGATAATGCGTGCGGGCGTCGCTTCGGTCTTCCTGCGTGAACGGCTCGAACGCGCTGCGCTGGAACTCCTCGCTCATGCCGATGCCCGTGTCAGCGCACACGAACCTAAACGTCGCCCTGCCACGCGGAGACTCGGCCTCGCTGCCCGGCGCCGCGCCATCCGCGACCGCCGCCGCCCCGGGCGCGCCAGGCGCCCCAGCCCCGGACTCCGCCGCCGCACCGGCCCCTCCGGCCACCGCAGCCACCGCTTCCCCATCAACAAACTCCACGCACGACAGGCGCACTTCGCCTCGTTCGTGGTTGTACTTCACCGCATTGCTGGCCAAGTTCAGCAGAATCTGCTTGACATGCGCGGGGCTGCCGATCAGCCGCCAGTGCCGCACGGTCTTCGCATGCGACTCCAGCACGAACGTGACGCCGTGCTCGATGGCCTGCGCCTGGGCGATCGAGGCAACCTCGTGCAGCAATTCATGCAGATCGAAGGGCTTTGAGTCCAGCATGATGCTGCCGCTTTCCAGCTTGTTCATATCCAGCACGCTGTTGACCAGCGACAACAGATAGCTCGAGGCGTTCCATATCTTGTTGCGGCAATCCTGCTGGCGCTCGGGATCGTCCGGGAAATGGTTCGCAATCTCCACCATGCCGCGAATGCCGTTGATGGGCGTGCGGATGTCGTGGCTCATGCGCCGCAGGAAATCGGTCTTCGCGACGTTTGCGCGACGCGCCTCGTCGGCGGTGATCCTCAGCTCGCGCTGGTACTCGAGCTCGCGACGCTTCTGCTCGTCGATGACCCTCGACGCGTACAGCACCACCACGGGCTTTCCGGCCTCGTCGCGCTTCTTCACGATAAAGCGGCCGCTATGCCACTTGCCGTCGGCGGCGAGATATTCCTGCGAAATGGTCTCGCAACCCGCCAGACGCCCGGGCAGCGTTTCAAGGTCCATGAACATGCGCATGGACAGCTCGCTCTCGGGCGCGACAATGGAGGGAAGCGACTTGCCGATGACCTGGGAAGCCGAGCCCGACCTGCCGGTTAAGCGATGCATTTCGGCGTCGGCGGTGATTTCCTCGAAGTAGTCCATGCGCAAGTCGATGCGGTAAATGACCCAGTAGATTTTACTGATGGCGGAAATGATCTCGTTGTTGAGCTGGGCTAAGTTAAGTGCTTCCTGAAGCCTTCGGCGCCGGCGCTCCTCTTCGGCGACGATTTCGTCGATGTAACGGAAGCCCATGACGATGCGGAATTCGTCCTCGTCGCTGCGCACGCGGATGACCTGCACCTCGAACTGCTCGTAACCGCGCTCGTTGGGCTTCGACATGAAGCGGAAAGCCACGCGCGGCGCCTCGGCGAGGTCGCGCCTCAGGCGCTCCAAGGAAAGGCGTTCCAAAAAGTCGGGGCACGACTCGGCCACGACGTAGTTTTCAAAATACCCGCGCAGGCGCAGCGAATAGCAGCGCGCCACCTCGGGATACCGCTCATCGAGGGTGATCGAGTTTGCGCCCGATTTTTCGCGGCGCATTTCGATGACGTCATGTGTCAGGTCGCAGGCATAGACCGCCGTGTAGTCGATCGACATCGCGTCGAGCAGGGCCTTCTCGCGCTCGAGCTCCTTAAAGTTGCGCTCAAGCGTGAGCTGGTTTTCCCTCAAGAGCGCGCGGCCGCGCATGTTTTCGCGCAGGCAGGCCAAATGCCCGCTTGCGGCGGAGAGCAGCTGCACGACAAGCGGGTCGTCGCAACCTTCCGCACCGGGGTTGTCGACGCCGGAAAAGCCCACGAGCTGGTTTCCCACGAACATGGGAAGCGCCACAAGCGAGTGGATGCCGAGGGATTTAAGCGCCTCGTATTCGCCCGGCTCGTCCTCGCGCAAATCCTCGATATCGCGGACGATCAGCGGCTCGTTGCGCTTGAAAAACGGCATCCAGCGCTCGATGCCGTTCGCGCTGATCTGCTTGAGCGACAGGATTCGCCCCTCCTTGCCCGGGGCGCACCATTCGAAGGAGTTTTCAAAGCAGTCGTCTTCGCTGCCGGACCATTCGAACACATAGACGCGGTCGGACGAGGTCAGCACGCCGATGGACTCCAAAAGCGAGGGAATGGCGCAGTTGAGCTCGTCCTCGCTGGATGCCTGGTCGAGCGCGGCAAGCTGGCGAAGCATGACGCCTACCTCGGCAAACGCAGTGCGCGCCGATTTGCCTGCAGGCGTGGCGGGATGTTCCTTCGATGTGTCCAAACCTACCCCCGAACGATTCGCCGTCCTCGCATTGCGATTCCGGTGCGCAAGAGCTGTCACTGTCAATGCATCATGCCTGATTATACGGCATAAAACAGCCGCCCCTAAGGACGGCTGCACAATCAACGAGGAATTGGGACACGGCAGGCGCGCGACGAAAACGCGCGCCAAAGCGGCCTCGTCCTTACGCCATCAGCTTCTTGATGCGCTCCATGGCCTCGACGGCGGCGTCGGCCTCGCCGAAGGCGGTCAGGCGGATGTAGCCCTCGCCGGAAGGACCGAAGCCCGCGCCCGGCGTGGTGATGATGTTCGCCTCGGTCAAAAGCTTGTCGAAGAACTCCCAGCTGCCCATGCCCTCAGGGGTCTTGCACCAAATGTAGGGGCTGTTCACGGCGCCGTACACGCTGAAGCCGGCGGCCTCGAGGCCTTCCTTGATCACGCGCGCGTTCTTGCGGTAGTAGTCCAGCGTCTCCTCGATCTGACGCTCGCCTTCCTCGGTGTAGACGGCCGCGGCGCCGCGCTGGATGACGTAGGACGCGCCGTTGAACTTCGTGCACTGACGGCGGTTCCACAGGGCGTTGAGGCTCTGGCCGTCGCGCTCAAGCTCCTTGGGCACCACGGTGTAGCCGCAGCGCGCGCCGGTGAAGCCGGCGGTCTTGGAGAAGGAGCGGAACTCGATGGCGCAGGTCTTGGCGCCTTCGACCTCGAAGATGGAGTGCGGCACGCCCTCTTCGGTGATGAAGCGCTCGTAGGCGGCGTCGAACATGATGATGGAGCCGTTTGCGTTGGCGTAGTCCACCCACACTTTCAGCTGCTCGGCGTTGAGCACCGTGCCGGTGGGGTTGTTCGGGCTGCACAGGTAGATGACGTCCGCGCGCCCGGCGGGCAGCGCAGGGCAGAAGCCGTTTTCGGCGGTGGTGGGCATGTAGGTGATGTTCGTCCAGCGCTCGGCGGCCTCGTCGTAGTCGCCCGCGCGGCCGGCCATGGCGTTCGAGTCCACATAGACGGGGTAAACCGGGTCGCACACGGCCACGACGTTGTCGATGTCGAGGATGTCGCCGATGTTGCCGCAGTCCGACTTCGCGCCGTCGGAGATGAAGATCTCGTCATCGGAGATATCAACGCCGCGGGCCTTGAAGTCCTTCTCGGCGATGACGCTGCGCAGGAAGTCGTAGCCCTGCTCGGGGCCGTAGCCGTGGAAGGTTTCGGGCTTCGCCAGGTCCTCGACGGCGGCGTGCATGGCCTCGACGACGGCCGGCACGAGCGGGCGCGTGACGTCGCCGATGCCCATCTTGATGAGCTTGGCTTCCGGATGCGCCTCGGAATAGGCGGCGGTGCGGCGGGCAATCTCGGAGAAGAGGTAGCTGCCGGGCAGTTTCTGATAATTCGGGTTGACCTTAGCCACGAAGGGCCTCCTTGTTCTTGTCGGGTCGGGCAAAGCGGGGCCGGCCAGCCCGTTTAGCTGCGCGCAGGCGCGGGCGGGCACGGCAGGCGCGGGTGGCGCGGGCCCCGCGATTTCACTCGGCGAACATTGTGCCGCAAAAGCGCTCGCACAGGCAGCGATGTAACATCATCGGCAGCGATTTAACACGGAACGCGGCGGGCGGGACGGCGGCGCGAAGCTGATGCGCATGTTATTTATTACCCCTCTCATCATATATAGTCGCATGTTCGCCAAATGCGCTACACTGTCGAAAAAGTACCCGACATCGGGAGACATCTCGCACACGAAAGGAAAATCATGACGGATAACGCACCGGCGAAAGCCGAAACCTGGGCGCCGAACGAGGCCCCGACCAGCCGCTGGGTGGGCTTCTTCTTCGCCTGCTTCGGCGCGATGGTTGTAGCAGGAGTCATCGTAGCCATTGTCCAGCTCATCTGGAAGGCAGACGGCGTGTGGTCATGGGCCCCCCAAACCGTTTGCAGCCTGCTTTCCTTCGGTATTACGTTGGGGCTTGCGGCAATTCTCGTGCGCGCCATCTGCAAGACGACGCTGCGCCAGCTTATTCTCGGCTCGTCGGGCAAAATCGACTGGGTCGTGTGCGGCAAAATGTTTGGTGCATGGATTATCGGCATGATCTTAAACGCCCTCGTCGCCACCTTCCTTATGCCCAGCGGCGGCGTCACCACGATCAACAGCATCGGGGCACTCCCCATCTTCGTGAACTTCCTGATTTGCGTCGTCTTCGTCTGGATGCAGACGACCACCGAAGAGGTCATGTTCCGCTGCACATTTTTGCGCGCCGTCTGCGGCGACAAGATCCGCTTCACCAGCAAGGTCGTCATCTGGGGCATCATCAGCAGCTTTCTGTTCATGTGCATGCACGGCGGTAACCCCGAGGTGCTGACCCAAACTACCATCGCGACCATCGTCCCGGCGTTCATCTGCTACTTCATCGCCGGTGCCGGCATGTATTTCTCCGACGTCGTCTACGGCAACTGCCTGCCCGGTTGCGCCATCCACTGGATCAACAACTTCTTCCTGTTCGTCTTCTACACGGAAGCGAACTCGGCTATGCAAAGCGGATCTTTGTTCGTCTCCTCGGGCTCGTCGGACGGCATTGCGGGCATGGTTGGCACCATCATTCTGTACATCCCCATCTTCGTCGTGCTGTTCATCGACGCGCGCAAGAAGAAGGCCC
>CAVGAF010000100.1:0-5380 GCA_963627055.1 Butyrivibrio sp. CAG:318 | reverse complement strand
TGCTCGCTGTTGCGCTCGCCGGTCTCCTCGAACAGGCGCTGGTTGTATGCGTCCAGCTCCTCGCGCACGATGGCGTCGGCGTTCTTCAGGATCTCCAATTTCTCCGGGCTCACGGCGCCGATGATGCGGATGGCCAGGCCCGGTCCGGGGAAGGGCTGGCGGTGCACGATGTGGTCGGGCAGCCCCAGCGCCGTGCCCAGCGCGCGCACCTCGTCCTTGAAGAAGTGGTCGAGCGGCTCGATCAGGTCGAAATGCACCCCGTCGGGGAAGGGGATGAGGTTGTGGTGGCTTTTGATGGTGGAAGCCTTGCCTCCGGTCTTGCGCGCGCCGCTCTCGATGATGTCGGGGTAGATGGTGCCCTGCGCCAGGTAGGTCACGGGCTTGCCGTCGGCCTCGAGCTGCTGTGCCACGGCGAAGAACTCGTTCCAGAACTGCGTGCCGATGATGCGGCGCTTCTCCTCCGGCTCGGTCACGCCGTCGAGCAGCTTCGCGTAGCGCTCCTCGGCATGCACGTGGATGAAGTCGACGTCGAACTGCTTGGTGAACACTTCCTCCACCTGCTCGGGCTCGCCCTTGCGCAGAAGGCCGTGGTTCACGAACACGCAGGTCATCTGCTTGCCGACGGCACGCGCGCCGAGTGCTGCCACCACGGAGGAGTCCACGCCGCCGGAAAGCGCCAGGATCACGCGGTCGCCCCCGACCTTCTCGCGGAAGTCGGCCGTCATGGTTTCCACCAGGTTGTCCATGGTCCACGTGGCCTCAAGCCCGCAGATTTCGAACAGGAAGTTCGCAAGGATCTGCTGCCCGTATTCGGAATGCTTCACCTCGGGGTGGAACTGCGTGGTGTAGATGCGGCGGCTGGTGTTCTCCATCGCCGCAACCGGGCACACGTCGGTCGATGCCGTGACGGTGAAGCCCTCGGGGACGTCGCGCACCGCGTCGAAGTGGCTCATCCAGACGGTCTGCGTCTCCGGAGTTCCCGCGAACAGGGCGCCGCCCGCCACATGCAGCTCGGCCGCGCCGTACTCGCCGACCTCGGGGTGGTGCACCGTGCCGCCGAGCGTCACGGCCGTGATCTGGTGGCCGTAGCAAAAGCCCAGCACCGGCAGCCCCAGCTCGAAGATGCCCGGGTCGACGCGCGGGGCGTCCTCGGCGTTCACGGACGCCGGCCCGCCCGACAGGATGATGGCCGCCGGGGCGATCTCGCGCACTTCCTCGGCGGTGATGTCGCACGGCACAATTTCCGAGTACACGTTCAAATCGCGCACGCGGCGGGCGATCAGCTGCCCGTACTGCGCGCCGAAGTCGAACACGAGGACTTTCTGGTCGGACGTTTTGGTGCTCACGGGGCAGTCCTTTCTTCATGCGGTTGTCCTTAAGGCGCCTAGGGTGGAAGGGGCGCCGGGAAACCAATGGTTTCCGCTGATATATGAGCGACATCTTACACGATGGCGCGCGTCGCGGGGCGCCCCCCTTCGCCATCTTCAATACAAAGCTACGCGCTCGCCCAATCGGCCCCTTTCCGCCCCAATATCAAGCATGCGTAAAATCTTCGTGCCCGGCGTCTGCTTTCCGGGGCTTATGGGCCCTTCACGTGCAAATGCCACGTCAATCGGCCATAGAATAGCGACCCTGTCCGCGCCCCGCGCCGTCTTGTCGGCCGGGGCATCGCATCGAAAACGGGAAGGGAAGTCATGATCATCGAAGCGTTGAAGGCGTTGCTGCTCGGCATCGTCGAGGGCATTACGGAATGGCTGCCCATTTCGTCGACGGGCCACATGATCATCGTCGACGACTTCGTCAGGCTGCAGGTGTCCGACCAGTTCCTGGCGCTATTTCTGGTGGTAATCCAAATCGGAGCCATCTTGGCCGTGCTCACGCTGTACTTCCACAAGCTCAACCCCCTAAGCCCGCGCAAAACCGCAGAACAGAAGCGCAGCACGTGGCGTTTGTGGGGCATGGTGGTCATCGGCTGCATCCCGGCGGCCGTCATCGGAATCCTGTTCGACGACTGGGTCAACGAGCACTTCTACAACAAGGTCACCGTCGCGGCCATGCTCATCGCCTACGGCATCGTGTTCATCATCATGGAAAACCGCAACCGCAGCCGCATGCAGGAAGCGCTGCGCGAGGTTGCCGCCGTTGCCGGGGCCGCGCGTCGCGGGTGCCATGCGCGTTCGTCGGCCACTTTGCTGCCCGACGAGGAAGAGCTCGAGGCGGCCGCCGAAAAGCGCATCTTCCGCATCACCGACGTCGAGGACATCGACTGGAAGACGGCCCTGAAGATCGGATGCTTCCAGGTGCTCGCCATCATTCCCGGCACGTCGCGCTCCGGCGCCACCATCATCGGCGGCATGCTGACCGGCTGCAGCCGCACCGCCGCCGCCGAGTTCACGTTCTTCCTGGCCATCCCCATCATGTTCGGCTGGGGCTTGGTGAAGTGCATCAAGTTTTTCGCTGCGGGCCTTGTAATGACGTCCACCGAAGTCATGGTGCTTGTCATCGGCGTGGCGTCGGCGTTTGCCATGTCGGTCGTCTCCATCAAGTTCCTCATGGGCTACATCAAGAAGAACGATTTTTCCGCCTTCGGCTGGTACCGCATCATCGTCGGCTTGGTGGTGCTCGCAATCTTCGCGCTGCAGTTCGGCGGCATTCTGTAGCGCGCTCGCCGCTTCTTCGGTTGACGCGGGGGCGGGCAACGCGCAAACTTGATGCGCGTGCGCGACGTTGCGCACCCCCGATTGGAAGACAAGAGGCGCATCGTCTTGTTTGAGCAGTTCAGCAGCATTTTCGTTCAGATGGTGGTCCTGTTTGCCGCCGTGGCCGTGGGATACGGGTGCAAGAAGGCCCGCGTCATGGACGCCGACATGGACAAGAAGCTCTCCACGCTGGTGCTCAACGCAACGCTGCCGTGCCTCATCTTATCCTCGGTGCTTGCGGTCGATGAGCTGCCCGATCAGGCGACCATCGCGGAAATCATGGCCCTGTCGCTGCTCAGCTTCGTCATCCTCATCGCAGTGGCGTTTCTGGTCACGTTCCTGTTGCGCATTCCCTTCGGCATGCGCGGCGTGTACCGATTCATGCTCATTTTCGGCAATACCGGCTTCATCGGCTATCCGGTGCTTTCCGCCATCTTCGGGCCGCAGACAGTCATTTACGCGGTGGTTTACAACATTCCGTTCAACCTGATCGTGTTCACGCTGGGCGTGTGGCTCATCGCGTCGGACAACGAGCATGGCGTGAAAGTGCGCATGAACCCGCGCGATTTGGTGAATCCCTGCAACGTGGCCACCATCGGATCGTGCCTGCTGGCGTTTTTCGGGGTGCATTCGGTGCCGGTGCTCGGCGACGCGCTCTCCACCGTCGGCGGCTTCACCACGCCGGCCACGCTGCTCATCGTCGGGTCTTCGCTGGCGAATCTGCCGGCGGCCAAGCTCATCGGCACGCCGCGGCTGTGGGCGGCCAGCCTCGTGCGCATGGTGGTCACGCCACTGGTCATCTTCTGCGTGATGAGCCATATCTGCTCGGGGCTTTTGCTCTCCATCCTGGTGGTGCTCTCGGCCATGCCCGTCGCCACCAACGGCACCATGCTGTGCTACCAGTACAATGGCGATGCGAAAACGATGGCGCAGGGCACGTTCATCACCACGGCGCTGGCTTTGGTGACGGTGCCGCTCCTGGCGACCGTCGTCGGCATGCTGTAGGGGAGGGGCTGTCTGCTTTTCGGCCTTGTTGCCGCCTTGTCGCTCGATTCTTCCATCCGGCTGCGACGCCGCCCGTCTCGTCCGTTCGTCTGCCTGCCCACTATCCGCCGGCTGCCGCAAGTCCCGCTCATCTTCCGCCCGGCCGTCCTATCTGCCTTTTCGGGCGAGCTTTCCGCCGCCTGCGCCGCCTTTTGCTATGATGGGGCGCACACGAGGGCCGCTTTCGCGCACTGCGGCGCGCCGGTTGGTGCCGGCGGGCGCGGCCATGCTCGTTACCGCTCTATCAAAAGGAAGGAAAGCCGATGTCTGACGAGAAAAGCTCGCTCGAGCAGATCCAGGAACATCGCGCCAAGATCGACGAACTCGACCGCCAGATCGTCGCGCTGCTGAACAAGCGCGCCGGTCATTCGCTGGTCATTCGCGGCCTCAAGCCCGGTGCCCACATGGGTCTGTACGACCCGAAGCGCGAGGAGGAGATCTTCGAGAAGGTGGACAGCTTCAACGAAGGTCCGCTGTACAACGACAACCTCCGCGAGATCTACAGCACTATCCTGAAGGTTATGAAGGAGACCCCGTCCGCATGAGCGAACAGCACATTGAAACGAAGCTGCCGGATTACGGTGCCCGCACCGACGAGATAACCATCTACGCCGGTCCCTGCTCGGTGGAAAGCGAAGAGCAGTTTTTCGAGGTTGCCGAGTGCGTTCGCGATCTGGGCCTGACCTGGATCCGCGGCGGCGCATACAAGCCCCGCACCAATCCGCATAGCTTCCAAGGCCTTGGCGAGGAAGCGCTCAAGATCATGAAGGCCGGCGGCGAGAAATACGGCCTGAAAACCCTCACCGAGGTCATGGACTCCGAGCATTGCGAGCTCGTTCACTCCTATGTGGACGGCCTGCAGGTGGGCGCGCGCAACTTCCAGAACTTCAGCCTGCTGAAGAATATCGGCAAGGTCACGCGCGACTCGCATAAGATGGTCCTGTTCAAGCGCGGTTTTGCCGGTTCCATTGCCGAATGGCTCTCCGCGTGCGACTACATTTCCATGGAGGGCAACGACAACATCGTGCTGTGCGAGCGCGGCCTGCGCACCTTCGAGACGGCTACGCGCTTCACGCTTGACATTTCCGCCGTGCCGGTCATCCACAAGCAGAGCCTCTATCCCATCTGCGTGGACGTATCGCACCCGGCCGGTGTGCGCGACCTGGTTCCCTCGCTCGCGCGTGCGGCGGTTGCCGTGGGCGCCGATTCCATCATGATCGAGGTGCACCCCAACCCGCCGGCGGCCCTCTCCGACGGCCCGCAGCAGCTTACGCCCGCTCAGTTCCGCGACCTGGTTGCCGAGCTGCGCGAGATCGCCGCGGTGTTCGGGAAGAAGATCGTGTAGGGCGGAAAACTTGAAATATGGTCATGTGCCGGACCTCGTGTCGCGGCTGCATGATTGCGAAAGGCGAATCGGCGAGCCGGTTCGCCTTTTTTGTTTGCGGCGACAGGGCGGCAGCGCAAGCGCTGCTTAACGTTGCGGGCATTGCGGCACGCAGACGGCAAGGGGGCAATTCCGTTGGCGCCTGAGGGGTCGTATGCGGATGACGTTAGGGGTGTCCCTTTGTCGCCCCGTAGAAGATGGCGGCGGTGGGACATTTGCGAAGGCATCCGAAGCACATGAAGCAGCGCGGTTT
>CAVGAF010000099.1:0-5649 GCA_963627055.1 Butyrivibrio sp. CAG:318 | reverse complement strand
CTCGGGTTTTCAGCATCCGTAAAGAAACGCGAGACGGATGGGGCGTTTCATTTGTCGGCAGGTAGGGCATCTCGGGCCGCGGGCGGTTCAAGTCCGCGCTCGTTTGCTAGATGCAGACACGGGGCTATTCGATGCGGGTGCTCAGGCTAGCTGTCCGAATGCGTGGCTAGGGTTGGGTATGCCCCTGTGTCGGCTGGGATTGAAAGTTTCAGTGGTTGATTGGCCGAGGATTGGCGAAACGCGAAAGTTGCGGGGTGGTGCGCAGCTCTGAGGGTCGAAAATTGCCAAGAAATTGGAATCGGGGGGAAGAATCTGGGCATTCGAGGTGCGACGAGGATTCGCAAAATGATAGAGCCTTGCCCTGAACAGGGGTTTCTCTTGAAAGCCGGGTTTAGCTGTTTCCAGGGGGACGGCCTGCGAGGGAGAAATCGGGCTGCAAAGGGTCGATATTTCCCCTCGATCGCGATTTTTTGGCAGAATTCGCTCAATTTACGTGCTCGGCATGCCGCTGGGGCCGGGATCCCTTTGTCGTCCCGGCCACGCGGGCGCGTCCGCCCCGTCATCGGCCTCGGACGCGTGCACGTCGTCGCCGTCGTCCGCTCCGTCATCGGCCTCGGAGAGATGACCGCAGCAGCCTGCAAGCCCACGAGCCGCCCTGAAGGATTGCGCGTAAGGACAGCGGCCACCACCATAGGAAAAAGCTATGGACAACGCAAGGAAGCTTGTATTTTACGATTGGCAATCGCTCAAGTAGGATGCTCCTGTCACAAAGCGAACCACGAAGGAGATTCCCTATGAGCACCATCCATGCACCGCAGCGTTACGACATCGTCGGCAGCTTCCTACGTCCGGCGTATCTGCGCCAGGCGCGCGCCGCGTTCGAGCGCGGCGAGCTTTCCGCCGAGGAGCTGAAGGCAACCGAGGACAAGGCCATCTTGGACCTGATCGCCAAGGAGAAGGCCGCCGGCCTGCGCGTCATCACCGACGGCGAGTTCCGCCGCTTGACCTGGCACCTCGACTTCATGTGGAACATCACGGGCGTCGCGCGTGTGAAGTCCGAAACCGGCAACACCACCTTCGAGGGCGAGGCCGCGGCCATCGACGACGTCGCCATTGAGGGCAAGCTTTCCGTCGAGAACCACCCGTTCATCGATCACTTCCGCTTCGTCAAGGCGCAGGAGGACGAGAACACGGTGGCGAAGCTGACCATCCCCGCCCCGGGCCAGTTCTATGCCCTGTTCACCGGCGCCGAGCAACTGCAGAACACGCTTAAACATTACGGAACCGTCGAGGCGTTCGCCGACGACGTGGTTGCCGCTTATTCCCAGTTCGTGGCCGACTTCTACGCCGCGGGCGGCCGCAACCTCCAGCTCGACGACTGCACGTGGGGCGGCTTCGTCAACCCTGAGAAGGCGCGCCAGCTGACCGGCCTGGCCAATGACGAGGAGCTTGACGCCTACATGAGCCTGCTCGTTTCCATCAACAACCGCGTGATCGCCTCCGCGCCCGCCGACGACCTGGTCATCAACACGCACGTGTGCCGCGGCAACTATCACTCTACCTACTTCTCGTCGGGCGCGTACGACACGGTGGCGAACCCCCTGTTCAGCACGCAGGACGTCGATGCGTTCTACCTGGAGTTCGACGACGAGCGTTCCGGCGGGTTCGAGCCGCTTTCGCAGGTGGCCCCCGGCAAGAAGGTGGTGCTGGGCCTCATCACCACCAAGCGCCCCGAGCTGGAGGACAAGGCGGCCGTGATCGCCCGCATCCATGAGGCCGAGAAATACGTGCCGCTTGAGAACCTGTATCTGTCCCCGCAGTGCGGTTTCGCCAGCTGCGAGGTGGGCAACAAGCTTACCGAAGAACAGCAATGGGCCAAGGTCGCCCTCGTGCGCGAGATCGCCGAAGAGGTGTGGGGCAAGTAATCCTAGTACGCAGTTAGAATTTTCGAGCCGGGTGGCGGGAAGCCCCCCGGCTCTTTTTGGTAACAAAGGGATACTCCGGTGACAAAGGCACACGCCAAATGTCACCTTGCCCGAATGGGGCCGCGGTTGATGAAGGGATTGCCCGCAAAAATTGCAAGCCTCCCGCTACAGTACGAACACGCTGGCGCCCGTCATGAAGAATACGGCGCGCAAGCAGATGGCGCCCGCAACCGCGCTTGCCGCGATGGCCGCGCCCCATACCTTCCAGTCGCCTCTCTTCTTTCCGCACACGGCGAACGCCACGGCCGCTAAGGCCAGCACGATGGCGATAACCGTCGCCAGCATGGCATCGCTTGCAAACGGGCTGAAGTCGGCCGCTGTGGGAACCACGCTGTTGGGGTGGTTCGTCTGGAAGTAGAACCCGTAGCTGCGGATGCCGGATGTGCCTGCGGCCATGGCGGCCACGAACGCCACCGTGGTCGCCGCGTTAACGCCGCTTGCCACCAGCGCCGGCATGCTCGCCCGCGCCGCAGCATCGCCTTCGCCGACAACGCCGCAGATGAGCGCGAACGTGCCCACGCCCATGGGAAGGGCGGCGCCCACCAGCGACAGCACCTGCAGCGCGGAATTCCACGTGGGTCGTGCGGCCATCATGTACGAATGCCCGGCAACCATTACCAGCGCCGCGGCCACCACGATGGAGGCCACGCATGCCCAAGCGGGGACTTTCGCGCCGCGGCGCACGAACACGAACAGCACCACCATCATGGCGAACATAAGCACCACGCCGATAAGCTCTTGGGTGATGCCGCTGGTCAGGTGCCCGAAGCCGTTGAAGATGCGCTCCCAATGCTGCAGGTGGAAGAACACCGCGATGCCACCTATCGCCATCAATGCCAGCGACGTAACCAATGCCGGCAACTGCGCCTTGCCGCCCACGTTGCGCAGTGCGGCCGCGGCCTGCGTGCCGAACAGTCCCGCAGACCACGCGATGAACGTGCTGAACAGGATCAAAGGCCATTGCAGTTCCATGTTATTCGCCTCCCTGCCACGTGCTCTTGCGAAGGATATACATAAACGACGGGTCATTGCCCACGTTGGGCAGGTGATACACCTGATCGTCGCTGAATTCCTCGCACCATTCGGCCACAGTCGTGCGGTTCTTGGTCATCTCGTCGTAAGATGCGCCTTCCCAGGTTCCCGTGTGGTCCGCATCGGTGCCGGGCTCCCATTTCGTCGAAAGGTTATAGGATTCGAACGACTTCACGCCCTTTTCCGCGTCGCCGAAGAAGCGCGCATGCCCGCCGCAGTTGATGACGCATTGGGGCAGCTCGCCCTGCGCCACGCGCTGCTCGCACAGCGTGCACTTCTCGACCACAAGCTCCTCCTCGTTCAAATAGCGAACGCCATACGGGCAGGCCATGGCGCAGAACTGGCAGCCGATGCACTTGGATTTGTCCACCTGCACCGTTCCGTCCGGAAGTTTGTGGCTGGCCTGCGTCGGGCACACCGCCACGCACGCGGGGTTCTCGCAGTGCTGGCATCCGACGGGCAGCCAGTACGTTTCCACATCGGGAGAGACCGCACCTTCGTATTTCGGGTTCGGTCCGATGCGCAGAATCTTGTTCCAGTAATTGCCGATGGGAACGTTGTTCGCCATCTTGCACGCGGTGACGCAGGCCATGCAGCCGACGCAACGGTCAAGGTCGGTGACGATAGCATATTGAGTCATCGTTTACTCCTCCCCTCGGGAATCGGGGTCGGCCTGGAGCTTGTCCACGCCGGCCTTCCACTTCTTTAAGCGCGGATCGCTGGCGTCGTGGATGATCTCGGTGCCGTCGGGCCCGCAGGGCACGGGATTGCCGAAGGGGCTGTTCTCCGGCGTGGCCTTGTAGATTTTCACCAGCTGGCCGCGCAGTTGCGATGAGCCGCACAAGTAGTCCTGCGCGTGGGGATCCAGGATGCACTCGATACCGCACAGGTCGAAGCCCTTCGTGGCGCACTCAAGCTCGGGGAACCACCAGGAATGCTCGCAATTGATGACCCCCGGTTTCACGCCATGGCACAGGTCGGCCGTCTGGCGAACTTTACCCACGGGGCTTTCGATCCACACCCAGTCGCCCTGTTCGATACCGAGATCCTTCGCGTCGTGGGGGTTGATCTCGCAGCGCGGCGCCGGCCAGATCTCGCGGCCGGGCAGCTGTCGATGTTCGTTATGGAAGTACACCGGGATACGGCGGCCGGTGGTCATGACGAACGGGTACTCCTTGTAGATCTCGGGCGTGGAAACCGGCGAAATGGGTGGCTCGCGGTAGGATGGCAGCGCCGTGAACCCATGCGTTTCCTCGGGAACCACCGACTCCCAGATGGTCGACCACAGTTCGGCCTTCATGGTGGGCAGGCCGAAACCGGGCACTCCCTCTGCTTTGCCGGCCGTTTGCGCCGACTGGCCGTTGCGCAGGTAGCCCATCGAATAGCGCTTGTAGTTGCCCCATTCCTGCGGGTAGATCTCCTTGGCGTACCACCAGCCGTGCTCCTGGAATTTCTTTTCGAAGTCGTCCCAATCCTTGAACGACAAATCGCAGCCCTTGCCGGGCTTTATGGTGCGAACGTGCTTGTCCAGCGCCTCCTTGAAGTCGCGCTCGAACGCGTCGCCGCCGTCGGAGGTGTCCCAGCAGTTCTGGCCGCCCGCCTTCATGATGCCCATTTCGATGTCCCAGTCGCCCTTGCAGTCAGCCGGCGGCTCGATGCACTGGCAGTTCGCGCCCAGGCCGCCATGCGCACCTTGCGCGCCGCGCAGCCAGCCGGGCACCTCCATCCAGTGCAGGCACGGCATGACGATGTCGGCCGCGTGCGCCTGCGGGGTGTCCCATAGGTCCCACACCACGGTGAAGTCCATCTGGCACCAGGCGTTCCACGAATCGATGGCGTTGCCCTGGTTCATGAAGTCGCCGCCGCCGCAGAAGCCGCCCTTGATGGGGTAGGGGTCGCCGGTCAGCGCGGCGTCAACGGAGGACGTGGTATCGATCCATACGTCCCACCAGGCCGTTAGCGGGAACTTTTTCACGCCCACGGCGTCCTTGCGGATTTCCATGGTAGGGGCGTCGTCGGTGGCGGAGTAGGCCTTGTGCGGGTTCTTCATCCACTTGTTGCGATACGGCAGGTTCGAGCTGTTCCAGTTGTGGCGCGTGTAGGCGCGATTGCCGCCGGGCACATCGTAGTTGCCCGAGCACATCATCAGGATGAAGATGGCGCGGAATGTTTGCGACGGGTTGCCCGTCTGCTCGGGGGCCAGCTGCGCACCTAGGGCGCCGTTGCCCACGCGCGGATCCTTGCGCGTGATCCAGGCCATGAACGCGTCCTCGATGATCTTCGCATCGACGTCGCAGGTCGCGGCCGTTTTCTCGAGGGTCCATTCGCTTATGCAGTCGTCCCAATAGCGCTGCCATGCGGTCTTGACTTTCACGGTGCGGCCGTCTTTGAGTGTCACATCGAAGCCGTCGCCGCTCCACAAGGCCGGGATGCAGTACATCGAGAAGTCGGGGTTGTCGGGCACCCAGCCGCCGCGCTTGGCGATGTAGCCTGTGGTGGGAATGTCGAACTCGGTCTGGCGCTCCCACATGCCGCCGTGCTCGGTGTTGTCCTCGTCGGCGTCGAACCAGGTCAGCGCGTTGGTCGCCTCGTCCCATACCATGAAATGCCGCGGGTTGCCGCCTTCCACCAG
>CAVGAF010000098.1:0-5673 GCA_963627055.1 Butyrivibrio sp. CAG:318 | reverse complement strand
CGCTCAACGCCGTCCAGATCGCCCAGCTGCTGCTGCCGTAAGGCGCAGCGCGGGCCGGCAGGCCTCTCTGCCGAAAATCGTCGTTACCGTTTCATTCTCGCGCCGCCGAAAGGTGGCGCGAGCCATTATTATGGGAACCCGAAGGCTGATATTGGCTTAAGGGAAGGGAAATCCCATGGACAAGGAACGCGTATCCGTCTGCGAAGGGTGGCGCAGCTGCGCCCCGCTGCTTGCCGTGCTGTTGAGCGCAATCGTGCTTTGCTGCTGGGCGCCTTCGAGCGCTCAGGCGTTGCAGGAATCGGTTCTCGGCGATTCGGCAACCGCTTTCGACTGCTCGTCGGCATCGACGGGCGTCGCAACTGCGGAAACGGCGGCTCTCGGCACTGCGTCGCAAGCTCCCCAAGGCTATGCGCCTTATCTTTCCCGGGCCGACGAATCCATCGCCTCGCTGGCAAGCAGCTCCACGCGCTCGGGCGATTGGTCTTATTACGAGTACACCGATTCGGACGGGAGCGTCGTTTGCACCCTGGACGGCTACTACGGATCGGATACCTCAATCACCTTGCCTGAAACCCTCGACGGCAAGACGATCACCAGGGTGTCGTTCTCCGGCGGCAATCTGCCGAAAACCGTGACCTCGGTCACGTTTTCCGCCGCCATCAAGACGATCGGGGGCTGGGCTTTCTCGTCCTCGATGGTGTCCGAGGTGACTTTCCCGGCGAACTCCCAACTTGAATCCGTGGGCGATCGGGCATTCTACAACACGCCCCTCACGTCGTTTGTCATGCCGGCCAGTCTGAAAACCATTGGCTATGGTGCTTTCTCCAGCTCGCTTTTGACGAAGCTCGTGTTCAACGAGCAGCTTGAGCCGATGTACCGCATTATGGATGTCATGTCTGGCAACGACACCTTCGAAGTCGAGTGGCATTTCAACCCGTGCATGGCCACGTCCGGCGTTCAATTCGTCGTTCCCGCCAATTCGAAAAATTACCAGGTGGTGAACGGGGCGCTGCTTTCCCGCGATGGCAGCATCCTGTATGCCCAGCTCAGCGATTTGGGCGGTGGCGTCTATCGTGTTCCGAACACGGTGAAGATCCTCGGTTACGGTGCGCTGTACCGGAACAAAACCCTCTCCGACATCGAGCTTCCCGATGGCTTGGAGGTCATGGAGGGGTACTGCTTGGCCGGAAGCTCCATCTGCAGCCTGCGCATGCCTGATTCCGTTGTGCATGTGCAGGGATACATTTGCAGAAACTGCGAAAGCCTGGAAACGGTTGTTATCGGCAACGGCGTTGAGGAGCTGGGCGAGTGCGCGGGCTGGGAGGACTTCTACGGATGCTCGAACCTCACGAGCGTCACGCTCGGTCAAAAGGTTCGCGTCATCGGCAACGCTTGCTTCGCCTCTGCGGCGCTCACGGAGATTGACCTGCCGGCATCCGTCGAGCAGCTTAACTACGGCGCCTTTGGGGACAATTACGAGCTCGGTCGCGTGACGGGCGGCCAGAACCTGAAGTACCTGAATGTCTACGCGTTCCGCAACGCGGCGCTTACGAGTTTTCCGTTCGGAAGCAACTATCGCTTCATCTCCAAAACGGCATTCTATGGTTGCGGTTTCACCCCGAACTACCCCTCGTATCTTGAGGAGCAGTCCGATGGCTACTATCGCTACGACGGATACCTTGCCGTGAAGGGCGACCAGGACTACGAGATGGCCTATCAGGTGCTCGACTTGGTGAACCAAGAGCGCGCGAAACAGGGCCTTTCCGCTTTGGAAATGGATGCCGACCTGCTTTCCGCGGCTATGCAGCGCGCGGCGGAAACCTCGATCATCTTCGAACACACCCGGCCCACCGGACAGAGTTGCTTTTCGGCTTGCAGCAAGATGACGAGGGAAAACATTGCAGGGGGCAACGCCACCGCCGAGTCGGTCATGAATTCGTGGATGAATTCCTCCGGGCACAAGGCGAATATTTTGAGCGAGGATTCGAAATCTATCGGCATCGGCTGCGTGAAGGTGTCCGGCCGTTATTGGTGGGTGCAGTGCTTCGGTTCGTCGGATGCGGATAAGCTTTCGAAGCCCGCCAACGAAACGGGCAAGATTGCGCGCGTGCCCTTCATGATTGATGAGCTGAGAGGCCTAGGGTGCGAATTCGGGCTGTATCCCGTCGATGAAGAGGGCTCGCATGTGGTCGCCACTCCGGATGCGCTGTATGTGGGGGAGTCGCAGCGCTATGGGCTGTTCGCAAAGCCGGTTTCCGGATACGGCTGGCTGTCTCGAATCGACGACTCGTGCATCACCTGGACGGCCGGTGGGTCGGCCTTCGCGTCCTTCGATCCCAATAAGGTGGCGCTTACGGGGCTCGACGAGGGGCAATGCTCTTTGTCCGCGAGCGTCGGCGACGACGGGGCCATCACGAAGTCGTTGCAGCTGGACGTCAAGTATCGCTACTACACCGTTTCGTACGGGACGAACGTGCGGGATACCGAGGTTTGGTGGACGTACGTTTTCGAGCCCATATCCGAGCAGTCCGTCCGCAAGGGCGACGCTCCCGTGCGTCCGTCCGATCCGGTGCGTGAGGGATACTCGTTCGCGGGTTGGTTCACCGACGGAACGTACTCCACGCCGTTCGACTTCACGGCGCCCATCGAAGGCGATACGCGCGTGTATGCCAAGTGGGAGGTTGCCGTGGAACCGGATCCCAGTCCTGACCCGGACCCGGAGCCGACGCCCGACCCCGAGCCGACGCCCGACCCCGAGCCGACGCCCGACCCCGACCCGGAGCCAACTCCTGACCCGGAACCGACGCCCGATCCCAGCCCTAGCCCAGATCCGGAGCCAACTCCCGAACCCACCTCCTTCCCCGACGTCAATGCGAGCGCGTGGTATTCGGAGTGCGTGGGGCTTGCCGCGCAGCTGGGTTACATGAAGGGCTACCCTAATGGCACGTTCGGGCCCGATCTGGGACTGAACCGCGCTGAGGCTGCCTGCACGTTGCTGAACATGGCGAAGGGCTCGGATGCGGACACCGATTCCGGCTTCCCCGACGTTTCCGCAACCGATTGGTTTGCGGGCTCCGTCACCTGGGCGCGCTCGGCCGGCGTCATGGGCGGCTATCAGAACGGCTTCTTCGGACCCTACGACCCGCTCACGCGTGAGCAGGTGGCCTGCACACTGTACAACTACGCGCGGTCGATTGACGGAAAGGACGTGTCCGTCTCCCCGTGGTCGGTGCTGTCGCTCGGCCTGTATCCCGACGGCGGCGACGTTGACGACTGGGCGGCCGAGGCCGTGGCCTGGGCGGTTGAGAACGGCATCATGGGTAACGGGGATTTGCTGAACCCCCGCGGACCCATCACCCGCGCCGAGATGGCGGCCATGACCACGAATTACCAGCCCACCGCCCGCGCGTAGGCAGGGGGGGCGGCCGGGGCTTAGGCGCGCGAAGAGGCGGTTCGCGCGCCTGCCCCACGCGCTGGCCGGCTCGCCCGGTACGGAAGCAGGCCAGCGGAGCCAAGTCGCTTCCCAGAAGCGCCATCCGCAGAACCGCTGCCGCCGACTCATATGGGAATTGAAAGGGACGCAGGCCTCGGCCGCGTCCCTTTCGTTACAATGGGGCGCATGAAGAAGCCGAAGAAAATACGCCTCGACGAGCTGCTGGTGGAGCAGGGGACGTTCCCCGACGCCGGATCGGTGCTGCGCGCCGTGCTGGCGCACGAGGTGAAGGTCGACGATGTGTACGTCACGAGCGCGGCTGTGAAGGTGGCGCCGGACGCCGATATCGTGGTGCGCGGCCGCAAGCGGTTCGTGTCGCGCGGCGGGCATAAGCTGCAGGGCGCGCTCGACGCGTTTTCGCAGGACGTGACAGGCTTGCGTTGCCTGGATATAGGCAGTTCGACGGGCGGTTTCACCGATTGCCTGTTGCAGGCGGGCGCGGGGAGCGTCGCCTGCGTGGACGTGAACTACGGGCAGCTCGCCTGGAAGCTGCGCCAAGACGCGCGCGTGGCGGTGTTCGAGCGCACCAATATCAAGCTGGCCGACCCGGCCGCGCTCGGGGCGCCCTTCGACGTGCTGGTGGCCGATTTGAGCTTCATCGGCCTGGCATCGCTCGCGCCCGTTTTCGCGCGCTTCGCGCAGGCGGGCACCGTGTTCATCGGCCTGATAAAGCCCCAGTTCGAAAGCCATCACGACGAAACCGACCACGGCATCGTGCGCGACGCCGGCGTGCGCGAGCGCACCGTGCAGGAGGTCCGCGATGCGCTCGAGGCGGCGGGGTTCGAAGTTGCCGGCGTGGTGGAAAGCTCCATAACCGGCACCGAAGGCAACATAGAGTACCTGGTAAAGGCCGTTTACCGATAACGTCCGGCCCCGGTGCGCCCGTGCACCCGACCGTTCGCCGCGCATCCTCGCCACAATGATTTCCAACGTGTTACATGGCTATCAAGCGCATGTTACGAAAAACCTTCTCCGCCGCCCCGCCCGCTAAACTACTATCTCAGATTGCCATACCTATTTGCCGGCAGTCGGCCAAGACGAAGGACGAATCATGGAACATCATCAGATGACCTGCGCAAACGCTGCCACGGACGGCACGGTTGCGGCTTCTGCCGCACCTGTCGCGCCCGCAGCCGCTGCGCGCGGATTATATAGATCTTCCTACGAGCACGACGCCTGCGGCATCGGCGCCCTAGCGCACCTCAAAGGCCAGCGCAGCCACGCCATGCTCGACGACGCGCTTTCCGTGCTCGTGAACCTGGAGCACCGCGGCGGCACGGGCCTGGAGCGCAACACCGGCGACGGCGCCGGCGTGCTGTTCCAGATCCCGCACCGTTTCTTCCGCAAGGAAGCGCAGAAGGAAGGCCAGCTTTTGCCCGACGAGGGCGATTACGGCGTGGCCATGCTCTTCTTCCCGCACGACGACGAGACCGGCGTGCGCGACGCGAAGCGCACCTTCGAGGAAGGCTGCGCGAAATGCGGCGTGCCGCTGATGTTCTGGCGCGAGGTGCCGGTCGATCCGCATGACCTGGGCTCCACCGCCATCGCATGCATGCCCACCATCCTGCAGGCGTTCGTGCGCCGCCCCGACGACGTTGCCGCCGGCCAGGACTTCGAGCGCAAGCTCTACGTGTGCCGCCGCACCATCGAGCGCGCCGCCGACGCGAACCCGGCGCTGGCCAACAAGATCTTCTACGTGTGCTCCATGTCTAGCCGCACCATCGTGTACAAGGGCATGCTCGTCGCCACGCAGATGCGCCGCTTCTTCACCGACCTGAACGACGCGGCCGTCGAAACCAGCCTGGCGCTCGTGCATTCGCGCTATTCGACGAACACCACGCCCAGCTGGGAGCGCGCGCACCCGAACCGCTACATCATCCACAACGGCGAGATCAACACGCTGCGCGGCAACATTTCCTGGACGCGCGCCCGCGAGCCGAAGCTCTACAGCCCGGTGCTCGGCGAGGACCTCAAGCAGATCCTGCCGATCATCAACCGCGAGGGTTCCGACTCCGCGATTCTTGACAACGTGCTGGAATTCCTCACGATGAACGGCCGCCCGCTCGACCGCGCCGTGACCATGATGATTCCCGAGCCGTGGGACAACAACGACCGCATCTCCGACAAGCGCCGCGCCTACGACGCCTACCAGTCCATGCTCATGGAGCCCTGGGACGGCC
>CAVGAF010000097.1:0-5697 GCA_963627055.1 Butyrivibrio sp. CAG:318 | reverse complement strand
AGATCGCAGGCAGGCACGTGTGATGCCGCTATACGGGAGTTTTTGGGCGCCGAGAACAAATAGCGTATACTTCAATTCCAAATATGCCTTTATAGGGCACAGGAGTGAAAGGCAACCGTATGCCGGATATGAAAGAACATATTGCGTACTTGTCGCAGGAAGTCGGACCTCGCCCTGCGGGCACCGAGGAAGAGCAGCAAGCGGCGCTCTATATTACCGAGCAGTTCCAAAAAGATGCGGGGCTTCCTGCGGCGATTGAGGACTTCAACGGAGTGGGAGACCCGGATCTGCCCCGTATGATCTGCGGCGGCGCGGCGGCGCTGTTCGCCCTTTTGTCGTTAATCGTTCCGGTGCTGGGAATCGTTGGCGTGCTCGTCTCCTTGGCTGCCGCTGTTTTGCTTATTTGCGAGGAGCTAGATAAGCCGATTTTGTCGAAGGTTATGGGTAGGGGCGTAAGCCAGAACGTGGTGGCGAAATATGACCCCGGCACTTCGGGAGAAGGCTCCGCTTCGCGCCGCCGAAAAGTGATCATCGTCGCCCGTTACGACAGCGGCAAGGTTCGGCAGGAGCTGCAAGGGCCGCTGCCCCAGATGCTCCCGCTGATCATCAAGGCTTCGATTGCCGCAACGGCAGCTCTTCCGGTTCTGCTGCTGATCCGTTGCGTCGCTCTGCGCAACGCCGAGGGTTTCTTTCCGGTTCTCTTCAGTATATTGACGGTGGTTGCACTGCTTTTGGCAGCGGTGCCTTGCATTATTGGCGCGTTGCATAGGACTGCCCCGTACAACGAGGGCGCCAACAACAACGCATCCGGCGTCGCCGCCGTGCTCGAGCTCGCGCGCCGCGTGGGTGCGGGGCGTGTGAGCGAAGCCGAGCTTGCCGAGCGTGAAGATGCGATTATGCATGGGGAAGCGGCTGCGTGGGAGAACGATCTAATTCCCGAGGGCGCTGAGTTCGTGTACTCGGGCGTATCGGACGTCTCACGCGACTCCTCTGGTGACTTGGCAACCGCGAAAGCCGCCATCGCGGCTTTGTCCGGCAAGCCGGTCAGCGGCATGAGCGCCGAGGATGTCGAGCGCAACCTCGAAAGGCTTGAGGCTCAGAACCGCGCAGCTCAGGAACAGGAGATGCGTTCCCGCGAAGTCGAGCAAATGGCGATTGAGCAGATGCGTGCCGATGCCCAGTACTCCGATGAGGCAGCGGTGTATTCCGAGGCAGGATACGCAGGAAATCAGGAAATTGCAGTTGAGGCCGCCGAACCTGCCGCTTTTGCCGCCGCTTCTCAGCCCGAGCCCTCTTATGAGCCGGTGGTCGATAGCGCCGAACCTGCGGCTCCTGCCCCGAGCGTGCCCGCGTGGTTTGTGAAAGCGCAGGCGAAGGCCAAGAAGAACGCCGCTGAGGAAAAGCCGGTGCAGCGGTCCCGCTACGCTTCGGCGCTTGACGCCGCCGTCGAGGAAAGTGCGGGACATTTCGCGCAGGCGAACAACATCGTCGAAAATGAGCTGGAGCAGACGGTGGATGCCGATCGCGAGGTCATTCATGAGGTGAAGGCGCCTCAGTGGGCGACCATCAAGCCGGTTCAGCAGGACGGTCCTGCCGGCGTGACTCAAGAGGGAGCCCCCGTCTCGCAAAACGAGTCCGCGCAGACCTTCTCGGAAGAGGAGACGCGCGCCAAGACTGGTTGGGGCACTGGAGTCCAAGCGGTTGTCGACCCCATGCGGGCCGTTCAGGTGCAAACTGCCGCCAAGCCGGCTGAAAACGATATGGAACCCGCACAGGCCGCCGTGCCTGAAGCCGCTTTGCCTGAAGCTGGCGCGCCTTCCGCAACCGAGCCTTCCGCAGCCCCCGCGCCCTCCACTACCGTGCCCGCCCCCGCGCAGGCTCAGGTTTCCCCGGCTGTTGGAAACATCCCCGAGCAGTTTGCAGACCCCTTCGCCACCGTCGCCAGCTCGCCGATCGACGTTGCGAAGCTCGACTTGGGCGAGGTTCCCCCAATGGGCGACGTCCCCATGCCCTCGTTCTTGAATCCCCGCAAGGTCCAGGAAGAGGCTCTTGCGAAGCAGACCGATACCGAGCGTTCGTCTAACCGAGTGAACGTTACCGATGCGGGAATCGCGTCCAACGGGGTTGTTGAAGCAACGGGCTTGGAGACGCTGCCCCAGCAGTCTCATGAGACTGTGCCGGCTCAGGCCGACCCGTTCGCGCTTGCTCCCGCGGTGCAGGCGGACCGTGCTGCCCAGGAGATGCCGGCTGTCACGGCTCCCCCGCTGCCCGCAGCCGCTTCCTTAAGCCCGGTCACGCTTCCCGAAATCGGCGTCGCCGCTGCCAAACCGGCTCCCGTTGCTGGTCTTTCCAAACAGCGCGCGCCGCTGGCCGACGTGGAATCGGCCGGGAAAACCGCTGCAAAGAGCCTTTTGAATATGCTTCCCACCATCGGGTCGTCCGACATCGAGTCCGAGTCGGATGACGAGGCCGGCAAGGCCGGCGCGCAGAGCGCCAAAACGAATCTGCTTGCTTCCCTGCCCTCCCTTTCCGGTGCGATCAAGGCTGCCGACAGCGTTGAGAATCCGTCGGTTTCCGGCCCCATAGCTTTTGCCGGCACGCCGGGTGCGACGGGCGCGTTCGCTCCCGTGACGGAGGATTTGGTGAAGGAGATGTCTCCCGAGGTCGATCCCGAAGATCTATATGTGGACGACGCGGACGATTCCGATTACGACGAGAATTTCACGGAGTCCGGCGCATTTGCCGGGCCTGGCTATGTGGAAATGCCCAAGTCTCGTTTCCGTCGTTTCCTCGACAGGTTCCGCCATGCGGACGATGTCGAGGAGGACACGCCGCAGGAGTGGCTTGACGTCGACGACCAGTTCGAGGCTCGCGCCGTTGGCAAGGCGCGTGGCGGCTGGGAGAGCTTCCAGAACGGGAACTACGTCGAGGATGGCTATGCCGACTCCGATTACCCTGCCGAGGACGACTACCGCGCCGGCGATGCGGCGTATGGGCAGCCTGAGGCCGTTGACGGCGCCACGCAGGCGTTCGCTCCTTATGACGCCTCGTCTATAGATGCTGCAACGCTTGCGGCCCCTCAGGGCGCCACGCAGGCTAATTCGGCGGGCGCGGGACAAGCCATGACGCAGGATGGCGCCAACGCCCAACCTAACCGTCAGTGGTATGGCGGCGCATTTTCCACGCGCCGTATGGAACAGAGCAATCTCGATTCCGAGGCGATTTCGGAAGAGGCGGCGGAAGCGGCCGCGGCGACCGTTTCTCAAGACGTTGATGACGAACTGAATCAGATTTATCAGTTCCGCAACCCGGATATCAAGACCGAAGTTTGGTTTGTCGCTTTGGGCTCCGACTTGGTGCAGAATGCCGGCATGAGGGCCTTCGTCGAGGCTCATGCGAGCGAGCTGCGCGGCGCATTCATCGTCGAGGTCGACGCTCTCGGCGCCGGCGAGCTGAGCATCATCGAGCATGAGGGCACGCTCAAACCCTCGCGCACATCTTCCCGCATGAAACGCTATATGCGCAAGGCTTCGCAAGCCAGTGGTGTGAAGTTGGGCAACGCATCCATTCTGTGGGAGGAGAGCGCGGCCTCGTATGCGACGAAGCACGGCCTGCAGGCGATGCACCTGGTCGGAATGAAGGACGACAAACCTGCATATTTGGGTCAGCAGGACGATGTTGCCGAGAATATCGAAGATGGAAAGCTGGAAAGCAACCTTCGATTCCTTATGGAGTTGTTGAAGAATATCTAGCGGCCGAAATAGGCATGTAACCGTCTGACATGGGAATTAGCCTATAATGGCAAGACGCTACTGAACGAAGGGCGCATGGCTGCCAAGCATGGCAACCATGCGCTTCCTATTAGCAATGAAAGAGGTTTTAACCATGGCAATTGAGGCATACTGCGTGAAGTGCAAGGCCAAGAAGATCATGAAGGATCCGGTCGAGGGCCTCACGAAGAATGGCAAGCCGATCACGAAGGGCAAGTGCCCCGATTGCGGCACGACCATCTGCCGGATTGGCGCCACGAAATAGCATGCTGTTTGCATGACAATCTACCGATGCCCGCCTTGCGCGGGCATCGTTTGTTTTCGAACTGTGATTGACCGTTGGCAATTGTTTAGAAAGGAAGCGTTATGGACTCCGAGAAGATCGACCTGTATGAGAACTTCAGGAAAGTGAACGCTATCGATGCGTCCAAATATAAGCAATACGACGTGAAGCGCGGGCTGCGTAACGCTGACGGCACCGGCGTGCTGGCGGGATTGACCGGTATTTCGAACGTTCACGGCTATGTTATGTCGGATGGGGAAAAGAAAGCGGATAAGGGCGAGCTGCGCCTGCGCGGTTATGATCTATACGACCTGCTCGGCGTCGACGCTGCGGACAAGCGTTTCAACTACGAAGAGGTTTCGTACCTGCTTCTCATGGGCGAGCTTCCGACGCAGAAGCAACTTGACGGCTACATCGCGGCCATAGACGCGCAGCGAGAGCTTCCGGACGGATTCACGGCTTCGATGATTATGCGTGACACTCCGCCCGACATCATGAATGTGATTGCGCGCACTATCCTGCTGCTGTATGCCTACGATGCCGATGCCGAGGACCGCTCGATCGGGCATGAGATAAACACCGCGATTTCGATGATTTCCCGCCTTCCGCGCATCACGGTACTGACGTACTATGCCATCCGTTCACGCTACAACAATGAATCAATGATCATGCATCGATTCATCCCTGGGCAGTCGACGGCGGAGACCATCCTTTCGATGTTGCGTCCTGACCGTCAGTTCACGCCCGAAGAGGCGCGCATGCTCGATATTATGTTGTGCTTGCATGCCGAGCATGGCGGCGGTAACAATTCCTCGTTCACAACCCATGTGCTAACTTCTGCCGACACCGACCCTTATTCTGTGTATGCGGCGGCCGTGAGCTCGCTGAAGGGCCGAAAGCACGGCGGCGCGAACCATCAGGTGCTGGCGATGCAGAAGGAAATCAAGGAAAACGTCAAGCACTGGGACAACGACGACGAGATCGCCGATTACTTGGCGAAAATTGTGAACAAGCAAGCTTATGATCGCACCGGTTTGGTGTACGGCATGGGGCATGCGGTCTACACGCTTTCCGACCCGCGTGCGGTCATCTGCAAGCAGTTCGCCGAGAAGCTGGCTGCCGGTACCGAATTCGAGGCTGAGCTTAACTTGCTGAAGGCCATAGAACGCCTTGCTCCCGAGGTGATTCTTCGCGAGAAGGGCACGAAGAAGGACATGTGCGCGAACGTGGATATGTAT
Organism: Butyrivibrio sp. CAG:318; assembly: GCA_963627055.1. Lineage (GTDB taxonomy): Bacteria > Actinomycetota > Coriobacteriia > Coriobacteriales > Eggerthellaceae > Senegalimassilia. The sequence goes on along the minus strand of CAVGAF010000097.1, from coordinate 406 downwards.
TCCGGGTTCGTGTACTCGATGCTGGGCATTCCCGAGGACCTGTTCACTCCCCTGTTTGCCTGTGGCCGTATTTCGGGCTGGGCTGCTCATCGCTTCGAAGAGATTGCTTCAGGCAAGCGCATCATTAGGCCTGCCTACAAGTCTATCTATAGCGAAAAACGTGAGTATTTGCCGATGGAGGAGCGCTAATTGTTGGTCGAGGCGTGTTCGAGCAACTAACAGAATCATGAAACGAGCTGAGGATGCCCTCGGCTCGTTTCATATTGGAGTGAGTTTGCCAAAAAAAAAGAAAACGCCCGAAGCCGGGCGTGTGTTTGCTGGCGGAGGAAGTAGGATTCGAACCCACGGAACCTTGCGGCTCAACAGTTTTCAAGACTGCCGCCTTCAACCACTCGGCCATTCCTCC
>CAVGAF010000096.1:0-5861 GCA_963627055.1 Butyrivibrio sp. CAG:318 | reverse complement strand
AGCACGGCATTGCCATGGTGTTCACCGGGTATCGCCATTTCCGCCACTAATTTGCCCAAAAGGCGAACGTTGAGAGGGGCGACTCCGTTGGGGTCGCTCCTTTTTTGCGTCTGGTTTTCGTGCCGTCAACGCGAGGGCGCCTGTCCGGCGTCTACCACGCAGGGGGGCCTTTTTCGCGTAGGCCCGCTTAGTGATTATTCCCAAATGAGGTATACTATGGCAGCATTGAAACGGTGCTGCCAGATTCTCGTCCTCACGGCCCTTTGTTTCGCTGCGGAATTCATGCTCGCGTCTGGGAAGGTACGCCGTATATGAGCCCGTATTCGTCTGACAACGACCTGCGCCTGATGGGAGCCATCAATGTGCTCGCCGAAGGTTTCGTCGCCATCTACAACGTCAACGTCCGGACGGGGGATATGTCGGTGTACCGATCCGCCTATTGGCAGGAGTCGGGGCTCGACGCGTCGCCGAAATGGGCGGACGCGGTCAAGTGTTTCGGGAACGCCCTGGTGCATCCGCAAGATCGCGCCCGCGTGCTTGCCGAACTTGATCTGAGCTACGCATGCGAGCGCCTTGCGACGGACCAGCGCTACGTGGTGCACTGCCGCGTGAACTTCAACGGCAATCATTACTATCGCATCGTACTCGTGCGCGACGGGCAGGCCGAACGGTTCGAGAACATCATCGTGTCGGCCGCCTGCGAGGATGACGACATTTCCACCTCTCAAATTTACGAGAGCCAGCTGCAGGCGCTGCTGGTGAAGGCTTCCGCGGGCATTTCGTATTACCATTTCGACCTGGAAGACGACTGCTTGCTTTCCTTTGGCGGCACGTCCCATATCCCGATCGGCGCGAATGCGGAAGGATGGCTTTCGGTCAATGAGATTGTCGAGGCGATTTCCAGCTACATTCCCTTGAAAGCAGAGAGGGAGTCTTTTCGGCGCGTCTTTTCCCGCGACGAGCTTGCACGGATATATCGGGAAGGCGACATAGAGGGGGTGTGCAAGGCGCGCGTGGCGTGTGCCGACGGCATTGCGCGCATCTGCAAGTACAAGGTTCGCCTGATCATGAACCCGCGCTCGGCACACTTGGAGGCGGTGCTGTATGCCCGCGACGTGACGAAATCGGTGACCTCGTACGATACGCAGGCCAGCATTGTGCAGAGTCTGAGCAGGTCCTATCGGGTTGTGTTGGCGATCAATACGCACGAAGCCACCGCCGCGGTGATCAAGGGGAGCGACTTTCCGAGCGAATGCCTTGACGACGACTTCCACTCCTATGACCTCATGATGCGCCATTTCGCCGAAGCGCTGGTGGTAGAAGAGGATCGGCCTGCATTTTTAGAGGCAACGGCGCTTTCCCGGGTAGTCGAACAGCTCTCTCGCAACGAGGAATACACGGGTAGCTTCCGCATCGCCGAGGCGGGAGCGGTTCGATACAACCAGTTTAGGCTGTTTCGCAACGAGGAGTCGGGGCTGGTGGCCCTCGGCATCCTGGATATCGACGACGCCGTGGCCGCCGAGGCCGAGCAGCGCTCGCGCCTGGAGGAAGCCCTTGACGGGGCGCGTGCGGCAAGCCGCGCGAAGTCGGCGTTTCTCGCGTGCATGAGCCACGACATCCGCACTCCCTTAAACGGCATCATCGGCCTTCTGCAAATCGACGAGCAGCATGCCAGTGACGTTGCGCTTCTTGAGGAAAACCGCAAGAAGTCGAAAGTGGCGGCAAATCATCTATTGTCCCTGGTCAACGATGTTCTTGACATGAGTAAAATCGAAGATGGCAGCCTTGTGGTCTCCCATGAGCCGATCGATTTGTACGATTTGATGAGCGACATCTCCGTTTTGGCTCGCATGCAGGCGGCCGACGCCCATATCGACTATCGCTCGAATATAGGCCCCGAGGCGTTTTCGCGCCGTTGCGTCTACGCTAGCCCGCTGCATCTGCGTCGTGTGTTCACGAACATCTTGGGCAACAGCACGAAGTACAACAAAGAGCACGGCTCGGTGCAGGTTGAAATGGAAGATCTTTCCGATGCTTACTCCCGCGACAAGGCCTGTTATCGCTGGACCGTCACCGACACCGGCATTGGGATGGCCCCGGAATTTCTGGAGCATATCTTCGAGCCGTTCAGCCAGGAGAAGGTCGATGCCCGCAGCGTGTATCACGGAACCGGCCTGGGGATGCCCATTGCGAAGTCGCTCGTGGAACAGATGGGCGGCACGCTGGAGGTTGCGAGCGAGCTGGGGCGCGGGACGCGTTTTGTCATCACCATTCCCTTTGATGTGGCCGACGAGACGGTTGTTCGTCGATTGCCGCAGGCCAGTGCGGCCGAGACGCTCGATGGCGTGCATGTGCTTTTAGTCGAGGATAACGAGCTGAATCGAGAAATCGCCGAAACGGTGCTGAGGGACCGCGGGGCGCGGGTAACTTCGGCTATTAACGGAGCCGAGGCGGTCAGTGCGTTCGAGGATTCCGCGCCGGGCGAGTTCGATGTCATCCTCATGGACGTCATGATGCCGGTGCTCAATGGGTACGGCGCGACGAAGCGCATTCGTGAGCTTTCGCGCCCCGACGCGTATGAGGTGCCCATTATCGCGATGACGGCGAACGCGTTCGCCGAGGACGTGCAGCGGGCGCTTGAGAGCGGCATGAACGCGCATATCGCGAAGCCGATCGATATGCGCTCGCTGATTTCGACGGTCGTGGAGTTCGCGTTGTGCCGGCAGGCGGACGAGGCGGCGAGCGGGTTGGCGCTTGGGGCAGCGGATTCGCGGGATGAGGGCGCAGCGGACACGCGGGGCGGCTGCGGGTTCGACTCGGGGGCGATTCCGGCCGAGCTTTCTGGCGAATCCGTGACTGCCGAGGGCGCGCGGGCGCAGGAGTGCTTAGCTTGCGTATAGTCGAGGTATGAACAAAACGAGAATGGAAAACGGTTTGGCCGACGCGGCCGCGGCAGCCGACGCGGTTGCCGGCCGCAACGAGGCCCCTTGCCAAGAGGGACGCCGGGCGCGTGCGCGGTCGGGCGCGCGCCGTGTGCTCACGTATGCCGCGGGGCCGGCGCTGACGCTGGTTGTGTTGCTCGCGTCCATGGCGGCGTGCGGGATCTATCCCTTCGGAGACCATGCGTTCGTCGCGCGCGACGGCGCCATTCAGTACGTCGGTTTCTACGGGTGGTATCATAACGTGCTTACCGGGGGCGGCAGCGTGTGCTATTCGCTGTCGAAAGGCCTCGGCGGCGCGACGTTCGGCCTGTTCGCGTATTACCTTTCCAGCCCGCTGGCGCTGCTGTCGGCCTTTTTCAACCCCGCCGACTCCCCCAGGCTGTTCAGCCTGCTCGCGGTGCTGAAGCTGGTGGCTGCATCGTTTACCTGCGGTTTCTTCCTTATGAAGCGCTTTGGACGGGAAAGCGTTGCCCTGTCGCTCATCGGGTGTGCTTATGCGCTTTCCGCCTACAGCTTTACCGACGGGCTGAACATCATGTGGCTTGACGGCATGGCTTTGGCGCCGCTTGTCGCCTGGGGCGTCTTTCGCGTGGTGCGCGGAGCCGGGCCGGCGGTGCTGTTCTGGTCGTGCGCGGCGAGCATCGTCTGCAATTGGTATATCGGGTACATGACCTGCCTGTTCGCGGTTGTGTGGTTCTTCGTGGAGCTGGCGTTGCGCCGCGTGGGCGCCGGCGGGAAGCGGCTGGGCGTGGCTGCGGGCGCGGACGGACGTGCAGGTACGGGCGAACGTGCTGCAGCGAGCGATTTGCGCCTGCCTTCGGCCGGGCGGGTGTTTGCGCGGTTTTGCGCCACCATGGCCCTGGCGGTCGGCGCCGGCTGCGCGGTGCTGCTGCCGGTGGCCATCGAGCAAATTACCGCCGCCGGCATCGGGTCGGATTCGGGCTTCTTCGCAACGCTGTCCGAGGGCGTCGGCTTGCTCAGCCCGCTGGCATTGCTGCAGGCGCTGGTGGATTCGTCCGCGAGCTTCGCCGGCGCGACGAACGCCGTTGCCGTCCCCTGGGCGCTGCTGGTGCTTGCTGTGGCGTTTTTCCTGGTACCGGGCGTTCCTGCGCGCGCGAAAGCGGTGCTTGCCGGCGTGATTGTCCTGTTCGTCGCGTCGTTTCTGTTCAAGCCGCTCGACATGGCGTGGACGGGTTTTGTTCGCGCCGATTCCTACAACCCGCGCTACTACTTCCTGTTTTTGCTGGTGCTGTGCGTCTGCGCAGCTTGGGCTGTCGAAGCGCTGCGGAGGGCGCCTGCCCAGCTTCGCCTCGCGGGGACCGTCGTGTTGGCGGCGGCGCTCGCCGTCGGATGCGGGCGTCTGGCGACCCATGGGCTTTCGACCACCGATTTGAACGGCTATGCGTCGAGTTCCGTTTCGCAATACCATGACTACATGGCGTCCCTCTCGCAGGCGCATGAGCAGGCTGAAGAGACTTCCGAGCTGGGGATTGTCCGCATGGAGAACGCCGCCTCGTCGAGCGTGCGGGCGATGCGCACCGCCCCGGCGGAGTCGGCCGTGGACAAGCTTTCCGACATGATGACCACCGGCGAGTACCTGGCCCTGGGCGATTCCAGCCTGTCGCATTACAGCTCGGCGGGCGACGGCGCGATGAAGGAACTGCTTGGCAACCTGGGGTATTGCTTGCTGCCGGGCTCGCGCGGCATCACTACGTATCACGCGCCCGTGTTTCTGAGCGATTCGCTTTTGGGCGTGGAGTGGGTGGTTGACGACGACGCGCCGGCGGGCTGCGAAAAGGTTTCGGACGTGTGGCTGGCTGACGGCGACGGCGGCGTGGACGCCGCGCTGTACCGCAATCCGTCCGCGCTCGGTTTCGGGTATGCAATTCCGCAAACGGCCGCGAGCGTTGCCTGGACAAGCGATCCCTTCGACAACCAGGAGCTCCTCGCCGCGCTGCTTTCGGGGAAGGACTGCGACGGGCTGTATGCGTCTGCGCAGGTTGGCGCGGTGGAAACGGACGCGGCTGCGCAAGGGGCCGAGGCAGGTGCGGCGCAGGGCGATGAGGCGGATGAGACTGCGCACGGGATTGCTGCCGACGAGTCCCACTCCGGCGCTTTTCGCAGCTTCGCCGTCACCGCCGCCGCTAGCGGCCCGCTGTATTTGTGGGTGGCGAGCGCGCCGGCGGGCGCCGAGGTATCCTGCGACGGGGAATTGCTGCAGACGACGCGCAGCTACGAAAGCGACACGAACATCATGTACCTGGGGGAGTGCGAGGCAGGCCAGTGCGTGACGGTGACGCTTTCCGTCGAAGGCGCCGCCGGCGATGCCGCTTTCGACGCGACGCCGGTTGCACTTGAGGCGCGTACGCTTGACCTCGCACGGGCAGAGACGCTGCTGACCGAAATGCGGCAGGGTGCCTTCGAGCCCGATGTGCTGGAAGACGGGCATATTACGGGTACGTTCTCCTCCAACGGCTCGACGAAGTTGCTGCTGACCATTCCCGCCACGCAAGGTTGGAAGGCATACGTTGACGGGCGGGAAGCCGAGATAGAAGACGTGAACGGCCTGATCGCCATCGATGCCGGCGCCGGCGAACATGCGGTGGAGCTGCGTTACGAAACCCCCGGTCTCGCAGCCGGTCTCGTCCTATGCGTACTCAGCCTCGCAACGTTTTCGGCATGGCGCGTCGCAGCAGTGCGTCGGCAAAGGAAAGCAGCGCAATAAAGTTTCGCAAACGCAAACGGAGTTGCATTTTGCGCCCGGTATCCGGCTCCCCGCCTGCTACCGTTACCGTTCACACCCTACATGTGCCGCAAGGCCATGCAGCGCAGTGGTATAGTAGATCGACTCGAATTCGAGCAGTTTTCACTGCAAACGCACAAAGGGGCTTCCGTGATTCTGTACTTTTCCGCAACGGG
>CAVGAF010000095.1:0-5981 GCA_963627055.1 Butyrivibrio sp. CAG:318 | reverse complement strand
CTCTCCGGCTCAGCCGGAGAATCGACCGGGTTGCCTTACTGCGCTTGATCGGCTATCGCGATGTGCGGCTGCGGGGCTTCGGCCAGGTCGGCGACCGTCACGCCGTCCACGTAGCGCTCGATCACCTCGTCGAGCCCGGCCCAAAAGCGCACGGTGGTGCACACGCTCGCGCGATGGCATGGCTCGGGCCCCTCAAGCGCGGCGCAGGTCACCGGCGCGGTGGTTCCCTCGACCGCGCGCAGGACGTCGCCGGCCAGGATGTCGTGCGGGTCGCGCGCCAGCCGGTAGCCGCCTCCCTTGCCGCGCACCGCGGAAAGCAGGCCCGCCGCCACCATGGGCCGGGCGATCTGCTCCAAATACTTCAGGGAAAGCTCCTCGTGCTCGGCAACCTCGCGCAGCGACACCTTCGCGTCGGCGCCGGCCTGCGCGACGCACACGGCCAGTCGCAGCGCATAACGGCCCTTCGAAGAAATAAGCACGGCTCCCCCTTTATGCCGGCGCGGCGACATGCGTCGGGCATTACAGCCCCCGCACACCCCGCGTTCTATATATCCTTATGGGCGAATAATCGAATTCTCCCCCAATAGCAGGCAAAACGCCTGAAAGCCCGGAATGCTGCGAATTGTATCCCATGCAGTAGCGTTTTAGCTTGACATTTCTTCGCTTCCGGGTATCTTAATCCTATCAAACGGATATGATTAAGCAAGACCTTAATCTTTGCCACGATCTGAAAAGGGGAAGAACATGGCAGACGAGAATACGTTGCTGCGCGTCAGCGGGCTTTCCGCCGCAGTGGACGAGAAAACCATCCTGCACGACGTCGACTTCGCGGTCGGCGCGGGAGAGACCCACGTGCTGATGGGCCCGAACGGCGCTGGCAAATCGACGCTGGGCCACGTGGTGATGGGCGACCCGGAATACACCGTGACCGGCGGCACCATCACGTTCGACGGACAGGATATCACAAACCTCTCCACCGATAAACGCTCGCACGCGGGCCTGTTCTTGAGCTTCCAGGCGCCGGTCGAGATTCCCGGCGTCCCCGTTTCCAGCTTCCTGCGCGCCATCTCCCAGGGCCGCCCGGGCGTGGGCGAGATGAAGGGCAAGCAGTTCCGCAAGCACGTCAAGGAACTGGCCGAGGAGCTGGACATGGACCCGGCCTACCTGGACCGCGAGCTGGGCGTGGGCTTTTCCGGCGGCGAGAAGAAGAAGCTGGAAATGCTGCAGCTGCTGCTGTTGGCGCCGAAGCTGGCCTTCCTCGATGAAACCGACTCGGGCCTGGACGTCGACGCACTGTCGGTGGTTTCGCGCGGCATGGCCGCCTACCGCCGCCGCTGCAACGGCACCATGGTCATCATCACGCACAACACGCGCATCTTGGAGCACGTCGACGTCGACCGCGTGCACGTGCTGGTGCGCGGCCGCATGACCGCCGAGGGCGACGCCTCCATGATCGCCAACATCGACGAGAACGGCTTCGAGCAGTTCGAGCAGGCCGCCGAAGCCGCCGCGGGCGCAACCGCCGCTGCCGACGCCGCCGCAACCGCCGACGCGCGCTAAGGGGACGCTCATGGCAAAGCAGCGAACCGAGGTTGCGGACATCGACCGCAGCCTCTACGACTTCTCATACGGCGACGCCGGCGAGGCCCTGGGAACGGGGCTCACGCCTGAAATCGTCCGCGAGATTTCCGAGAAGAAGGACGAGCCGGCCTGGATGCTGGAGCATCGTCTGAAGTCCCTGGAAATCTACCACTCCATGGCGACGCCCGACTGGGGTCCGTCCATCGCCGGGCTCGACATGGACAACATCGTCACCTACGTCAAGCCCAAGGCCGACCAGAAAAGCGACTGGGACAGCCTGCCCGACGACGTGAAGAACACCTTCGACCGCCTGGGCATCCCCGAGGCCGAGCGCAGCTACCTGGCCGGCGTCGGCGCGCAGTACGACTCCGAGCTGGTCTATCACAACATGCAGGACACCGCCAGCCGCATGGGCATCGTCTATTCCGGCATCGAGGAGGCGCTGCACGACCCGAAGTGGGAGCCGCTCATCCGCGAGAAGTTCATGACGCTCATCCCGCCCACCGACCACAAGTTCGCCGCGCTGCACGGCGCGGTTTGGTCGGGCGGGAGCTTCGTGTACGTGCCAAAGGACACCAAGCTCGACTTCCCGCTGCAAAGCTATTTCCGCCTGAATGCCAAGGGCGCGGGCCAATTCGAGCACACGCTCATCATCGTGGAGGACGGTGCCGATCTGCACTTCATCGAAGGCTGCAGCGCGCCGAAGTACAACGTGGCGAACCTGCACGCCGGCGCGGTTGAGCTGTTCGTCGGCAAGCGCGCGCACCTGCGCTACTCGACCATCGAGAACTGGTCGAAGAACATGTACAACCTCAACACCAAGCGCTCCACCTGCGACGAGGGCGGCTCGATCGAGTGGGTCTCCGGCAGCTTCGGCAGCCACGTGGGCTACCTCTACCCCATGTCCATCCTGGCCGGCCGCCGCTCCACCTGCACCTTCACCGGCATCACGTTCGCCGGCACGGGGCAGAACCTCGACACCGGCTGCAAGGTGGTGCTCGCCGCGCCCGAGACGTCGGCGTCCATCGAGACGAAGTCCATCTCCAAGGGCGGCGGCGTGTCCACGTTCCGCAGCTCGGTGGTGGCAACGCCGAAGGCCGAGCATTCCGCCTGCAGCGTTTCGTGCCAGTCGCTGATGCTCGACGACCACAGCCGCTCGGACACCATCCCGGCCATGGACGTGCGCTGCAAGCACGTGGACATCGGACACGAGGCCACCATCGGCCGCATTGGCGACGACAAGGTGTTCTACCTGATGAGCCGCGGTATTTCGGAGGAAGAGGCGCGCACGATGATCGTGAACGGCTTCGCCGACCCGGTTTCCAAGGAGCTTCCGCTGGAATACGCCGTGGAAATGAACAACCTCATCAAGCTGGAAATGGAAGGGGCGATCGGATAATGGGCGCCGCCGTTTTGAAGAACGCGAACGCGATGCCCGCTCCCACCTGGCATCGCCTTGACATGAACTACGTGGATATCGAAATCGCCGACGGGCTTGCCGCCGTGTCGCAGGCAAGCGTCGAAGCGCCTGCGGAGCTTGCAGGCTCCGCCGACGCGTTCGATACCGCCATCTCCGCGGCGCAAGCGAAGCTCGACGCCGCACGCGAGGGCGAGACGGACCCGCGCGCCATCCTGAAGGCCGCCGAGGACGACGCCGACCCCGCGAACCTGGACATCCCGGCGCTTTCGACCTACGAGCGCCGCGCCGTGCGCGAGGAGGTCGAAAGCGACATCGCCGGCGCCTTCGAGTGCGGCATGGGCGCCGCGGCCGACGAGTGGTTTGCCGCGCAAGCCGCCGAAGCCGGCGCCGAGCGCGTCGTACTGGCCGCCGCCGCGGGGCAGGCAGGCAGCGCCTGCGTGCGCATCGCGGGCATCGACGGGGCGGCGAACACCGCGCGCATCGACGTGGTCGCCGCCGCGGGAGCGACGCTCGACCTGACCGTTTCGCTGGACTCCCCCGCCGCGGGCGCGGGTGTGGTCGGCGTGCAGCTGCGCGTGTTCGCCGGTGAGAATTCGCACGTCAACATCACGTCGGCGCATACGCTCGACGAGGGCTACGTCGCGCTCGACGACACGGGCATCGTGGCCGCCGAGGGTGCGCGCGTCACCGTCCGCCACCGCATGCTGGGCGCCGGGAAGTCTTACACGGGCCTGGCCTGCGACCTGCGCGAAGACACCGCCCGCGTGGACATTTCCACCCGCTACCTGGCCGGCGGCGACGACGTGCGCGACTTCAACTACGTCGTGCGCCACCGCGGCCGCAAGACGCTGTGCAACATCGACGCCACGGGCTCGCTCATGGGGCGTTCGAAGAAGACCTACCGCGGCACTATCGACCTGGTGCACGGCTGCAAGGGCTCGGAAGGCACCGAGCGCGAAACCGTGCTGCTCGTGGACGAGGAGGTCGAGAACAAGACCATCCCCGTCATCCTGTGCGACGAAGACGACGTCGCCGGCAACCACGGCGCCACCATCGGGCATGTGGCCCCCGAGCAGATGTTCTACCTGCAATGCCGCGGCCTTTCGCAGCAAGCCGCCGAGGGCCTGTTCGCCACGGCGACGCTGGAGGAGACCGCCATCGCCATTCCCGACGCGGCCGTCCGCGCCGGCATCGCCCGCCTGGCCGCGAAGTGCGGCATCCCCTATCAGGAAGTGGAGGACTAGCCATGGCAACGACTCCCGCCGCCAACCTCGACCGCACCGCGTGCGCCGTGGCCGACGCCGCCCATGCCGCGCAGGCATCGGCCACGGCCGACGACATCGTATGCGCCGCCAACATCGCGGAAAACCCCTACAAGCGCGATTTCCCGCTGCTGGCCAACCACCCCGAGCTGGCGTTTCTGGACAGCGCCGCCACCGCGCAGCGCCCCGCCGCCGTGCTCGACGCCCAGCGGCGCTTCTACGAGGAAATGAACGCGAACGCCCTGCGCGGCCTGTACCGCTTATCGGTCGAGGCCACCGAGGCCATCGAGATCGCCCGCCAGCGCGTCGCGAAGTTCATCGGGGCGCCCGACGCGCACGACATCGTGCTCACGCGCAACGCCTCCGAGTCGCTCAACATCGTGGCGAAGGCGTTCGCGCCGACCGTGCTTGAGCCGGGCGACGAGGTGTGCATCACCATCATGGAGCACCATTCCAACCTCATCCCCTGGCAGCAGGCCTGCCGCGCGGCCGGGGCGAAGCTTGTCTACCTCTACCCCGACGAGAACGGCATCATCCAGCCCGAGGAAATGGACGCGAAAATCGGCCCGAAGACGAAGATCGTCTCGGTCGTGCACGTCTCCAACGTCCTGGGCGTGAAAAACCCGGTGGAGGAGCTGGGGCGCCGCGTGCATGCGCAGGGCGGCTACCTGGTGGTCGACGGCGCGCAGTCGGTTCCGCACGTGCACGTGGACGTGCGGGCCATCGGCGCCGACTTCTTCGCGTTTTCCGCACACAAGCTGTTCGGCCCGTTCGGCATGGGCGTGCTGTGGGGCCGCGACGAGCTGCTCTGCGCCATGCCGCCGTTTTTGACCGGCGGCGAGATGATCGACTCGGTCACCGAGCAGGACGCCACCTGGGCGCCCGTGCCGGAGAAGTTCGAAGCCGGCACGCAGGACGCCGCCGGCATCTACGCCACCGCCGCGGCCATCGCCTACGTGGAGTCGGTGGGGCTTGACGTCATCGCCGCGCGCGAGCGGGCGCTGGTGCGCTACTGCATGGGCGAGATGGCGAAGCTGCCCTACATCCAGGTGATCGGCAGCCCCAACCCCGACGACCATCACGGCGTCATCAGCTTCAACGTCACGGGCATCCACCCGCACGACGTGGCCAGCATCCTGGACATGAGCCAGGTGGCCATCCGCGCCGGGCACCACTGCGCGCAGCCGCTGCTCACGTGGCTTGGGGTGGAAAACCTCGCCTGCTGCCGTGCCAGCCTGGCGTTTTACAACGACAAAAAGGACGTCGACGCCTTGATCGAGGGTCTCGGCAACGTTTGGAGGACTTTCCATGGCGAATAGCAGCATCTACTCCGCCGCGCTCATGCAGCACAACGCGCACCCGGATTACAAGTACGACCTGGAGAACGCCACCGACGAGCACGAGGGCGTCAACCCCAGCTGCGGCGACGAGATGGTGCTGAAGCTGCGCATCGAGGACGGCGTGATCGAGGAGGCCGCGTTCGTCGGGCACGGCTGCGCGGTTTCGCAGGCTTCGGCCGACATGATGGCCGACCTGGTGACCGGCGAGACCATCGAGGAGGCGCGCCGCCTTTGCGGCCTGTTCATGCGCATGGTGAAGGGCGAGGCGCTCACCGAGGAGGAGAAGGAAGACCTCGACGAGGCGGCTCAGCTGGAAAGCATCAGCCACATGCCCGCCCGCGTGAAGTGCGCCGAACTGGGCTGGCGCACCCTGTCGGA
>CAVGAF010000094.1:3274-6045 GCA_963627055.1 Butyrivibrio sp. CAG:318 | reverse complement strand
CTGCTCGGCGCCGAGGAGTTCGGCTTCGCCACCATGCCGCTCGTGGCCATGGGCTGCATGATGCAGCGCGACTGCCAGCAGGACACCTGCCCGGTGGGCATCGCCACGCAGAACTGCAAGCTGCGCGGCTGCTTCAACGGCAAGCCGGAATACGTCGTCAACTTCATGATGTACGTGGCCGAGGAGATGCGCGAGATCATGGCGCGCCTGGGCTTCCGCACCGTCGAGGAAATGGTCGGCCATCCCGAGTGCCTGCGCCAGGTGAGCGTCGAGGGCAACTGGAAGGCCAACGAGATGGACCTGACCGACATGCTGGCCAGCGTCACGAACGAGTTCGGCCGCGCCATCCCCGGCGCCGAGGGCAAGCACTTCCTGCCTTCGATGGCCGCCGACTGCGGGCTTGACAAGGCGCTCGACGCCACGCTGTTCATCCCGTACACGGCAAGCGCCCGCGAGCATCTCGAACCCATCCGCTTCCGCGCCGACATCGCCAACGTCAACCGCTGCGTGGGCACGATGCTGGGCAGCCAGGTGACGCGCCAGCATCCCGAGGGCCTGCCCGAGGGCTCCATCACGGTGGACTGCGACGGTTCGGGCGGCCAGAGCTTCGGCGCGTTTTTGCCGAAGGGCGTCACGCTCAACATCACCGGCGACGCCAACGACTACTTCGGCAAGGGCCTCTCCGGCGGCATCCTGACGGTGCGCCCGCCTGAGACGGCCACCTACAAGTTCGACGAGAACGTGGTCATCGGCAACGTGGCCTTCTATGGCGCCACCAGCGGCAAGGGCTTCGTGAACGGCCTTTCCGGCCAGCGCTTCGCCGTGCGCAACTCCGGCGCGACGGTGGTCGTCGAGGGCGTGGGCAACCACGGCTGCGAGTACATGACCGGCGGCGTGGCGCTCATCTTAGGCGAGGTCGGGCCGAACTTCGCGGCCGGCATGTCCGGCGGCGTGGCCTACGTCTACGACAAGTACGGCACGCTCGCCGACAACTGCAACCTCGAGATGGTCCGCTTGTGCGAGCCTTCGGCTGACGAGATCGAGCTCATCCATGGGCTTATCGAGGAGCATGCCGAGCGCACGGCATCGCCGCGCGGCATCAAGCTGCTGTACCAGTTCAACACGCTGAAGCATCACTTCGTCAAGGTGATCCCGCGCGACTATGAGCGCGTGATGGACGCCGTGGCGGCCGCCGAGGCGCAGGGCAAGTCGCATGAAGAGGCGTTGCAGATCGCATTCGACGCCATGACGGAAGGGAAGTAGGCCATGGGTAAGCCAGGAGCGTTTTTGGAGCATGGGCGGCAAGCCCACAGCCTGCGTCCCGTTTCCGAGCGCACGCAGGATTTCAACGAGCTGCACGTGAACCTCTCGCCCGCAAAGACGCAGGTGCAGGCGAGTCGCTGCATGGCGTGCGGCGTGGCGTTCTGCCAGTTCGGCGCGTCGTTTGGCAAGGCCCGCCCGTCGGGCTGCCCGCTGCACAACCTCATTCCCGAGTGGAATGACCTGGTGTATCGCGGGCAGTGGGGCGAAGCGGCCAAGCGCTTGTCGCTCACAAGCCCGATGCCGGAGTTCACGAGCCGCGTGTGCCCGGCACTGTGCGAGGCGGCCTGCAACTTGGGCCGCAACGACGAGCCCGAGACCATTCACGACAACGAGCGCGCCATTTCCGATTGGGAATGGGCCAACGGCGGCCCGCGCCGTTTCGAGCCGGCAGCCGAGGGTGCGCCGAAGGTGGCCGTGGTCGGTTCCGGCCCGGCGGGCCTTGTGGCCGCGTGGGAGCTTGCCCGCCGCGGCGCGCGCGTCACCGTCGTGGAGCGCCATGACCGCGCCGGCGGCCTGTTGATGTACGGCATTCCCAACATGAAGCTGGAGAAGTCGGTGGTGCAGCGCCGCGTCGATCTGATGGTCGAGCTTGGCGTGGAATTCCGCCTGAACACCGATGCCGCCGATGTGGCAGTGGCTGCCGGCCTGGCCGACGAGTTCGATGCCGTGGTGGTTGCCGCGGGTGCCTGCGCGGCGCGCGGCGTCGGGGCGGAAGGTTTCAGCGAAGGCGTGGCCGCCGGCGACGTGGTGTACGCGGTCGATTACCTGACCGAGCAGACCAAGGCCCTGTTGGAAGGCCGCGAGCCGGCCATCAGCGCCGCGGGCAAGCAGGTCGTGGTCATCGGCGGCGGCGACACCGGCAACGACTGCATGGGCACGGCGGTCCGCCAGGGAGCCGCGTGCGTGCGCCAGCTGGAGTACGGCCCGGCATCTCCCGAGCAGCGCAGCGCGTCGAACTTGTGGCCGGAGTGGCCCAACGTGAAGAAGACCGACTACGGCCAGGAGGAAGCCGCCGCGATGCAGGGCGCCGACCTGCGCGAGTGGGGCGCCGATACGCAGAAAGTGCTCTTCGACGAGGCGGGGCGCGTTCGCGCCATCCAGGTGCACACGCTCGACTGGTCGGCCGGCAAGCCGGTGCCCGTCGAGGGGTCCGAGCGCGAGATCGAGGCGCAGCTGGTGCTTATCGCCTGCGGTTTCTCCGGTCCCGAGCGCGCCGTCTACGACGCCTTCGGCGTGCCGATGGCCGCGCAGGGCCGTCCGCTGCCCGTGATGGCCGGCGGCTCGCATCGCGCCGAGCGTGCGCAAGACGCTCCCGCCGGCGCTGCGGTGTACGCCGCGGGCGATGCGCGCAACGGCAGCAGCCTGGTGGTCAACGCCATGGCCGACGCCCTTGTCTGCGCCGCTGAAGTGGCGGCCGATTTGGGGCTGTAAGGCTCGAACCGAAGAAG
>CAVGAF010000094.1:0-3258 GCA_963627055.1 Butyrivibrio sp. CAG:318 | reverse complement strand
CGGACTCCCCACCCGGGCCGATGCTTGCCTTGGGGCGGCCCTTCTGGACTAGCCTTAACTTCCGAGGCGCCTTGGGTGGCCCGTTCGCCCATGGCACCCGTCATAGCAAAGTAACGAAAGCGTTCACGTTTCCTGGAAACTGGACGCTTTCGTGTATGATGGGGAGAATTGGCACAGGTACGTGCGCATATTCGCAAGGGAATCAGAGGGAAAGAGGGATGCCGTGAAACAGACATCCGGTTTCGAATCGTTGCTCGACGCGCTGAAGCAGTCGGGCATGGACATGGGAGGCTTCGGCGGGCAAGGATCCGCCGGCGGCCAGGGCGGCCACGCGGGCTCGGGTGGCGGCCAGGGTGCGGGCAACCCCTTCGCGGGCAGCCCGTTTTCGGGCTTCGGCGGCTTCGGCGGCGGTCACGGGCACGACGGCGGCTCGGGCGGGGGAGAGCAGTTCTCCTTCAGCGACTCCTTCGGCAAGATGTCGCGCAAGGCCATCGTCGCAAGCGTCATCCTCGTGATCGTCGTCGCAGCCATTGCCTACTGGTGGTTCCATCCGCCCATCAACATCCACAGCGTCGACACCTGGATGTTCGTCTCGGTGTTCATCCTGCTGCCGCTGTTTTTGGTGTGGCGTGCGAAGGCGCGCACCTATGAGACGGGCAATTCGAAGGTCGACCCGAACCGCACGAAGTCCAAGGCGTTCAGAATTGCTTCCTACGTGCCCCTCGTCATCGTTGCCGCCGGCGTCATCGGCGCGCTCATGTCGCTGTCCATCTTCCCGGGCAACGCGGCCAAGTACGCCAACGTCCTGCAGACGGAGCAAATGGACTTCGTCGAAGACATCCAGCAGGTGGACTACTCGGAAATCCCCATTATCGACCGCAGCTCGGCATCGCTTCTGGGCAACCGCGCCATGGGCAACATCCCCGAATACGTCAGCCAGTTCGAAATCGCCGAAACCTACAGCCAGATCAACTACCACGGCACTCCGGTGCGCGTGAGCCCGCTTGGCTACGCCGACCTGTTCAAGTGGCTGACGAACCGCTCCGAGGGCATCCCGGCCTACGCACTGGTGGACATGACCACGCAGGACGCGCAGATCGTCAAGCTCGGCGACAACGCCATCTTCTACTCGCAGTCCGAGCCGCTCGCGCGCAACATCGACCGCTACGTGCAGCTGAAGTACCCCTTCTACATGTTCGACGAGAAGGCCTTTGAAATCGACGAGGACGGCCAGCCTTGGTGGATCTGCCCGGTGCAGACGCGCACCATCGGCCTGTTCGGCGGCACCACCATCGAGCGCGTCGTCATGGTGAACGCCACCACGGGCGAGTGCGAGGACCTGTCCATCGAAGACGTGCCCGAGTGGGTGGACCGCGCCTATCCGGCCGAGCTGCTCATCGAGCAGTACAACTGGTCGGGCAAGTACCAGGACGGCTGGCTGAACAGCTGGCTGGGCCAGAAGAACGTCGTGCAGACCACGCCCGGCACCGACGGCAACGTCGGCTACAACTACATTGCCAAGGACGACGACGTGTGGGTCTACACCGGCGTCACCTCGGCCACGGCGGACAACTCAATCATCGGCTTCGTGCTGGTCAACCAGCGCACGGCCGAGTCGCACTACTACGCGGTGGCCGGCGCCACCGAGGAATCGGCCATGCAGTCGGCCGAGGGCGCGGTGCAGAACCTGCGCTATGAGGCCACGTTCCCCATCCTCATCAACGTCTCCGAGCAGCCGACGTACTTCATGGCCCTCAAGGACAACGCCGGCACGGTGAAGAAATTCGCGATGGTGGATATCCAGCACTACCAGAACGTGGCCGTGGGCGACACGGTTGCCGAGACGCAGAAGTCCTACCAGGCCATGCTCGCGACGTCGGGCTCCTTAAGCTCAAGCGGGCAGGCGAGCGCCACCGAGCAGGCATCCGGCACCATCCGCAGCATGACGCAGGCGGTCATGGACGGCAACTCGCACTTCTACGTGACGCTCACCGACTCCAAGGCCATCTACGACTTCGCGCTGCCGGCCATGCTCGACATCGTGGGGTACAAGGAGGGCGACGCGATCTCCTTCACGTACATCCCGGGCGATTCCACGAATTCGGTCCAGAAAATCGTTGACAGCGGCGAAACTTCTGATAATATGGAACAGCTTTTGTCGCAAGCCGCCGCAAGCACGGACGCAACGTCCGCCGAAACGGAGGAAGCGAAGAAGGCGTCGTAACACACCAGTTCCGCTGCCAAAGACAGCAGGCACCGCAAGGTTCAATTGCGCGCAAGCGCAGCCCGCCGAGGTGGTTGTTCAGCATCGCGCTTAAACGACCCCCTGAGTCTTTAGGACGGCAGGGGGTCGTACTTTTTCTCAAGCACGACTCCACCCGCATGGGGCGGAACCCGATGCATGAGAAGAAGGAGGTGTACATATGCCGAACGCAAAGAACGTATCTATGCTCGACCAGATCAAGTCCGACCTGGAGGGTGCAGGCGCCGTGTGGGTCGTGGACGCTTGCGGCCTTACCGTCAAGGAGGTCCAGGCTCTGCGCAACGCCGTTCGCGAGTCCGGCGCAACCATGAAGGTGTACAAGAACACCGTCATGCACATCGCGCTGTCCGAGTCCGAACTGCCGACGCTCGACGACATCCTGCATGGTCCCAGCGCATTCGTGTTCGCCGGCTCCGACGTGGCTGCTGCCGCCAAGGCCGTCAAGGAATTCGCGAAGACCAACGAGAACCTGCAGATCAAGGGTGGTCTGATGGAGGGCAAGGCCGTCAGCGCAGCAGAGGTGGAGGCCATCGCTTCCCTGCCTTCCCGCGAGGAGCTCTACGCTCACATCGCCGCTGCCATCAACGGCGTTGCTACCGGTCTGGCAACTTGCATCAACGGCGTGCCGCGCGGCCTGGCTCAGGTCACGAAGGCCGTTGCCGACACGAAGGCCGCTTAAGGCTTTCACCCGCAGCATAAATTGTGCTGCCTAACGCATTTATGAATTCGGTTGGGGCTAAGGAAGCCCCGGCCCTATGAAAGGAAACTAACATGGCTGTTTCTCGCGAAGAGATCATCGAGGCTCTGAAGGAAATGTCCCTGCTCGAGGCTTCTGAGCTGGTCAAGGACATCGAGGAGACCTTCGGCGTGTCCGCCGCTGCTCCGGTTGCCGTCGCTGCCGCTCCGGCTGCTGGCGCTGCTGCCGCCGAGGAGAAGTCTGACTTCGACGTCGTGCTCGAGGGCTTCGGCGACAACAAGATCGCCGTCATCAAGGC
>CAVGAF010000093.1:0-6075 GCA_963627055.1 Butyrivibrio sp. CAG:318 | reverse complement strand
AAACATGAAGCGGGCCCGGGAGAGGGGAACTCGCCGGGCCCTTAAGGAGGGGATGCGGTGCCAAATTTTTAGGGAAGGAGTGGCACCGTATTGTTCTGCTTTATAGGGGAAAGCAGATGCAAGATCGAGGAGGGGAACCTCGCTTGCTGATACGTATGATACGGGTTGACATTGAAGGCGCTATGTGACGCGCATGCAAGTTTTATGTAAGCAACTCTCGGTTTGTAACGAAAAGGTTAACACCTAGGGACTTTCCGGGTTTTTCATCTATAAAGGCATGTCTCACATTCATTCCAGACGGCCCCGCGCACGCATGCGGTATGATGATGCCCGTCGAAAGGAACCGCTCATGCCCGATATTCAGCTGCGATTCAACCGCGATATGCTCGTCCTGTCCAGCCCCGTCGCCACCGTGCTTGCCCGCCAGGGTTTCACGGACGCGGCCGACACCGAATACGTCACGCTCATGGAACCCGAGGTCGTGCGCGATGCCCTGCGCCTGAACCTCACGGCCGGCGCCCACTGCCTCATCACCGAAACCGCCGGCATCACGCCCGCGCGTCTGGCGCATCGCGGCATGGCCGACCGCGCGGAAGAGCTCGCCCGCGCCGCGCTCGCCACCGTCAACGACCTGCGCCCGCAACATACCATCGTCGAGGTCGGCCCCTGCGGCCTGCCGCTCGACGCCTCCAGCAAGGCGTCGCTGAACGAGAATCGCGACCAGTACGCCCGCGCCGCCCGCGCCGTTAAGGCCACCGGCCAGCCCTACGACGCCTTCTTCCTGAACGGCTTTCGTAACCCAAGCGACCTGAAATGCGCGCTCATGGGCATTCGCCAGGTGAGCGGCCGGCCCGTCATCGCGTCGGTCGATGTCGCCGCTGACGGCACCCTTGCCGGCGGGCATTTCACGTTCACCGAAGCGCTCGAGGTCATGACCGGGTTCGAAGCCGATGTCGCGGGCTTTTCCACTGCGGCCGGCCAAGAGGCCGCGTGCGCCCTGGCCACCCAGGCGGCCGCGACGCCCCTTCCCGTGCTCGCGCAGCTTTCCGTCGCCGAGGTCAACCAGCGCCAAGGTGCTCCCACGCCGGAAAACCCCTACTACTGCCCCGACGTCGTCGTCGATGCCGCGCTTGCCCTGCGCCGCGCCGGCGTCCAATTCCTGCGCGCGACGGGCGTTGCAACCCCGGCCTATGCCGGCGCGCTCGCCGTCGCCGTCGATGGCCGCGACGTCGCGCCCCGCGCGGAGTAGCTTCAATGGCGCAGCAGCTTCGCTCCAACACCAAACGCAGCGAGCACTTCGGCCTGCTCCAGCGCGTCATCGACGCGCTCTTCGCCGATCCCGCGACGAAATTCGTCCGCAGGCTCGACGTGGTGGTGACGGCCGAGTCGTTCGATCTGCCCGACGACCTCGCCGAAATCATCTCGCTGCTGCCGCCGGGCACCTATACGCGCCAGCGCCTATGCGATCAGCTGAATTCCGCCATCGGCGGGCATGCCTGGGGTCAAGTGTACGGAACGGTGGAGTAGGGGACGCGCATGGATATGGAATGGTTCGAAGACGCCGTCACGGCCGTCACGGGAAGTGAAGGGGCGGGCGTCGCCATCACCGCGATCGTCATCTTGGTGGTCACGGCGGTGATCACGCGCCTGCTGACGCGGTTTTTGCGCCGCGTGCTCAACTACTCCGACGACCTGCCCTCCTCGACGATCTTCATCAACATCGGTCGCGTGGTGGTGTGGTTCCTCGGCCTGTCGGCCATGCTGTCAACCTGCTTCGGCGTCGACGTCTCCGCAGCGGTAACCGCGCTCGGCATCGGCGGTATCGCCGTGTCGTTGGGTTTTCAGGACACCATTTCCAACCTCATCGGCGGCCTGCAGGTCAGCCTCCTGCGCATCGTGCAGCCCGGCGACAATATCTCGGTCGGCGGTTCGAAGGGCGTGGTGAAGGACGTCATTTGGCGCCACACCACCATCACCAACATCGACGGCGAAACGGTCGTGGTCCCCAATTCGGTCATCAACAAGAATTCGCTCACGCTCCTGCCGCCGGCCGGCAAGGTGGTGGTGCCGCTTGTCGTGGAAGGGCCGGGGGCCGACTTGAACGCGCGCGCCACGAAAATCGAAGAGGCCGCGCTTGCGGCCGTCGCCGCGCTCGGCACCGTGGAGCAGCCGCCGCGCCTATGGTTTAAAGAAGCGATTGACGCGGGTTTTCAGGGCGTGCTGGTGTTCTACATGGAAGACGCCGCGCTCGTGAACGCGGCCAAGGACGCCGCGCTGCGCGCCGTCGCGCCGCTGACCCGCTCTTAGTTGCCGCAATCCTCTTCGTCCACGGCGATCATCACGTCGCAGGCCTTCGCCACGGCGTACGCTTTCTGGCCGATGCTCAGGTGAAGGTCCTGCAGCGACTCCATTGAAATGGACGAGGTGACGATCTGCCCGTCGGGAAGCTCCAGCAACACCACCGCGTTGACCGCTCCCGGGTGCAGCGAGATAACGGTTCCCTCTAAGACGTTTCGTGCCGAAAGCTTCATTGCCGGTGCATCCCCTTTTGCGTTTTCGCATGCCGGCGCTTCGGTTGCCCGCCGACATATCCCTCAGGTAGGGTCGCTATTCTACAACAACCCGATAGCGTTTCGCCTAAATGCCGCCAACGCATCCGGTTGCGGTCGGTGCGCTTCCAGCTACGGTCGGTCTTTGCCGGTTACGGCTCCGCCTTCTCTGATGATGGGTGCCCCGGCCGCGCCGCCGTTCGCGCTTGGCGTTCTGTAAGCCCCGTGCTCGCGTCGCGTAAAGCGTCCGTAAAAGCCTGTCATGCTTCGGTCATGGCCGGCGATTGCCGCCCGTCCGGCCAGGCCGCGGCGCGTAACATCCCCTTCGCAAGCTTGAAGGCATGCAAAAAAGCTAACAGCATCTCGAAGGGAGATCATCAACCATGAAGGGTTCTTTTATCAGCCGCCGCGGCTTTCTGGGCATCGCGGGCGTTTCCGCTCTGAGCGTGGCTGCCGTCGGCCTGGCCGGCTGCGGCAGCTCGAATTCGTCGAGCGGCGCCAGCGACGGCTCTTCGGCCAAGGCGCTGTCCGGCACCATCACGGCGGTCGGCTCCACCGCGCTGCAGCCGCTCGTCGAAGCTGCGGCCGAGCAGTTCATGGAAAAGAACCCGGGCGTGCAAATCACCGTGCAGGGCGGTGGCTCCGGCCAGGGCGTCACGCAGATCTCCCAGGCCGCCGTGCAGATCGGCAATTCCGACGTGTTCGCCGAGTCGAAACTCAAAAACGCCGAGGACTTGACCAAAATCGCCGACAACAAGGTTTGCATCGTCGGCATGGGCCCCATCGTCAACAAGGACGTGACCGTTGACGACATCTCGCTGGAGAACCTCAAGAAGATTTTCATGGGCGAGATTACCAACTGGAGCGAGGTTGGCGGCGCCGATGCGGCCATCACCGTCATCAACCGCGCTTCCGGTTCCGGCACCCGCGCGACCTTCGAGGACGCGGTGCTCGGCGATTCCAAGGTGCCCGACTCCTTCAAGCCGCAGGAGCAGGATTCCTCGGGCACGGCCGCCAAGATGGTGTCCTCCACCCCCGGCGCCATCTCCTACGTGGCGTTTTCCTACTACGACAGCAGTTTCAAGGCGCTGAAGGTCGATGGCGTATCTCCCGACGAGATAAACGTCGAGGACAACTCCTGGAAGATCTGGTCCTACGAGCACATGTACACCGCCGCCGAACCCGACGAGGCGACCAAGGCCTTCATCGAGTACATGATGGGCGAGGAAGTGCAGGGCGGCCTGGTCGAGCAGCAGGGCTACATCCCGATGTCCGGCATGAAGGTCGAGAAGGACGCGTCCGGCAAAGTGACCGCCAAATAGTCGTTTGCCGCTTCGGCAAAAGAAAGGAGACGCGCGCTTATGGCCTTGATGGCGAAAGCACGCGTCGAGCGGATCGGACAGGGCGTCACGGGCGCGTGCATCGTGCTCGTGGCGCTTCTTGTCGTGACGCTCGTCGCCATGGTGGCGCAGCGCGGCATTGCCACGTTCGCCACCGACGGTGTTGACCTGGGGGCGTTCCTTGCGGGAACCACGTGGAATCCGCATCAGGAGGACGCTAACGGCATGCCCACGGCCGGCGCCCTGCCCATGATCGCGGGGTCGTTCTCGGTCACGCTGCTCTCCACGTTGTTCGCTCTGCCCATCGCTTTCGGCAGCGCCATTTTCGTGGTGGAAGTGGCCCCGCGCTTCGGGCGGAAGGTGTTTCAGCCGCTCGTGGAGCTTTTGACCGGCATCCCATCGGTCGTCTACGGCCTCATCGGCCTGACCATCATCGTCGCATGGGTGCGCGATGCGGCGGCGCTGACGGGGCAGACCATCACCGGTTTCGGCATTTTCTCCGGCGCGGTGGTGCTGGCCGTCATGATTCTGCCGACCATCACGAGCCTGTCCATCGACGCGCTGGCCGCCGTGCCGCGCGAATATCGCGAGGGCAGCTATGCGCTGGGGTGCACGCGCTGGCAGACCATTTGGAACGTGGTTTTGCGCTCGGCCGCCCCGTCGCTGATGACGGCGGTGATTTTAGGCATGACGCGCGCGTTTGGCGAGGCGCTGGCCGTGCAGATGGTCATCGGCAACGCCATCCAGATGCCCACAAGCCTGTTCACGCCCGCATCGACGCTCACGAGTGTTTTGACCATGGGCATGGGCAACGAGGCCATGGGCACGGTGTACAACGACGTTCTGTGGTCGCTCGCGCTGCTGCTGCTCCTCATGTCGCTCGTGTTCATCCTGATAATCCACCTGATCGGGCATAAGGGAGGGACGAAGCGTGGCTAGTTTCGACATGCAGGCGCACGTGCGCCGCATCAACCGGCAGGACAGGATAGCTACGGGCATTCTGACCGCCATCGTCGGCTTCGTGCTCGTGGTGCTGGCCGCTATCGTGATCTACATCCTGGCGGCGGGCGCGCCGAAGCTTTTCGACGTGAACTTCCTTACCGGCAAGCCGCAGCAGTTCAAGGAGGGAGGCGGCATTGGGCCGGAGCTGTTCAACAGCTTCTATCTGCTGGTATTGACCCTGCTCATCAGCGTGCCGCTATCGCTGGGCGCGGCCATCTTCCTGTCGCAGTACGCTCCTGACAACGCGGCGACGGCGGTGGCGAAGACGGCGATCGAGACGCTTTCCAGCCTGCCCTCCATCGTGGTCGGCCTGTTCGGCTTTCTATTCTTCGTGCTGTACATGGGTTGGGGCTTCTCCATCATCGCCGGTGCGGTGGCGCTCACGATGTTCAACATCCCCATCCTGGTGCGCGTGATCCAGCAGGCGCTTGAGGACGTGCCGCGCTCTCAGCGCGACGCCGGGCTTGCCATGGGGCTCACGCGTTGGGAAACCACCATCCACGTGCTGCTGCCCGCCGCCATGCCCGCCATCGTCACCGGCGTGGTGCTCTCGGCCGGCCGCGTGTTCGGCGAGGCGGCGGCGCTGATCTTCACGGCGGGGCAGTCGGCGCCGGTGCTCGACTTCGCCAACTTCGACCTCACTAGCACCTCGTGCCCATGGAATGTGTTCCGACCTGCGGAAACGCTGGCCGTGCACATTTGGAAGATCAACTCGGAGGGCGTCGTGCCCGATCTTGATGCCATTTCCAACGGCACCGCTGCCGTGTTGATGGTGTGCATCCTGGCGTTCAACATTTTGGCCCGCGTGGTGGGCAAGTGCCTGGAAAGGAGGCTGACGAGCGAATGAGTGGGAAATTGAACGAATTGAACCCAGGTGATGCCCTCATCGCCACGCGCGCCATGACCGTCGCCTACGGCGATCACGAGGCGCTGCATCCGACCGATCTTGCCTTCGCCGCCGGGCAGGTGACGGCGCTCATCGGGCCATCGGGCTGCGGGAAGTCCACGTTCCTGCGCTGTTTGAACTTGATGAACCGCGAGATTCCCAAGTGCAAGATCGGCGGCGAAGTGCGCTACCACGGCCGCAACATCAACACGCGCAAGGAAAACCTTTTCGAGCTGCGCAAGTCCATCGGCATGGTCTTCCAGCAGCCGACGCCGTTTCGCAAGTCCATCCGCGAGAA
>CAVGAF010000092.1:0-6200 GCA_963627055.1 Butyrivibrio sp. CAG:318 | reverse complement strand
TCAAGGGCTCCATCACCAACGAGGCCATCGAGCAGCTCGGCCTGGCCGAGGGCGATGCGGCGCTGGCCATCGTGAAGTCCACCGACGTCATCGTGGGCGTGGAATAGTGGCGGGCCTATAGCCTCGCGTTTCCGAAGTCCCCATCAACGATGCCCCTCGCGGCCAAGTGCCGCGAGGGGCATTTTCGTTTCCTTTCAGCAGCCTGAATCGCCTTGCCGTTTGCCGTCTCCCGGCGGGTTTCGGCTTTGGCCGGAACGTGGCCCGGCTTGCGGCCCGGCTGTCTTAAACTGGTGCGCATGAAACCGGCAACGAACGCGGCTGCGTGAAAAGATGCGGCCGCGCGAGATCGCGTGAAAGGAAGCGCCATGGGAATGAACGTCGTGTGCTTGGATTTGGAAGGCGTGCTCGCCCCGGAGATTTGGGTTGCGTTCGCGGATGCGGCGGGCGTGCCCGACCTGCGCCGCACCACGCGCGACGAGCCGGATTACGACAAGCTGATGAACTTCCGCCTGGATGTTCTGCGCCAGCACGGCCTGGGCTTGACGCAAATTCAGGAAGTCATCGCCGGCATCGACCCGGTGCCCGGCGCGCGCGAATTCCTCGACGAGCTGCGCAGCTTTTCCCAGGTGATCGTCATCAGCGACACGTTCGAGCAGTTTGCCCAGCCTATCATGGAAAAGCTCGGCTGGCCGACCATCTTCTGCAACACGCTGGAAGTGGACGCCGACGGCGTCATCACCGGCTACCGCATGCGCTGCGAGCAGACGAAGCTGACCACGGTGCGCGCGCTGCATTCGTGCGGCTTCGAGACCATCGCGTCGGGCGACAGCTACAACGACCTGGGGATGATCAAGGCCAGCAAGGCGGGCTTCCTGTTTAGAAGCACGCCCGAGATCAAGGCCGAGCATCCCGAGATTCCCGCGCTCGAAACCTTCGACGAGCTGCTGGCGGCCATCAAGGCCGCGCTGTAGCGTAGTAAATTTCCTTGTCGGGGCGGCTCGCCGAGTTGGCGGACCGCCCCTGCTTGCGTTTGCGGCCCCGCGCCCCGTCCTGGGCCCGCTTCCGGCTCGCGTCCCCCTCGCGTCGATCTTCCCGCCAAAAGCGCCGCTGCTCGAATTGTCGCGCCCTCCCATTTCCCCACGTGCTAAAAATTGCGCATGACCTTCTGCTTTTGCTATGAAAGACCGCTCAGGTAACAATTCCGAAAGCGCACGCGTGAATAATATCGAAGGTTACATCAACCGGCAGGTCGCGCTGTGCCGGTTTTCCAGTACGACCCGCTCATGCGGGATGAAACGGGGGAGACGAGACTGTGACGATGATATCGATCGCGCCGGCGGCCGCTGACGACGGCCGCATCGGCGGGTTCCTTGACCGGCAGAAACGCCGGGTCGACGCCATGCCGCCGGGCATGTGCCCGCTTGCGCAGCAGCTTGCGCTGCTTGAGGAAGGCGCGCTGCAAACGTGCGGCAAATGCGTGCCGTGCCGCGACGGCCTGCCGCAGGTGGCCGCCATGCTGCGCCATCTGGTGGACTGCGAGGCCGATAAGGCCGAGGTTGAGCGCATGCGCGCGCTGGCGGAGATGATCCGCGACACGTCGGACTGCGCCATCGGCTACGAGGCCGCCAACGCCCTGCTCGAGGGCCTGGACACGTTCGCCAAGGAAGTGGAGAGCCATCTTTCTGCGCACGCGTGCCGCGCCGGCGTGCAGCAGTCCGTGCCCTGCGAGACGTTCTGCCCCGCGCACGTGAACGTGCCCGCCTACATCGCGCTCGTCGCCGCGGGCGACAACGCCGGCGCCGTGCAGATGATCCGCAAGGACAACCCGTTCCCCACCGCCTGCGGCCTGGTGTGCGAACACCCCTGCGAGAAGCGCTGCCGACGGGCGCTCATCGACGCGCCGCTGAACATCCGCGGCATCAAGGAATACGCCTGCGAGCACGCTCGCGCCGACCAGGTGCCCGTGCCTGCGCGCGCCGCGCGCACCGGCCGGCGCGTCGCCGTCATCGGCGGCGGCCCTTCCGGCATGACCTGCGCGTACTTCAGCGCCCTCATGGGACATGACGTCGACGTGTTCGAGGCGCGCAAGCAGCTCGGCGGCATGATGCGCTACGGCATCCCGGCCTACCGCTTCCCGCGCGAGCGCCTTGACGAGGACCTCAACGGCATCTTGGCCGTCGGCGGCATCACCGTGCATACCGAAACGCCCGTTGACGCCGCGCACATGGCGCAGATCGCGGACGAGTACGACGCCGTCTACGTGGCCATCGGCGCGCAGACCGGCAAGGGCCTGCGCATCGACGGCACCGACGCGAACGGCGTGTTTTCCGCCGTTGACCTGCTTGGACGCATCGGCGACGGCGACTATCCCGACTTTACCGGCAAGAAAGTCGTCGTCATCGGCGGCGGCAATGTGGCCATGGACTGCTGCCGCACCGCCGTGCGCGCCGGCGCCTCCGAGGTGTCGGTCGCCTATCGCCGCCGCATCTCCGACATGACCGCGCTTCCCGCCGAAATCGAATCGGCCATCGCCGAGGGCGTGGAAATGGTCGTGCTGCAGGCCCCGGCCGCCATCGAAAAGGACGCCGAGGGCAACGTGACGGCGCTTCTGACCGACCCGCAGATGATCGGCCCGGTCAAGCGCGGCCGCCCGGCGCCCGTCGCCGCGGACAAGCCGCAGATGCGCATCCCGGCCGACATCGTCCTCATCGCCGTGGGCCAGAACATCGTCTCCGCGCCGTTCGAGGAATTCGGCATGGCCGCCGAATGGGGCGAGTTCAAGGCCGACGAGCACCTGTTCGCCCAGATGAACCCCGAGGCGCTTGAAGCGCGCGGGGCCGATCCGTCAACCGGGTCGAACGTGCTGGTGGGCGGCGACTGCCAAACCGGCCCGGCCACGGTCATCAAGGCCATCGCGGCCGGCAAGGTGGCCGCCCGCAACATCGACGACCTGCTCGGCTTCAACCACACGCTCGACTGCGGCGTGGAGGTTCCCCTGCCTGCTCCCAACGACCGCGCCGCTTACGGCCGCGTCGAGGTGCTCGAGCGCCCGACGCGCGAGCGCAAGGCCGACTTTAAGGGCGTGGAGGTTCCCATGAGCACGGAAGAGGCCATGCAGGAATGCGGACGTTGCCTGCGCTGCGACCATTTCGGCGCGGGTGCTTGCGAAGGGGGGCGTATCCAGTATGCCTAGCATCACCATCGACGGGCGCGTGCTTGAGGCGCGCGCAGGGCAGACCGTTCTGGAAGTCGCCCGCGAAGCCGGCATCCATATCCCCACGCTGTGCTACCTGGCGCATCGCAGCGCCATCGGGTCGTGCCGCGTGTGCGTGGTCGAGGTGGAGGGCCAGGGCGCGCCCGTGCCCGCCTGCACCACGCCGGTGCGCGACGGCATGGTCGTCAACACGGCCACCGAGCGCGTGCTGTCGTATCGCCGCATGGCGGTTGACCTGCTCATTTCCGCCCACGGGCTCGATTCCACCGACTACTGCTTCAGTTGCGTGAAAAACGGCGCGTGCGAGCTGCAAGCCGTGGCGCGCGAGGTTGGCGTGGCACATCCCACCTTCCCCGTGGCGCTCACGCGCAAGCCCGTGTTGGATTCCAACCCGTTTCTGCGCTTCGATCCCAACCTGTGCATCACGTGCCAGCGCTGCGTGGGCGCCTGCAACGATGCCGCCCGCAACCATGTGCTGAAAACCGGCAAGTGCGGCGTGCGCACCACCGTTGAGGCGCCGTTCGGGCCTGGCTGGGATGCGACCGCCTGCGAAAGCTGCGGTA
The DNA here is from genome assembly GCA_963627055.1 of Butyrivibrio sp. CAG:318. Lineage (GTDB taxonomy): Bacteria > Actinomycetota > Coriobacteriia > Coriobacteriales > Eggerthellaceae > Senegalimassilia. Next base: position 2,423 of record CAVGAF010000092.1, on the reverse strand, counting down.
ATTGCGCGCAGGCGTGCCCCACCGGCGCGCTGGTGGAGAAGCGCCGCGGCCTGTACCGAGAATGGGACACCCATACGGTTCGCACCACCTGCCCGCACTGCGGCGTCGGATGCCAGTTCGACCTGGTGGTGAAGGGTGATCAGATCGTTGACGTCGAGGCCGCCGACGGGCCGTCGAACGTGGGCCTGCTGTGCGTGAAGGGCCGTAGCGGCAGCTTCGATTTCGTCAACTCGCCCGACCGCATCACCACGCCGCTGATCAAGAATCCCGAGACGGGGCAGTTCGAGCCCGCCGACTGGGATACGGCGCTCGACCTGGTGGCGCGCCGATTCACCGAACTGCGCGATGCGCACGGCGGCGAAAGCCTCGCGGCGTTCGCCTGTTCGCGTTCAACAAACGAAGACATTTACCTGCTGCAGAAGATGGCCCGTTGCGTGTTCAACACGAACAACGTGGACAACTGCGCCCGTGTTTGACACGCTCCTACCGTTGCCGGTCTGGCAACTACGTTAGGATCGGGGGCGATGACCAACTCCATACAGGACGTGTGCGAGGAAGCGCAGGTCATCCTGTTGGTCGGCAGCAATCCCGAAGAGGCGCATCCCGTCATGGGCATGCGCCTGCGCAAGGCGGTCGAACGCGGTGCGAAGCTCATCGTCGTGGATCCGCGCGAAATCGGCCTGGCGAAGAAAGCCGACATCCACCTGAAGCTGCGCCCGGGCACCAACGTGGCGTTCGCGAACGGCATGGTGAACGTGCTGATTCAAAAAGGCCTGGTGGACCGCGAGTTCGTGGAGAAGCGTACCGAGGGCTTCAATGAGCTGGCCGCCATGGTGGCCGACTACACGCCCGAGCATGTGGCCGAGATCTGCGGCATCGATGCGCGCGATTTGGTGGCTGCGGCTGAAATGTACGCAACGGCCGATCGCGCACCCATCGTGTATTGCCTGGGCGTGGTGGAGCATTCCACGGGCACCGAGGGCGTGATGTCGCTGTCGAACTTGGCATTGGCGGCCGGCAAGCTGGGACGCCCCGGCTGCGGCATCAATCCGCTGCGCGGCCAGAACAACGTGCAGGGCGCGTGCGACATGGGAGCCGGCCCTGCCGACTTCACGGGCTACCAGAAGGTGGCGAAGGCCGAGGTGCGGGCGAAGTTCGAGGCCGCATGGGGCGTGAAGCTCAGCGAAGAACCGGGCTTGAAGGCCACCGAGTGCTTCCCCGCCATGATCGACGGCCGCATTCGCGGGCTGTTCTTGTTCGGAGAGGACCCGGTGCGCACCGACCCCGACACGCATCACGTGATCCGTGCGCTCGAGTCGCTGGACTTCCTGGTGGTCGAGGAGCTGTTCATGACGGAGACGGCCAAGTACGCCGACGTCATCCTTCCCGGTCGCAGCTATGCGGAAAAGGAAGGCACGTTCACGAACACCGAGCGCCGCGTGCAGCGCGTGCGCAAGGCGGTGTCGGGCCCGGTTGGGCCGCGTCTGGACACCGAGGTGTTTGCCGACATCATGCGCCGCATGGGCTACGACCAGCCGACGCTTACCGGTGCGCAGATCATGGACGAGGTGGCAAGCCTGACGCCGTCGTACGCTGGCATCAGCCATGCGCGCCTGGACTCGGCGGAGGTCGCCGGGCAGGGCCTGCAGTGGCCGTGCACGGGCCCGGATCATCCGGGCACGCGCATCATGCATGTGGAAGAGTTCTCGCGCGGGATGGCTGGATACTCGCTGGCGCGCTACCGGCCCCCGTCCGAACTGCCCGATGGGGAATATCCGCTCATCATGATGACGGGTCGCGTGCTGGCGCACTACAACGCGCAGGCCATGACGGGCCGCACCGAAGGGCTCAACGAGATCGATGGTAGGTCGTTCATCGAGGTTAACTCGGCCGACGCCGCTGCAGCCGGTATCGCCGACGGCGATCGCGTGCGCGTGAGCAGCCGCCGCGGTTCCATCGAAAGCTGGGCACGCGTGTCGGGCAAGACCAATCCCGGTGAGGTGTGGATGCCGTTCCACTTCCAGGACGGCAACGCGAATTGGCTTACCAACGCCGCGCTCGACAACATCTCGGCCACGCCGGAATACAAGGTGTGCGCCGTGCGGGTGGAGAAGGCGTAAAGGGCGATTCGTCCCGAATCCCCATCGCCGTTTCCAGCGTGCGACAATATCTCCAACGCGGCCAGGCGAGAGCGGGCCGCGTTGGGTCGGCAAACCAAAATCGAACAGGGGGCACCATGGGAAATCCGCGTACCGACGCATTCGCCGCGACGGCGGCGACCATCATCAAGAAGCTCGAGCGCAACGGCATGGAGGGGCACTACTGCGAAACCTCGGCCGATGCCGTCGCGCTGGTCCGCCAACTGGTTCCGGAAGGCAGCTCCGTGGCCTGGGGCGGTACCGAGACGTTCAAGGAAACCGGCG
>CAVGAF010000091.1:0-6532 GCA_963627055.1 Butyrivibrio sp. CAG:318 | reverse complement strand
TCGTAAGCATTGCTCATATACTGCTAGGATGTTTCCTTTAGCAATCTTTCAAGGTAAGGAGGCGAAACATGGTCGAATGGTCGTTGCTGTCTGAGTATCTGGCGCTCGTCCTCATTGTCGTCGTCATGCTCTTCTTCCGCGACAAGCAGCAGACCCTGACGCCCCGCCGCCGCCTGTTCTGGACGTCGCTGTGGCTGTCGTTCGCCGCTATCGTCGTGAACATCCTCACCGTCGTGTTCAACGAATACACGGCGCTCATCCCCCGCCCGCTCAACATCGCGGTGAACACGGCGTATTTCGTCATCTCCATCACCATGTGCTCGTCCATCATCTACTACCTCGTCGTGCGCATGCTGGAGTTCGTGCAAGACGACCGGCATCGCAAGTTCGCGCTCGTGGTCATCTGCGCCGAAACCGCGGTTTTCATGCTGCTCATCATTGCCAACCTGTTCAGCGGCTGCCTGTTCTACTTCGACGACGCCGGCAGCTATCGCCGCGGTCCGCTCAACTCCGCCATGTACCTTGCACCCGCCTCCTACGTGGTCCTCTTCCTGGTCAGCTACGTCATCAACCGGCAAAGCGTCAGCCAGGCATCGACGCGCATCATCCGCGTGACGCCCATTCTCGTCAGTTTTTTAGTGGTGCTGCAGGTGATGTACCCCAACCAGCTGCTCAACGGGACCATGGCCGCCTACGTCAACCTGGTGGCGTTCCTCAGCTACCAATGCAGCCGCGTGGACCGCGACCCGCTCACCGGCGCGGCGAATCGCCTGAGCTTCTTAAACGAGCTGCCCCTGCGCACCGCAAACGGCAGCCGCTGCCAAATCATTGCCGTATCGCTGCGCCAATTTTCCAGCATCAACGAGGTGCACGGCCAGCGCGGCGGCGACGCGCTGCTGTTCCGCATCGCCGAGGCCCTGCGCCTGGAAGCCCAAGGCGGGCACGTGTACCGTTACAACAACGTCGAGTTCCTGCTGCTGTTCCCCGGCGGCACCGAGCAGGAGAACACCTTCCGGCTCAAGCGCGTCACCGACAGCATGTGCCGCACCTGGCAGCTGGGCGATTCGGTGGTGAACGTGCCCACCTGCATCGCCGAGCTCAGCCTTGCCGGACAGAACTGGAGCACCGAACAGATTCTCAGCTATCTGGATTACGCCATGCAGCTGGCGAAGGACGAGGCGCGCTCAGTCGTGCGCTTCGACGCCGAAACCGCGGCTCGCTACGTACGCGAGGAACACGTGCTGCGCACCATGAAGAACGCGCTGAACGAAGGCGGGTTCACGGTGTTCTACCAGCCGGTTTATTTCCGCGATTCAAGGCGCTTCCAAACGGCCGAGGCGCTTATCCGGCTGCAGGCCGGCGGCGAATACATCTCGCCAGCCGAGTTCATCCCCATCGCCGAGCGCACCGGGCTCATCGACGAGCTTAGCTGGGTGGTGCTGGAGAACACCTGCCGCATGCTGGGCGGCGGACGTGTCGCCGGGCTGGATTCGGTGTCGGTGAACCTCTCCATCGGGCAACTGACGCAGCGTGGGCTGGCAGAACGCATCGGCGAGCTGCTGTCGAAGTACGACGTCGCCCCGTCCCGCCTGAAAATCGAGATCACGGAACGTGCCATGGCCGAGGACGAAGCGGCCGCGCGCCGCGCCATGGAGGAGCTGCGCCGCCGGGGAATCGGCTTCTACCTGGACGATTTCGGCACCGGGTATTCCAACTTCTCCAGCGTGCTGAGCCTGCCGTTCGAAACCATCAAGCTGGACCGCAGCCTGGTGAGCGGGCTGGCCGACGACCCGAAGTCGCGCCTGATGGTGGGCGCGCTGGTGCCGTTCTTCCATAAGCTGGGGCACAACATCGTGGCCGAGGGCATCGAGGAGGGCACCGTGGCCGACATCGCCTTCGACTTCGGCGTGGACCGCATCCAGGGCTTCTTCTACGCGCGCCCCATGCCGGAAGATAAGCTGGTGAAACTGTTCAGCGAACAGGAGACGGAAAAGTCGCGCTAGAACGTAATCCCGAGCGCGGTGATGACCAGCCCCCATGCGGCACCGGTCGCCCACAGGGCGGCCAGAATCTGCAGGTTCTGAACCGGGCGGCGGTTCGTGCGGATGAGCACCAGCAGGCCCACGCCCGCCGACACCAGAAGGCCGGCCATCATGGCGCCCGCGCCCAGCGCGCCGTCAACGTAGAGCTGCGCGATGACCACGCTGGCCGCGCAGTTCGGGATAAGCCCGACCAGCGCCGACCCCAGCACCGACAACACCGCATTCGAACCGAGGGCGGCCGCCAGGGCGTCTTCGCCCACCAGCTCCATCATGCCGTCGAGCACCAGCGTGACCAGGAAAATGAACACCGTCACCTGCACCGTATGCACGAGCGCGCTGCGCCAAATGCTGCCGTGCTCGTGATGATGCTCGTGGTCTTTGTCGTGCTCGAAGTCGTAGGCGAGCTCGGGGTTGTCCTCGCAGGCGTGGCAATCACCGTTGCAGTGGCAATGGTCGTGCTCGCACAGCTCGTGGATGCGCAGCTTCTCCTTGTCGCGACGGGCCAGGCGCAAGCCCGCATCGACGACGAAGCCCATAACCATGCCGATGACCAGTTTCACGCCGAGGATTTTCAGAATGGTGGTCGGATCCACCTGTTCGGCAATGAAGATGGGCAGCATTTCGTCCGACGTTGCCAGGAACACGGCGAACAGCGTTCCCAGCGTGACGACGCGGCCCGCCCACAGCGTGGCGGCAGCCGCCGAGAACCCGCACTGCGGCACAATGCCCACCAGCGCGCCCACAACGGGCCCGGCGGCACCGGCACGACGGACTGCTTCCTCGGCACGGCCGCCGGCCTTGTGCTCCAGCCACTCCATCGCCAGATACGTGAGCAGCAGAAACGGGACGAGATACAACGTGTCCTTGACCGCGTCGGCCAGGATATCTTCTATAAGAGGCATAATGTTTTCCATGGTGTTCACTCTACCGAACGCGTCAAGTACTTTGTGAAGGAATCGCGAAGAGCGGGTCCCATGCTAAGCCGATGTTTCTTCGAAATCCCTTGCGCGAGCGCCCTCGCGAACACCCCTAAAACGAACTTCTTATTCTCTTGCAAAAGATGAGCGAGATGGAATGCCGAACCTCAAGCAGCCTTGGATATAAACAAAGCGGGATACGCTTATCGCTTCACGCGATCCTTCCCTAGACAAACTCGTCCTTAAAAATGTGATTTCTTACACTTTTAAGGACAAGTTTTTGTAATAGATGACATTTTTCAGGACGAGTTTGGAATGCAACCCGAAATCTTTGACCCTGTAAGCGAGAAGACTCCGGGGTTGCTCGGATGCGTTTGAAACTGATGCGCCGCGCAAAAGGGCAAGCTCGACTGACCTACCCAGCTGGCGTTATCTCAGCATTCTGCGGACACCTTCCATCGACGATACGTCCTCGAGGATTTGAATCAGCTCGTCACACTGGTAGAAGATACCGCGTCGCCTGTTGCCCATCGGCTTTAATATCCCTAGTTCGCAGGCCTTGTTAACGACTGTCGTCGCCGTGCGAACTGACACACCCAGCTCTTGCGCCATGAAAGAGCTATCGACAACCGGTTGACGCGCCAGCACGTTTGGAAGCCTTCGCAGGGCAGATTCCTTACGTCCCGCAATCCGCTCCTGCCAGCTTGCAAACACCTCGTCGATGTCGCTAGCAACCGCAGACCCGATGACGAGCGACAGCTCCAGCGCCTCGATTAGCTGCTCGATAATGGGCAGAGGGTTTCCCTCCTGATAGTCAACGATTGCATTCATATACGCATCGATGTTGTGCAGCAGCCCTGCGGAAATGGGCAGGCTTGCATGCCGAAGCGCATCGTCGCCGCGCAGCATCACATGCAACAAGGTTCGTCCGGTGCGGCCATTGCCGTCGATAAAAGGGTGAATCGTTTCGAACTGGGCATGGGCAATGGCAGCTTTCGCAACGGCTGGCAGCTCCGAGTGATGTGCAAACGCTACGAGGTCGTCCAGGCAGGCACCCACTCGCTGCGAGCACGGGGGGACGAACAGTGCGCCATGGGGGATATACGCGGTGCCGCCAACCCATACGGCCTCGTTGCGAATCTCCCCACCGAACGACTGGGAGCCCGCCGCGCCGTCTCGCCCAATCAGCGCGGCATGGATCCGCCTGATCACATCGACGGATATTTCGTCCGGGGCGCGCAAGGCCTCGCGCATGGCGGCAACATTTCCAGCGATTATCTGCGCGTTTTTTGGGGCGTCGGAGGCAAGTTCGGCCAGAGCAACGTTGCGAACGCTTGAAGTGAGATTCTCAATCTGAGAACTGGCCGCCGCTTCGCTACGCAGCAGAAGCGCAGGAAGGTCATAGCCACGTGCTTCCTGCTGCGCGTCGAAGCGGACCAACAAGAACGAAACCTCTTCCATTCGCTTCTGCAATGAAGCGGGAAGATCGAGCGACCGTCCATCCAAGCGAATGGGTATTGCGGATTTATACGTAGCCGTTATCTTCCTGCGACGCGACTTGGGAACCATCTCGAGCGAATCGCGATCGGCGTGCCAAGGAAGATCCTCATATCCGACCGGCTCCCAAGACGGCTTTGCAGCAGTAACGCCTTCCATGGCTCACGTTCCCCTTCCTTTAGCAATTCGTTTACGGAAGTATATCGCGTTTAGCTTCCGTTAGTATCGTTTTAGCGGAAGCTAAATGCGTTTTGCTTCCGTTAGCTGCTTGCTTTCGGAAGGTTGGGCGATCTATGGCCCTATATGCGAGAAGGCTCCGGGGGTGCCCGGAGCCTTCTTTGTTCGGATGGCTATGCTTTTGGCCCTTGCATTATGCTGCGAGTGCCGCCTTTAGTTCCTCGAGAGATTCGAACTTCGTTTCCGTGTTTCCGTTCTCGCGGTCGATCTTGATGACCGTGCCCTTCCAGGTTGTCTCTTCCGAGGGCTTCTGCGCCGCTTCGGCTTCGGTCGCCGAAACAGACTCGGCTGATTCAGCGACTTTGACCTCCGCCGTTGCGTCGGCGTGCTCTGCTCCATCAGCGGCACCTTGAGCCGTGTCCCGGGCAGCCTTGGCGCTCTCGCTCGAGTCGGCCTTGTACTCGTCGGTTTGCACGACGTATTCGAACTTGAACTTCTTCTCGTCCGGCACGTCCTTGGTGTCGAAGCCGTACTTCAGCTCCTCAAGCACCTGCTGCATCGTCTCCACGGCCGTCGCGTCGCCGAACCCGACCATCCCGCGCTCGCTGTTGTACAGCGCGTTCGGGGACAGGTACATGGTGCGGATCTGACGGCGGCGGCGCTGCTCCACACGGGAGATGATGACCGCCACGGCAACGATCGCAACCCACCACACGATTGCGATGCCCAAGTCTAGCGGGTTGTCGATGCTGTTGAAGCCCAGGTAGTACCACAGAGCCAGCAGCAGCGCCGCAACCACGGCGGCAATGGTCAGAACCGCGTAATTGCTCTTCCTCATGCTACGCTCCCATCTCCTGCGGCTTGGCGGTTGCGGCGGGCGAACCAGACGGGTCCTTGCCGTCGCCACCACCCAGCACGTCGTTCATATCCTTGCGCAGCTTGCGGGTGTGGTTGCCGCGACGCAGGGCAACCGCCGCGCCGTACAGCGCCGTCAGCACCAGGCCGACGATCATGTAGAAGTGCACCCAGCAATGCTGCGTCTCCTCGGAGAAGGCACCCAACGGGTTCTCCTCGTCGAAGATCTGCTCCTCGGGCACGGCCTCGGCATCTCCCGTCACGGCCTCGTAGACGCTCTCGAGCGCATCGGCCACGGCGTTAACCGGAGAAGCAGGCGTGGTCGCCGGCGTCGCAGGCGCGGTGGGCGCAGCCGGAGTTGCCGGCGTGGCCGGCGTCGTCGGCTCAGTCGGCGTCACAGGCGTGGTCGGCTCAGTCGGCGTCGTAGGCTCGGTCGGCGTGGTCGGCTCGTCCGGCGCCGGAGTCGGCGTCGGCACGACCGCGGCCTCGGTCACTTCCAGCGTGCCCAGCTGCTCCACGATGGTGTAGTTGCCGGAATCGACGTCGCCCCACGTGATGCGGTACGTATTGGTGGAGCTGCCGACCTCGATCTGCGAGCCCGTGGTGGCGGCGGTAACGCGATCGCCACCCTTCAGGCCGTGAATCTCAAGCTCGGAGCTCGTGAGCGCCGTGCCGTCGTAGGTCTTCGTGGCGCTGCCGGTAACGATGGTCAGCGCAGCCGGCGTGATCTGGTAGCTCACCTCAACCATGCCGGTGTAGTTGCCCTTGCCCGTCACGGTCACGGTCACCGTGCCCACGTTGGTGGCATCGTCACTGTAGGTAAGCTCATAGTCGACGCCCTCGACAAGCACCTTGTCGCCATCGGTGACGATGGGCTTCTGCTGCTGCTCGTAGCCGTTGTATACCACGTCGTTCGGCTTGCTCACGGTAAACTCGCGCTTGAGCGCGGGTTCGTCCGGGTTGTTCGGATCGGGCTGGACGGCGTTGTCGATGGTCTCGGTGCCGGAGGCCTCGACGTCCTTGCCCGCCGGGTCGGTGCCCTTG
>CAVGAF010000090.1:5021-6586 GCA_963627055.1 Butyrivibrio sp. CAG:318 | reverse complement strand
AGCAGCGTCAGCAGAATGCAGACGGCCTTCTGCTCGTACCAGGACAGCACCATGGTCAGCGGCAGGTCGTTCACGCCGCACTCGAACGCCTCGGCAAGCGCCAGCGCAATCTGGATGGCGCCGTAAGCGTCGTTGCACTGACCCACGTCGAGCAGGCGCGGGATGCCGCCGATTTCTCCCAGGTCAAGGTCGTTGAAGCGGTACTTGCCGCACGCCAGCGTCAGGATGACGGAATCGGCCGGCGCCTGCTTCACGAAATCGGTGTAGTATGAGCGCTCGCGGCGCGCGCCGTCGCAGCCCGCGACCAGCATGAAGCGGCTGATGGCGCCCGACTTCACGGCGTCGATGACCGCCGGGGCCACGCCGAGCACGGCCGCATGGCCGAAACCGGTCGTCATGGTTTCGCCGCCGTTGTGGCCGGTGAACGTAGTGTCCTCAGCAAAGCCGCCCACCTCGATGGCACGAGCGATTACCGGCTCGAAATTCTTGTCGTCGCCGATGTGCGTGGCGCCGGCGAACTCGACCGGGCCGCAGGTGAACACGCGGTCGGCGTAGGCGTCGGTCGGCGGCATCAGGCAGTTCGTGGTGAACAGGAAGGCACCCGGCAGCTCGGCGAATTCCTTGCGCTGGTTCTGCCATGCGGTGCCCACGTTGCCCTTCAGGTGAGGGTATTTGCGCAGCTCGGGATAGGCATGTGCGGGAAGCATCTCGCCGTGCGTGTACACGTTCACGCCGCGGCCCTCCGTCTGTTCGAGCAGCAGCTTCAGGTCATGCAGGTCGTGTCCGCTGATGACGATGAACGGGCCGGCTTCGACGGTCATGCCGACGGTGGCCGGGGCGGGGGTGCCGTAGGTTTCGGTGTTGGCCTTGTCCAGCAGCGCCATCACGGAAAGGTTGACCTCGCCGACCTTCAGCGCGCAGGCCAGCAGCGCATCGCCGTCGGCGTCGGAGCCAATGGTGCGCAGCGCCTCGAGCGTGAACGCATCGGCCGCGGCATCGGTGTAGCCGAGCGCGGCGGCGTGATAGGCGTAGGCAGCCATGCCGCGCAGGCCGAACAGGATGAGGCTCTTGAGCGAGCGCACGTCTTCCTGAGCGTTCCAAACCAGGTTCATGTCGTAATCGACGACAGCGTCTTCACGCGCTTCGGCGGTCTTCGCCTGCACCGCATCGATGAGGGCGGAAAGCTTCGCCTCGTCGAAGTTCACGTTCGTCACGCAGGCGAACAGGGCTTCTCTGACCAGGGAATTCGTGGATTCGTCAGCTGCTTTGCCCTCCAGAGCCTGCGCGAGCGCAATAAGCGCGCCGGTCAGCTTGTCTTGCAGCCCGGCTGCCTCGGCGGTCTTGCCGCACACGCCTTGGGCCCCCGTGCAGGCGGTGCAACGAGCGGTCTGCTCGCACTGGAAGCAGAACATGGAAGTTTCGGACATGGCATAGCTCCTCTCGTGGTGTTTGCCGTTGTTTGAAGCCTACGCGTGTTTTCTGTTCTAAAATGTTCCCTAGAGAACATTTTTGGAAAGAGTGGCGAAATTGCAAATAGCTGATGCCGTCATATTCAGAGGGATCGA
>CAVGAF010000090.1:0-4558 GCA_963627055.1 Butyrivibrio sp. CAG:318 | reverse complement strand
CGGCGCGAATTCGCCATACCGTTCACGCAGGAGAAATTGGCGGCATATTTGGGCATCGACCGCAGCACGCTGTCCGCCGAGCTGTCGGCGCTACGGGCCGAAGGCGTCATCCAATATCGCGGCAAGCATTTCGAGTTGAAATAGCGTTACGGGCGGTTTGATTCCCGGCTTTTGTCGGCCCCATAGCCTTCGTGATACGAATCCGATAATATATCTTATGTTAACCCGGACGCGTTCGAAAGAGTACTCACTCCGGCGAAGCCGGAGCAATCGGATGAGCGCCGCCGCCGAATGAAACGCCCGGCGTTCCTTAACAGCCTTCGCGTCCCTTACGCGCCCACCAAATCCATCAGCTCTTGTTTGCTGTGCACGTCGAGCTTCGTGTACAGGTGTTTCGAATGGCTGCGCACGGTGTTTTCCGTCAGGTAGAGCGTTTCGGCGATATAACTCTTCGTGCGGCCCTTGCACAGCATCTTCATTACCTCGAGCTCGCGGGGCGTCAACCCGTGCGCGCAACCCACCGCGTCACAGCGCTCGTCAATGCTGCGATGGTCTTCCGGCGCGCTCGCACGTTCGCCGGAAAGTTCGGCGAAGATCCATTTCGTGTCCTGGTCGCGCAACTCCAAGCAGAATGTCCCCACCAGCGCCAGGGCGAACATCAGCACCGTGGTGGTCGCGGCGTCGAATTCGCCGGCGGCAACCACCGCGGCGACGATGGACCCCACGGCGAACGGAGCCGTATACGTCGCCCAGCCGACGCCGAACACCAGCGGCGAGGGGATTTTCGCATGTCGCGCGATGTCCGCGACGGTAAGCCAAGTAGAAAGCACCAGCAAGTCCCAGGCGCTGCTCTCGACGCAGCGGATGACCTTGACCTGCGGCAGCAGCGCCTGGCACAGCACGTCCGCCGCCAACAGCACCAGCACGATACGCCACAGCTGCGGGAAGTTAAACGACTTCTTCGCACCAATGACCAGGGCAAACACCACCGCGGAAATAACTACCTCGCACGCGCGGCCCAACAGGAACACGTCGGTGGGCGCGAAGCTTTGGTTGCCGTAGGACTTCCCCACCAAAAACGCGGTGACGAAGGCGAGCGCCGCCACGGCCACGGCGACCTTCCACAGCCCGCGCAGGTTGTGCGACTCGAAGCGCACGGCCGCCTGCGAGGCCTGCGGCGTATCCAGCAGCGCCATGCGGCATAAGAACATCGACGCGATGGGCAGGATCATGGTGACGGCACACGAAAGCGGCAGCGGGCTGAAATGTGCGATGCACTTGAGTACGGATGCCGCGATGTTGGCGATGAGCAGGCACGCAACCGCCGTACGCGTGTCAAGGCGCACGTAATAGCTTCCCCACTGCAGGTACAGCCAGCCCAACACGCAGGAGCAGACGATGGTGACGGGCGTCTGCAAAAACGAGAGCACCGGCGTGGCGAACGAGAACACGAGCGCTGCCGAGCCTGCGGCCCCAAGGCCGGCGGCAACGTAGCCCGCGACCGGTCCGGAGACGAACGAGGGCGCCTTTCGCGCAATAAAGCCGAACGCCACCATGGCTGCGGCGAGCACAAGATAGGACGCCTGCCAGGAGAACTGCCCCTCGGGAGCCGTCCCCGCGGCAGCGTTGATCAGAAACGCCCACGCCAGCGTGCAGCAGATGCCGATGGACGCGAAGCGCGGGCGCGAACCGGCCGGCTTCGCAGTCGCCGCCGCGCCCGTGCGGGCGCCTTCAGCCTTTCCCGCGGCCGCACCAATCGTCAGCCCCGCCTTCTTAACGGATCCTTCGTTGCTCATAGTGCTTCTCAATACGTCAAGCCTCTCTCGTCTTCGCATGCCCCCGCCGCGTTGGGGCCGGCCGCTTCCCCGCTTCGTCGCGGTTTGTTTTGAAGGGCCGTTGCTACCACTTCGCCGACCAACCCCGGTCGTCGCAGTAGCCCCCGTTTATCTCGTTGCGCATGATAACACGCGCCCGAACGTATAGTTGCGCCCAATATGTTGACTCAAACACACAGCAAAAGCACCACACCCTTCCCACCTGGGAACACACCCCCTTAACCCGCTTCGTGTGAACCCCCATTTCCCGTGATTTCACCCGGTTTTGCGCAGGAGCCGCCCCAGCAGCGGGTGAAGCGCGCGCCCTTAAGGCCGCGTATCGTCCGTGTCATCGACCACGACCGTGCGTGCACGCGTCGGCCGCGAGATCGAACAAAGGAAAACGGAAAGGACGAGAATGGATTTGACCGAGGGTCTGAACCTGACGCAGTCGCGTCGCAACTTCATCAAGGCCGCGGGCGTGGCCGCCATGGCCGGCGTTGCCGCCGGGGCGCTGGGCGGCTGCCAGGCCAAGGGCAAGGCCGAGAACAAGAACAACTTCGCGCAGTCCATCGGCGAGATCGACTGGGACGAAGAGACCGACGTGCTGATCGTCGGCGGCGGCCTGGCCGGCCAGGCCGCCGCTGCGACGGTCGCCACCGAGGGCAACGGCGCCAAGGCGCTGCTGCTGGAGAAGGGCGCGCTCGTGCTCGGCGACGGCGACAGCCCGTTTTCCGCCGGCCGCGTGCTGTGGACCGACGACGAGCACGCCGAGGGCTTCCGCCAGTACCTCTATGAGCTGCGCGGCGAGATGGACAACACCCCCGATGCCGTGCTCGACGCGTTCGCTGCGGGTATCCACGAGAACCGCACCTGGCTGGAGAGCCTGCCCGGCTTCCAGGACAGCTACATCAAGGCGACCACGCACTTCCACCCCGGCACCGGCGACACGTGCTATCCCGAGTACGCCGAGCTGCCGCACGGCTACAACCTGGGCGTCCTGTACTTCAAGGACGAGAAGTACGACCACGTCATCAAGTTCGTGAACTCCGTGTTCGCCAATAACGGCAACGTCACGCACAAGCTCAACGCGCCGCTCACCGCGCTCATCCAGGACCCCGAGACCAAGGCCGTGCTCGGCGGCGTGTACACCTACGAGGGCAACACCATCTATGTGAAGGCCAACAAGGGCGTCATCATGTGCTGCGGCGGCTTCGAGAACAACAAGCAGATGCGCGCCGACTACCTCTCCGCGGCCACCGCGCGCTGCATCGCCGGGCGCATGAACACCGGCGACGGCCACTACATCTGCGCGCGCATCGGCGCCGACATGTGGCATATGAACAGCTGCGCGGGCATGTGGACGAGCGTGTCGCCCATCGAGGGCGAGGACGTGACCATGCGCACGCCCAAGCAGTTCGGCATCACCGTGGCTGAAAACGGCCGCCGCTTCTTCATGGACTGGGATTCCGACCATGAGCACGACTGGGAGGTCATCGACCAGAATCCGCTGAACATCAACGTGGGCAGCCGCCACGGCCACATGCAGTTCGGTGGCGAATGGCCGCATCTGCCCATGCCGAAGACCACCTGGTACATCCTCGACGACGAGGGCTACAACAAGATGATGGCCTACTCCACCGCCCCGAACTTCGAGCCGTCAAGCGAGGGCTACGGCTTTACGGCCGACACCATCGAGGAGCTGGCTGACAAAGCCGGCATCAACAAGGCCGAGCTGGTGAAGACCGTCGCGCAGTGGAACGAATACTGCGAAGCCGGCAGCGACCCGGCGTTCTTCCGCCCGGCAAAGACGCTCACCCCCGTGAAGGGCGCGCCGTTCCATGCCTGCCACTGCTCCACCACCCTGCTGAACACCGACGGCGGCCCGCGCCGCAACGAGCGCGCGCAGATCATCGACCTTAACGGCGAGGTAATCCCGAACCTGTATTCGGCCGGCGAGTTCGGCAGCGTCTGGTGCGACATGTACAACGGCGGCGGCAACCTGGGCGAATGCTGCGCGTTCGGCCGCATCGCCGTGCGCAACGTGCTGGGCATCGCCTAAAGCGCGAAGACGAAGGAGGATATTCGATGAGCGAATCCGAAGAGTCGAAGCGCGCGGCGACGACCGGCGCGGATGCCGACGCCTCGCAGACGGCCGGCGAGGCCGGCACCCAGCCGGCCGCGAAGAGCAAGCTGGGGAAGCGCCAGCGCCTTGCCGTCACGTTGGGCTGCGTCGTCGTGGTACTGGTCGTGGCAGGCGCCGGGCTGATGGTGTGGCATGAACAGCCGAGCTTCTGCAACGCCATCTGCCACAGCCCCATGGACGCCTACCTGCCCACGTACGAGGCGACGCCCGGCCAATCGGCGACCGACAAGTGGGGCAACACGGTCGAGGATGCCGGCAGCATGCTGGCCGCCGTTCACAACCAGGTGGGCAAGACCTGCATGGACTGCCACGTGCCGCAGCTCGACGAGCAGATGACCGAGGGCGCGGAATGGGTTACCGGCAGCTACGACAGCACGCTCGGCGAGCGCACCGCCACGCAGCTGGTCGAGGCGCGCGGGCTGGAGAACAGCGACGAGTTCTGCATGAACTCGAGCTGCCACCCCTACAGCCGCGAGGACCTGGAGAAGAAGACGGCGTGGATGGGCAAGATCAACCCGCACACGCCGCAGCACGGCGAGCAGAAGTGCACCACCTGCCACAAGGCGCACCGTGCGAGCGTGAATTACTGCACGCAGTG
>CAVGAF010000089.1:0-6633 GCA_963627055.1 Butyrivibrio sp. CAG:318 | reverse complement strand
CGCCATTCCGTGCGCCAGTACACCGACGAGCCCATCAGCGAGACGGACCGCGCGGTTCGCCCGCGGCATCGAGTTCTCGCTGCTCGCTCCGACGGCCGTGAACCAGCAGAAGTTCCGTTTCGATCTACTTGACGACGGCGCGAATGCGGAAGGGGTCCGCGTGAAGGCAACAACGGGTCTGGGCTCTTACACCGACATAGACTTAGGCATCGCCAAGCTCCACTTCGAGCTGGGCGCCGGCACGGGCAGTTTCGAGTGGGCTTAGGGACGCGCTGACAAGCATGACTAGCCGGCTCGCTCGCACATAAAGCTCGCGCCGTCATACCAAGATCAGGGACGAGGCCGGAATGCATCTCGCCCACCGTCACTCGACTTTGATGACCAACTTGCCGCGCGGGTGATTTCGGCGATAGTCGTGTTGTCCTTGGTGTTGAAATGGATGACGGCCTTGCTTCCGTCGTCGAAGATGAAGTCGGAGTTTCAGCGTGCTGAACATCTTCCGGCTTTTCCCTTAGCTCCTGCTCCGGGGCGACCATCGACCGCCAAGTCCAAACGAGACTCCTTCAGAAAATACTCGTGCATGTCTTCCCTCATGGGCATGGTCTGCTTGATGGAAATGGCATCCGTCGAGCACGCCGGCTTGCAATACCCGCAACCGAAGCACGTCTCTTGATTCACCACGGCCTTGCCGTCGCTTGTGCGGAATTGCAACGCATCTTGCGGGCATATGGTTTCGGCGCATTTCTTGCACCCGATGCACTTATCGTGGTCAATCGTGGCCGTAAATCCAGACGGCGTGAACCGACGGCGAATATCGCGCGTAGTCGACTTGCACAGGTTCATGGCCGTGCAGCAGCACGGGCAGCAAAAGCAGATCTCGACCATGTCAGACATCTGGTCGTTACGAAGGCCCCACACAAGCTGCTCGATCTCAACCCACAGCGACATGCAAGCAAGCCCCAGCTCAGCCGCCTTTTCAACGCGAGCAAGCGCCTCTTCCTTAGTCGCCTCATGGGCAATGCCGTGCTTAACCACCACACGCCCGCTTTTGCCCAGAAACAAGCATGCCAAATCATGCGGATAATGCTTACAGCCATTCGCCTCGCGACATAGGCACTTCTCCATCGCGCCGATGTAATCAGCCTTCTCTATGGCATGCTTCACCAGGTCGAACGGGACAATGACGCTCCCCTGCTTATCGGACAGGTCAATGTCCACATTCAAGTTGTACAGGGTGCCGCCCGTATGTCCCTTATCGGGATCGTTCATCATAAGGACACTGCGCAACACCTTGCCACGAAGCGACTCGGGGTCGTCGGTCCACCACAGCTTTTCCTTCATAAGATGAAACGCCTTTGCGTACGCAGGAAAATTCCACGGTCGTGTGGAAAAGCGCGGCCAAAACGCATCTTTCACGCCCATGCCGTGCGGATGATTCTCGAACACCGGCTTATCAAGCTGTTCTTTTCGACGAAGGCGCTGTTCGTCGAGGTAACGCACACCACCCTGCTCATCTATGTTGTCGTAAGAGCAGGGAAGACCATCCACCGCTTCCCCTTCGCGGTCGACCATAATGTCTTCAGCCATCTCATCCCCCTTTGAGCGCTCCGTCGTCTCGATCCATCCAAGACCACGGAGCGCCTGCACAACTTTTGCTCGTCCTCTTGCTAGTCCACCGTCTTGCCAAGGATCTTGTTGGCGGCGTAGATGCCGGAGATTGCGGCGGGTTCCATGCCCAGGCCGTTCACGTCGCCGGCCATGATCAGGCCCGGAGCCAGGTTTTGCGGCAGCGCCTCATGGGCGGCGGTGTACAGCGCGTACTCCCAGTACTTCTTGCCGATGACTTCCCACTCCTCGAAGTACTTGTCGAACTTGCGGCCTTCCTCGAAGTCCACTTCCGTGAAAATCTCGTAGTCGCCATCCAGGCGCTTGGCAATGTAAATGATCGGGATGGTGTCGTCGAACAGGTGCACGGTGTGCTCGGCATACCCCGGGCGCGCCTTGCCGCGAATGAGGTAGCCCGTCAGCTGCGACGCGCGGCGAATGTCGAGAGCCGGCAGATCGGTGCCCTCGGCCAAAAGCTGCGCCGTGATGTGCGCCGGCGTTGCCATAACCAGGTTCTCGCAGGTCAGCTCCTGGTCGCCCACACACACCAGCCAGCCGCCTTCCGCACGCGCCACGCGCTCCGCCTCGCCGATGAGCACCTCGCCCGATCCCGACGCCAAGCGCGCCTTCACGCCCTCGGAGTCGAAATCGAAGCGCTTCAGGTCGAACAGCAGGTTCAGCGGCGGCACGCCCACGATCTTCATGGTGAGCGGCTGCACGGTGTTCAAGTAGTCAAGCGCCGTGAGGTCGCGGATTCTCGTGCCCGTGCACGCGTGCGCGAACATGCTGATCAGGTCGTGGCAGATGGGCCCAAAGTTCATGCGCTCGATGAAATGCTCGGCCGACTCGGTGTAGAGCTGCTTAATCATTGGGTCGAGTTCCAGCGCCGCCGACACCTCCATAGTGCAGCAGTTGTCCTTGAAGGCGGCGTAGCGCGGGATGAACGTGTCACGCATCCATTTCATGTAGCCGAACAGCGACGGCGCGTCGGCCACCGTAGTCAGCGACACCGGCTCGTACGATTTACCGTTGTCGTGGTGGCACTGGCCCATCGACAGCTTCGGCAGCACATCCACCGTTCCCTGCAAAAGCCCCGACGCCAGCATGTATTTGTACGTACCGAAGTAGAACACGGCGCCGTAGTTCATGTGGCGCTGCTCGTCGTTGCAGATGCGCCCGCCCACATT
The DNA here is from genome assembly GCA_963627055.1 of Butyrivibrio sp. CAG:318. Classification (GTDB taxonomy): domain Bacteria; phylum Actinomycetota; class Coriobacteriia; order Coriobacteriales; family Eggerthellaceae; genus Senegalimassilia. The sequence goes on along the minus strand of CAVGAF010000089.1, from coordinate 3,841 downwards.
CGGGCTTACCAGCAGGTATTCGCACCCCTCTTTCTGCAGTTCAAGGCAGCAATTCATGCCAGCCGCTCCCGCGCCCAGCACAATGGTTTCGAAATGGTTTTTCATAACGGTCCTCCTCATGATTGATCCCGACGAACCTGCAAGGCATCCCTTCTGCCCGCAAGCCCGCCCGACGAAGCGCGACGCGAGCAACTCCGCGCCCGCCCAACACGGCGACGTGCGTCCGCGGCAGCAGCCCGCACGGCCGCGACGCCAGGCCAAGTTTCCTTAGCGTTTGCTTTCCGGATACGTGAAACGGCCTTCGCACAGGTCCTTCATCACGTCCATGAAGCGACGGCCCATCACAATGGATGCGGTGCCCAAAATGAACACGACGAAGTACTTGTTCAGGCGGTGATAGCGCGCGAACGTGCAGTCGCAACGCCAGATCAGGCGGCAACGGTTCTCGTCAAGCGGCACCACCAGCCAGTTCCACGTCCAGCAGAAGTACTTGAACCACAGCTTCAGCGCCTTTTCCTGGTTGGGGCCGGGGTTTTTGTAGCCCGGGTCGGTGCGCGTGTCGGAATGCGACGCCCAGCCGTACGGCGGCTCGTCGGACACCCACGTCACCCATTCGCCGATGGAAAGCGGCGCCTGATGGAACCACTGGAAGTCGCCGGGCTTGAGGTTTTGCCACTCGGGGTGGATGTCGTAGTGGTTGTGAATGTCGAACGTGAACAGGCGCTCCAGCCAATCGAAGCTGTACCACCCCGCCTGAGTCTGGCCCGACTGCTTCACCTGCGCCCACACGCGCTCAGCCGGCGCGTCGATGGTTATGCCGGAATCGTAGCGCAGATGCTTCTCGCTCGGCTTGATCCAGTCGTCGCCCGGGAACACCATGGCCTTTTCGGCGCGCGTTTGCTTATATGCCATGCCGTAAATCCACAAACTGGACAGGATGAGGAAGCAGATCGCCACCACCAGCCAAAAGATGGACCAGCCGGTAATGCGTGTGCCGATGATGCTGTATGCGAACACGGCCGGGTCGGCCGCGCCTGCGGCGACAATGGCGAACTGCAGCACCACATTGAGCGCCGCGCCCCAAATGCCCAGGTAGATAGCCTCCGCCGAGCACTCCATCATCTTCTTGCGACGCCCGATGGCCCAGTCGATAAACACGCCGACCACGCCGAGCAAGAAGCCGAGCGCCGCATAGCCCAGCTTCGCGGCGAACGACAGTCGCTCGCCATCAACGTTCACGTCAAGGTTTTTCATGGTATCCCCTTTCTGTCCTTTGACGTTGCTTCTACTTTTATAGCCCTATGCGCATATGGTTATAGCTTCTGCACAAGAATCTACTGGCCGAAAAGCATGCGGGAAAGGATTGCTACGAACAGGTATCGGCGTTCGGGCAAGTTGAGCAGTCGTAGCCGTTTGTGCACGGCGAATACGCATGCTCGAACGCGTAGTCGAGCAATGCGCGATATTCGTCAAGCGCATCGCGCTGCAGCGAGTAATAGACACTTGCGCCCTCGCGCTTGCGGGCGAAAAGGCCCACCGACTCCATTATCTTCAAATGCTTCGTGGCAGCCGGTTGCGAAATACCCAGGATGGCGGCAATGTCGCTCACATTCAGAGAGTTCGCCGCGTGCGAGCCCAAGATCTTAATCATCTTCATGCGGTTCGGCTCGCTTATAGCTTTGTTGTACGCGCACATGCGCTCAACAAGCCCCTTCTCTATCACAACGCCGCCCCCTTTGCGTCGACACAAACCCGTATTTATAACCATTACTTTATGATTATATGTTTATAGTCCGAAGTCAACCACATTCTTTCAGCTATTGCAATACCTGGCTTCAAACCATTTGGCATACATAAGGTGCTCGCGCAGCTACACCTTGCGCACCTGCAGCTTGAAACCTTTTGGAATGGGAGCATCCAAGTGCAGCGGCAGGAAAGGCAGCGCGTACAGGGGCAGGTAGAGGACTTTGCCGCGGCGCTCGACGTTGCCACGCGATAAGACGATGCCCAGGTCGACGTCGTAGCCTTCCGTTTCCAGCACATGGTCGAGCGCGGCGTGGGCATGGTAATAGCGCCCGGATTTCACCTCGATGGGGATCGCTTTGCCGCCGCCTGCGTCAACCACGAAATCCACCTCGCCGCGCTTGCGCGTTTGATAGTAGTACAGCCTGTGATTCTGCGCCGTTAGCTGCTGCGCGACCGCGTTCTCGTACACGCCGCCGAGGTTCGGATCCTTCTCGTCCAAGTACGCCGCCTGCGCCACGGAAATGGGATAGCGCGCCATCAACATACCCGTGTCGGACTGGTACAGCTTGAACTTCATGGCGTTCGCCGTTTTCAACAGCGGCGACTTCGGCTCGTCTACCAGATCGGTTTTCAGCGCCACGCCTGCATTCGTCAGCCACACGAAATCGCGCTGATACTTCTCGAACCGCGCCTGCGGGTCGATGGAGTTCAGCACGAAGCGCCGCGTGTCGCCCTCAAGCTGCACGGGCAACTGATCGAAGATGCTTTGCGCCTGCAGCGCCCGCGCCCCAGCGTATTTCGCTATGTCTCGGCGATATTGCCTGTTCAGGCCCTCGAGCACCTGGCGAACGGAGGCAAGGTCGCCATCGGAGTCAATGAGTCGGCACACCGCCTCGGGCATACCGCCCGACACAAGGTACGTGCGGAAGTTCGCCATGAGCGCCTCGTGGATGTAGTCCGCAACGGGCTTTTCACATCGGCAGCAGTCACGCACAGCTTCAAGCGTTTCAGGGGCGACGCCGCAGGCCCAGCAGAATTCCTCGAAGTCAAGCGGGTGCATGGTCAGCTCGTGCACCGAGCCGACCGGATACGAGCGCACGCCTTTGAACTCCGTGCCCAGCATGGAGCCGGAAAACGCCCAGCGGCAGCGACCGTCCCGCACCAGGAACTTCGCCATGGTCACAATGTCGGGAGCTTCTTGAATTTCGTCAATGAACACAAGCGTATCGCCGGGAACGATGGCTTGCCCGGACAGCACGGTGATACGCGAGACGAAGTCTCCGGCATCGGAAGCCGCCCGCAAGGCCTCGCGAGCGCGGCTATCCTCGAACAGATTGATTTCGATGAAGCACCCGTAATTCGCTTTGCCGAATTCGCGGATAGCGAAGCTTTTGCCCACCTGTCGCGCGCCGACGACAAGCAACGCCTTCTCGTGCGCAAGCGATTTCCACTCTTCAAGCTTAGCCGTAATTTTTCGCTCCAGCATACAGCACCATCCATCTGGCATTTCGCCATAGTTCCTACGGAATGCAGAATTTATTTTATTGGATTATCGACGAAATGCAGAGTTTCTTGAGCAAGAATTTCTACGAAATGCAGCATTTCAAATGCTGTACCACCTGCCCGTGTCTACTTAGACGTTAGAAGCAGCCGAAACGCAAGAATTCGCAGACGGACGACGGCACGTGACACGACAGAACCGAATGGCGCAGTGGCACCCGGGACGCGAAGCGGCCCCCTCTGCTTGAAGGCTTTCCCGTTTGCAAGGGGGGTTTGGGGATGGGAAGCCTCCAAGCGGAAGGGGCCGCTCGAGGGGTTATTCGGTTGTGTGGCCCGCCGCCGGGGAGGGGTTGTGGCGGCGGGGCCTCGGCTGCCTGGCGGCCTAGTAGAACATGAACACGCTCAGGCCCAGGTTGTAGAAGGCCACGCGCAGGCAGGTCGCGCCGGCAAGCGCCGCCACGACGGCGACCGCGCCGAGGGCCTTCCAGCTGGCGGCGTCGCCCTTCTTCTTGGCGAAGAACACGCAGGCCAGGGGCACGATGGCGCCCACGACGACCGCGCCGAGCCACAGCAGCGCCGCCTGGTCGCCCGCCGT
>CAVGAF010000088.1:0-6752 GCA_963627055.1 Butyrivibrio sp. CAG:318 | reverse complement strand
CCGGCAGACTTTGCGCTGGAAGTGCGCAACGACGGCAACTTGGTTGCCACGGGGGCCACGTTTAACTTCATGAATGTCGAGACGGGAGAGCTTGTTGAATCCAAGACTCTCGAATTCTCGGATCTTCCCGCATTGGAGGAGGTTACGGAAGAGTCCACGATATCCGGTGGATTCGACCTCGCCAGCTTGGCCGACAGCGATCTGGCAGACAACATTCTCGTTCAGAACAACGGGCAAAACGTGCTTTTGCCGGGCAATGTCCGCACGATCACCCTCAGTTTCAACATTCCCGACACGTGGGGAAGCGAAAAGCGCGTCCGCGTTGAGATAGCGGACGTCCAATACATCTCCCCCACGGCTTTGGATCAATCCAATTTGACCGGGAGCGATTTCAACGTATCGAGCTATCACGTCCCCGAAGACGACACGCCCACCGTCAATCTTGACATTGCCGCCCGCGCGGCCGACGTCACTTCGAACCTTGCCACGGGAGAAGTTCGCAAGCGCGGGGCGGATGGAGGTGGTGATCTCGCAGAAAAGTCAACGACCCCCAAAACGGGAGATTCCGCAAGCAGCTGCATCGCCCTGGCTGCAATCGGTGCCGCTGCAGCAGGCATCGCCTCCTACAGCGCACGCCGCAGTGCAATCGAAGACGGCGAATTCGATGAATGAGCCCGGCCCAATACAGCCGCGTTACGCTTCCACGTGCGCCGTTGAGCCGGAGCGGGTTTTCTTCACGACGATCTTCTTCGCAATGTTCGCCTTCAAATCCTCGACGTGGCTGATGATGCCCACGAGCTTTGTGCCGCCGGAAAGGTCGGACAGCAGGCTGATGGCGCCGCCGAGCGCCGCCTGGTCGAGCGATCCGAAGCCCTCGTCCACGAACATGGTGTCGAACTCCAGGCCGCCGGCGTGCTCCTGCACCACGTCGGAAAGCCCCAGCGCCAGGCACAGCGACGCTTCGAACGACTCGCCGCCCGAAAGCGACGATGCGTCGCGCGCCCGCCCGGTAAAGCTGTCGATGACGTAGAGCCCCAGTCCCGCCTTCGCGTTGCCTGAGCCGCCGTCGGCGCGCACGAGCTCGAACTGCCCGCTCGTGAGCATGCGCAGGCGCTCGTTGGCCGCCGCGATGACGCGATCGAAATAGATGGCCTGCACATAGGCCTCGAAGCGGATTTTCGCCGCGCCGGTGCGCGTGCCGGCCGCAACATCGGCCAGGTCCTTGACGTTGCCCCAGCGGCGGTCCACGTCGCCCGCACGCCGCAGCACCGCGCCAAGCCGCTCGTGGCAGCGCCTGTTCGTTTGCAGGCGCACCTTGACGGCCGAAAGCTCCTGCGAGGCCTGGCCGCCTTGCCGCTCGAGATCGGCCAGCTTGGCCTGCGCGGCCGCAAGGTCGATTTCGGGAAGCGCCGCCAGCTGCTTGCGTTTTTCCTCGAGAAGCTGCTGCTTGGTCGTGCGATCCGCCTTGTTCGCGGCCACGGCTCGCTCGGCTTCGTCGCGGGCGCGCTTGAGGGCCTCGGCTTGGGCGCGCTGGGCGCGGGAGGCGGTTTGGGCGGCCTCAAACGAGGGGAATTCCAGGTCGGCCGAAAGCTGCTTGAGCGAGGCTTCGGCAACAGACGCGCACTGTTGCGCCTGATGGGCCGCCGATTCAGCCGCGCGCGACGCGCTGTCGGCGCTCTGCTTGCGAGCCAGGGCGCCGTCAAGCCGGCGGCCCAGGTCGGCGAATTCCCGCGCCGCCGCCTGCGCGTTGTTGGCATGCGTTTGCGCAACCGCGTGCGCATCCCGCGCCGCGGCGAGGGCACCTTCCAGCGCCGATTCGTCGCCCGACGCCGACTCGAACTGTGCGAGTGCCGCCTGCCGCTCATCGAGCGTCGCCTTCAGGCGCGCGGCGGCAAGCGAGCAGGCGTCGGCCGCTGTGCGCGAGAGCTTCTGCGCGTCATCCGCCGCATCGATCTGCGCATCGGTGGGCACGTCGGCCATCTCCGTCGCCGGCGCGGGGTGGTTGCACGACCCGCATACCGGGCACGGCTCCCCCACCCGCAGCTCCAACGCGAGCACGCCTGCCCGCCCGGCGCGCTGCGCCCGCTGAAGCTGCTGTAAAGCCGCGTTGTCCCGCTCGTGCGCGCACTCGGCCTCGGCCAGCTCGGCAACCTTTTTCGCATAGGGCGCCTGGGCCGCAGCCAACGCTTTTGCAAGGCTTGCATGCTTGGAGAGCGCGTCCCGCGCCGCCCCAACCGCGCGCTCAGTTTCCTTGAGCTCGGCCTGCGCCTGCGCCAAGCGCACGTCGGCGCCCTGCAGCTTGTCGCGACGCGGCTGGATATCCTTGACGGCCGCCTCGGCGCGGGCGAGCTCCGCCTGCGCGGCGGCTTGCTGCTCCTGCGCCGCGCGCAACTGCGCCCCGGCAGCTTTAGACTCCGATTGCGCGCGCTGTAACTCCTGATACTTCGGCAGCGTCCCCTCGATGACCGCTGCGCGGGCGGAAGCGTCTCGATACTCTCCGTCGTGGGCACATTGCGCCTCGAAGGCCTGCTGCAGTTTCGGAAGAGCCTCGTCAAGGGCGGCGAGCTCGGCAGCAAGCGCGTCCCGCTGCTTTTCCAACGCGGGTTTCTGCGCCGCCTGCGCAAGCGTCGCCTTCGCGTCGGCCCAACCCTTGCGCAGCGCATCCACTCGCGTCTCAAGCTCGGCGCTGACCGGCTCGTCCGCGGCGTTGCATGCGCCCAGTGCCTCCAGCAGCCACTCGCCCACGCGCGCACCCTCGCGCAGCTTGTCGGAAAGCTGTTGCGCACGCGGATCGTCGGGAGCGAAGGAGGCCTGACCTGCGATGGCCGCAATCTCGGTCTTCAGCTGCTCGTTTTCGCGTTCCAGCTTGCGTGCGGCCTCGCCGAGCTTCTTCTGCAAATCCTCGAAGCGCTGCGTGCCGAACAGCTTGCGAAAGATGGTCTCGCGCGTGGCCGTGTCAGCCGTGAGCAGGGTGCGGAATTCACCCTGCGCGAGCATGACGATCTGCTTGAACTGCCCTGAGTCAATGCCGAGCAGCTCCTCGATATGCGCGTTGACGGCGCGCGTGCCGGCGATGCAGCTGCCGTCGGGCAGCGTGAGCTCGGCATTGGACGGCTGGTGCGTGAAGCCGTCCCCGCGCTTCTTCGCTCGCTCGTAGTCCGGGTTGCGCTTGACCGTGTAGGTTTCGCCGCGATACGAAAACGCCAGCTCAACATAGGTGCTCGCATCGGGCGCGGCGAAATCGCTGCGCAGGGTGGACGCGGACCGGGCGCCGTTTTTGCTGTTACCGCTCGCCTCGCCGAACAGCGCAAAGGAAATGGCGTCGAAGATCATGGTCTTGCCCGCGCCGGTGTCGCCGCAGACCAGATACACGCCCGCAACTCCCAGCTGCGTGAAATCGATGACGGTTTGACCCGCATAGGGGCCAAAGGCGGAAAGCGTCAAGGTGAGCGGCCTCATCGGGCATCGCCCCCTTCCTGTCGGCGGGATTCGGGCGAAGCGGGCGGCGTGGTTCCCTCTTCGGCCGGGTTGGAGCGCTGGCCGGCCGAAGAGCCGCCTTCGTTCGCCGACGTGCCGCTCGGGCTGCCTTCATCCGCGGCGGCGCTGCTGTGCCCGTATGCGAATTCCTGCAGCAGCTTTTCCTGCTCATCGTTGAGAGCGCCGCCGGTCTGCTCCTCGTAGAACGACCTGAACAGCGCAACGATGTCCATCTCGTCGGGGTCGAGCGCCGCGCGCGTCTCGGTGCGCGGAAGGAGCGCCGTGGCGAATTCGTAGTCGAGCGCCATCACGTTCGGGAACGCGTCGCGCACCCGCGCCATGGCGTCGAGCTGCGGCTTCTCGTCCGTCAGCGTGACGTGCACGTAATCCAATGATGGAGCGGAGGCACTTGCGCCCGAGGAGGTATCGACTTTGTCGGCCTCGTTTGCCGCGCCCCCACCGAGGGGGCCGGCCGTTGCCGGCGACGTTGTCGACAAGGCAGCGATTTCGGCCAGCGAGCAACGCACCTCGCGCAGGTCGTGCAGGGGCACAAGCGGAATCAGCTGCACCGTAGCACATTCCCCAACGTTTGCCCCATCAGGCTTTACACCGATTTCCACCAGTACGGCGCTCTTGTCGTAGCGCGCTTCGCCAAACGAATACTTCAACGGCGATCCGGCGTAGCGCACCGTGTCGCGCCCCACGCGCTGCGGGCGATGCACATGCCCCAGGGCAACGTAGTCGAACTGGTCGTAGACGCCGAAATCGACGTTGTCCAAGCCGCCGAGCTTGATTTCGTCGTCCGCACGTTCGGGTGATGCGCCGAACGCCGTGACCAACTGATGCGACAAGATGACGTTGCGCTGGCCGGTATCGATATTACAGGCGGAAAGCGCGGCCGTGAGTGCCGCTCCGTAGCTATCCCCTATCTCGACCTCGGGGAAGAAACGCCGCACGTCGCCGGGTTTTAGGAAAGGCAGCAGCCAAAAGGCGACGTCGCCGAATTCATCCTGCAAAACCACGCGCTCAACCTGGCCGGCATACACCGGCGGAAACGAAACACCCTGATGGGACAGCAGTTTCTGCGCATATGCGATCCGCTCGGACGAGTCGTGGTTGCCTGGCACGGCCAAGACGCGCAGCCCCGCGGCGACCGCGCGCGTGAGGAATTCATCGAACAGAGCCACGGCCTCGGCGGAAGGAGCGGCCTTGTCGTAGATGTCGCCCGCGATGAGCAGCGCGTCAACCTGGTGTTCCTTGGCGATATCGAGCACTTGCCCGAGGATATGCCGCTGGTCTTCCAGAAGCGAAAACCCACCCACGCGCTTGCCGACATGCAAGTCGGCAACGTGCAGAACCTTCATATTGGACGTCCTTTATCTAGAACTGCACGTTGCCCACTTCCGACAGACGCAGCTTGGGGTTGTGCTCCACGGCCCAATTCACGTTCCAGGCGTTCGTGAACAGCAGCAGCTTGCCGCCGCGCATGTCCTCGACCAGCTTGGTGTCGCGCGTGATGCTCAGACGCGAAAGATCCAGCTCATCGGGGTCGTTCTCGATCCAGCGGATGTCGGTGAACGGCATGCCCTGGCGACGGATCTCCACGTTGTACTCGTTGGCCAGCCGCGTTTCCAGCACGTCGAGCTGCAGCACGCCCACCACACCGGCGATGACGCTTTCCATGCCGAAGCCCGGCTCGCGGAAGATCTGCACGGCGCCCTCCTGCGCCAGCTCCTGCATGCCCTTGACGAACTGCTTGCGTTTAAGCGTGTTCACCTGCGTAATGCGCGCGAAATGCTCCGGCGAGAACGTCGGGATGGGCGGGAACTGCACCTTGCGCTTTTCCGCGCACACCGTGTCGCCGATGGAGAACACGCCGGGGTCGAACAGGCCCACGATGTCGCCGGCGTACGCCTCGTCGACGATCGAGCGGTCGTCGGCCATCAGCGACGTGCCGGTGGCCAGCTTCATCTTGCGTTCGCCCTGCGTATGCCACGCGTCCATGCCGCGCTCGAACTTGCCCGAGCAGATACGCACGAACGCCACGCGGTCGCGGTGATGCTTGTCCATGTTCGCCTGGATTTTGAAGACGAAGCCCGAGAACGTCTCGGCGGTCGGTTCCACCTGCTCGTCGCTGAGCGTGTCGTTGTACGGAAGCGGGGCGGGCGCCAGGCGCAAAAACTCGTTCAGGAACGGCTCGACGCCGAAGTTGGTGAGCGCGCTGCCGAAGAACGCCGGCGTGAGCTTGCCGCAACCGACGGCCTCAAGATCCAGCTCGTCGCCGGCGCCATCCAAAAGCTCGATGTCGTCGTTGAGGTTGGCGTGGTTCTCTACGCCGATGAGCTCGTCCATCTCCGGCGCGCCCAGCTCGGCCTCGATCTCGGCAACCTTCTTCGTGGAGTTGCCGCGGCCGTCGCCGTCGAAGGCGATGACGCGGCGCGTCTGCCGGTCGAACACGCCGCGGAAGTTGCGGCCCGAGCCAATAGGCCAGTTCATCGGATAGGTACCGATGCCCAGCACGTCCTCGATCTCCTCCATGAGCTCGAAGGGGTCGCGCGCGTCGCGGTCGAGCTTGTTCACGAACGTGAAGATGGGGATGTGGCGCAGCGTGCAGGCCTTGAACAGCTTGATCGTCTGCGGCTCGACGCCCTTTGCGGCGTCGATGACCATGACCGCGGCGTCGGCTGCCATGAGCGTGCGATAGGTGTCTTCGGAAAAGTCCTGGTGGCCGGGAGTGTCGAGGATGTTGACGCACTTGCCGGCGTAGTTGAACTGCAGCACCGAGGACGTGACGGAGATGCCGCGCTCCTTCTCGATGTCCATCCAGTCGGACACGGCGTGCTTGGCCGATGCCTTGCCCTTGACCGAGCCGGCGGTTTGGATGCTGCCTGAATACAGCAGGAGCTTCTCGGTGAGGGTGGTTTTGCCGGCGTCGGGGTGCGAGATGATCGCGAACGTGCGACGCGAGGATATTTCGTCTGAAATCGAAGGCATGCGTGCTGCCCTTTCCGTTTTCCACCGGTTGAGCGCCGAGGGCGCGGCGGCGGAATGTTTGGTTGCGGGATTGTTCGGTTCGCCTGCGTTTTCGCGCAAGCCTTGCAATTGTAGCGGCAAGCGCGCGCGCCGTCGACGGCTACCGGAAAGAACACGTCAACCCGCCACGAGGAAGTTGCAGCAATGCAGGCTACGCGGGTTATCGACCACTTCGGCTAACGCCCGCAACCCACGCGCGGCAACAAAGCCACCTACTCATCTCTTTAACTGTGATGGTATTG
>CAVGAF010000087.1:5250-6753 GCA_963627055.1 Butyrivibrio sp. CAG:318 | reverse complement strand
CCGCAGGTGGCGGTGATGGTTACGTCGCCCTTCGCCACCGCAGTCACTACGCCGTTGCTGTCAACCGTTGCCTTCGATTCATCGGACGTGCTCCAGGTCACTGCACCGGTGAAACCGTTGGCGGTGTAGACGGCGAACTTGCCGACCTCGAGGGTGTCGTTTCCGGTGACGGTGCCGTCAAAATCCGACACAGCATTGCTGCTCTCGGAAGCGACCGAAATCCCATTGTTGCTATTGGCGGCAAACTGCGCGGCATTGTTCGCCGAGCCGTCGGCGGAATCACCCTCGGCATCGGTAATGTCGACGGCCTTGTTGCTTTCACTGTTGTCGGCGGAGTTTTCGTCCTCAGAGGTGTTCAGGGTGATGGTTGCGCCCGCTTTGACGGAAGATGCGGGCACGGTGTAAACGTCGTCGGCGTCGGCGGTGAGAGTGGTTTCGTTGCCGGAGACGGTGAGGGTGACGCTATCCAGCACATAGCCGGAAATAGCCGCAGCGGAGAACTCGAAATCCTTGCTAGTGGGCACGGTCACCTTAGTGGCCGGCGCGCTCAGCGGCTGACCGCCCTCGTATTCGAGGAAGGCGTTGTTCAATTTGAGCGCGATGTCGGTTTCCGTGGCAGCGGAACCGGACTTGTCTTGTTCGCCCGCGTCCTTAGCTGCGGTTTTGTCGGACTGCTTCTTCGAGTCCGCGGTGCTGGCGGTTGCGGCATCCTTCGTGCTAACGGTTGCAGCGCCCGACGCGCCGGCGGTTGCGGCGTCCTTCGTGCTGGCGGTTGCGTCGTCCGTCGCGTTGTTGACGGCGTCGCCGTTCTGCGTCTCCACCTTCTCGGTGGCTGCGTCGGTTGCGGCGGCGTCCGTTCCGTAGGCTTTCGCCAGCGACGTGGTGGGCCAACCGAAGCCCAGCAACACCACCGACAGCGCTACCGAGATGGCCTTGTGCCCGAACGAATAGCGCTCGGTCATGCTGGCCACGGTGCCCGCGTTCTTCTTTTGCTTACTCATACCAATCACCTCATCAACCGTTGAGGGGCGCTTCCGTCGCCCCGCGATTCATGTAAACCAACTAGCTCGGTTCGGCCACCCGCCCGAAAATTGAGCTGGTACGGCCTTTACTACAACCTGTTTCAGTATACCTTATTATGTGGGTCAATTTCACCCCTTAAAACAGTGACGAAATGCCGTTTTTATATTCGATGGGGTTATAATTTCTGTTCGTTATAATTCCTGGTCATACGCTTGCGCAATGACAGGTTGTTTGATTATCGCAACGTTATTTGGAATGAACGTCTTATCGGCGTAGGAGGGACGTTGGAATTCGCGTTTTCGTTCGTTTTGAAACCGGACAGATTAGCGTGATTGAGTAACGGGTTTTAGGGGAGTAACGGTGGTTGCGAGACGGATGGTTGTCGGCCGGTAGGGGCGCCTCGTCCCGGTTTCATTGGCGGCCTGGTCGAGCTTTCGCTCGACCCTACGAATTATTATGCAAGCTCGCCCCACGAATTAT
>CAVGAF010000087.1:0-5108 GCA_963627055.1 Butyrivibrio sp. CAG:318 | reverse complement strand
CGGCAAAACGTTGACTGATTCGGTTGCTTTGCGGCTTTATAATCAGCCGTACATGAACTTGCCTCGGCTGAACATTGCTTTTGGACGCTGCGCCGCTTTTGTAGCGGTGCTGGTCGCTTTCGCCCTTTGTTCTGCGGTTTTAGCTGGATGCGGGGGCGACGCCGGCAGCGGGTCGAGCGGCGGGTCGGGCGCGTCGCAAGCCAGCGGGGCCGCCTTCACGCCCGCCACCGGCATCGCCGAGGCAACCTTTCACGAAGACGAGGCCGCCGGGCAAAACGGCGCGCTTATCGACACTTCGGCCACCTCCGAGGGCTACGTCGCCGTCAGCGCCACGGCTTCCTCGCACCTGAAACTACAGGTGACCAGCGAAAACTCCACCGAAAACTTCGACCTGCCCGCCGACGGCACCCCGACCGTGGCCCCGCTCGTGTTCGGCGACGGCGCCTACACCTTCCGCGTCATGCAGAACACCTCGGGCAACAACTACGTGGAGCTGGCCAGCGCAACCGCCGACGTCGCGCTGGCCAGCGAGTTCGCGCCGTTTTTGCGCCCCAACGTCTTCTGCAACTTCAGCGCGTCCAGCGCCTGCGTCGCCAAGGCACGCGAACTAGTGGCAAACGCGTCGAACCAAGGCGAAGCCGTGCAGGCCATCTGCGAATACGTGGTGGACAACGTTTCCTACGACGACGCGAAGGCCGAGCAGCTGAAGTCAACCTCGGGGTACGTCCCCGACCCGGACGAGACGCTGGCCAACGGCACCGGCATCTGCTTCGATTACGCCAGCCTGGGCGCGGCGATGCTGCGCAGCCAGGGCTTCCCCACCAAGATAGTCACCGGGTACGTGTCGCCGGGAGACATCTACCACGCGTGGATCATGGTGTACGTGGACGGCACCTGGAAGAGCGCCCAGTTCAGCGTGAGCCAGAAAACCTGGTCGCGCGTGGATTTGACGTTCGCGGCCAGCGGCGGCGGCTCCAACGTGGGCGACGGGAAGGAGTACACGGACCGTTATGTGTATTAGGGTTGCCGGGCGCGGGAAAACCTCGCGACGATAAGTTCGATATGTGAGACAATGTAAAAACGCATACCTAGGCGTCAGGAGAGTTCGATGGCAGATAAGTTACTGGAAAGCGGCGCAGTAAGCGCCTTCTGCAGCAGCGTGGCAACCATGCTGGCCGCGGGCATCCAAACGGATGAGGCCGTGCACATGCTTTCGGAAAACCGCGATCAGTCGGAGTTCAAGCGCGTGTGCGACGCCGTCTACGCCAAGCTCATCGAGGGCGTGGGGCTTGCCGACGCCATGAAGGCCACCGGGGCCTTCCCCACCTACGCCACCGAAATGGTGCGCGTGGGCGAAACCTCGGGCCGCACCGAGCGCGTCCTGCGCAGCCTGGGCCGCTACTACGAAAGCGAGGGGCGGTCGTTCTCCAAGCTGCAGAACTCGGTCGGCTACCCGGCGGCGCTTTTGTGCATCATGAGCGTCATCCTGGCGTTCACCGACATCGTCATCCTGCCCATCTTCTCCGACGCATACTCCAACATGTCGGGGTCGCTTACGTCCGGGTCGTTCAACACCGTGGGTATTTCGGTGGCCATCGGCTGGATTGCGCTGGTGGTGGTGCTTATCGCCACCGTGGTGGCGCTGTTCGTGTCGCTGAGCGCCCGCAGCGAATCGGGCCGCCAGCGCGTCATCAAGCTGTTCGAGTCCTACCCGGGCACGCGCCAGGCCATGTATCAGCTGGCGCTTTCCCGCTTCACCAGCGCGCTTTCGGCCTTCGTGGCGTCCGGCGTGCAGGAAGAGGAGGCCATGCGCCAGGCCATGGGCACGGTCGACCACGCGGCCCTGAAGACCAAGGTGGACGCCGCTTTCGCCAGCATGACCAGCATCGACAACCCGCGTTCAATGTCGCAGGCCATCGTTGAGAACGACATCATGGAACCTGTGTACGGCCGCATGCTTTTGATGGGCACGCGCTCGGGTTCCACCGATGAGGTGCTCGGGCATCTGTCCGACATCTTCTTCGACGACGCGAACGTGCAGCTCGACTCGGCCACTGACAGCGTCGAGCCCACCCTGGCGGCGTTCTTGACCATCGCCGTGGGCGCCACGCTTATCGCCGTGATGTTGCCGCTTATCGGCATCATGGGTTCGATCGCGTAGAAATCGCAGGTAGAAGCCATGTTTCACGAGCTAACGGACAAAGAGGTCAAACGGCGGAAGCGCCTTGCCGTCATCGGCGTGTGCTGCGTGGCGGCAGTGCTCATCGCCGCATGGGCGATCATGGGGGTTGTGCAGGCCAACGCGCGCACCCAGGGCGCCGTGGCGCTGCGCGACTCCATCCTCACCTCGGCCAAGCAATGCTGCGCCATCGAGGGCACCTACCCCACTACGCTGGAACACCTCGAGCAGCAATACGGGCTGACCATCAACCACAACGACTACGTGGTTTCTTACGAATACTTCGCCGATAACATCATGCCGAGCGTGGTGGTGACGCCCAAATGATAGATCAGGAACAAACAGCAACCCAGCAGCGCATGGACGCGATGTCGGCCATGACGCGCGTGAGCCTGCATGATGAAAAGCCCTCGCGCATACGGCGCATCTTCTCGCCGCTTCTGCTGGCGGTGTTCTTCGTGGCGCTTCTGCTGGCGCTTATCGCCGGCGTTTCGGTGTATCGCGTGGTCACCGGCGTGCAGGCCGATAACGCAAGCGTGCGCGAAGGCGCCGGGCTCATTTGCAACGTGGTGCGCGCCAACGACGCCAAGGGCGCCATCGCCGTGGGACAAGGGCCCGAGGGCAAGTCGCTCGTGGTGGTGGAGACGCTGGACAGCGGCACGTACGAAACGCGCTTCTACCTGCATGAAGGTAAGATCGTACAGGAATACAGCCTGGCCACGAACGCCTACGCGCCCGAGCGCGCCACCGAGGTGACCGAGTCGAACACGTTCGACTTCTCCTACAGCGGCGGGCTTCTGCGCGTGACCACCGATCAGGGCACGGCCGAGGTCGCCCTCCGTTACACGCAAGGAGGGCAGTAACATGGGTGAGCTTTCCGGAACGGGACCGACCAACCCCGCGACCGTGGAGGTTGCAGGCGGGACCGGAGGCACGGGCGAGCGCCCCAGCTGGATGAACACCGCGTTTCTGGTTGAGGCGCTGGTTTTGCTGGTGGTGTTGATCGCGTCGATGGCCGTGTTCACGCAGCTGTTTGCGTCTTCCGCATCGACGGCCAACCATGCCGACCGCATGACGCAGGCCGTGCTGGCCGCGGAAAACGCCGCCGAGGAGTTCTCGTCGAACCCGGCCGCCGTGGCAAGCGGGCGCGAAGTTGGCGAAGGCGTGGCCGCGGGCTCTACCGCCGTGGCGGACGGCGATCTGGCGGTAACGTGCGAGGTCGAGAGCGAAAGCACCTCCGCGGGCACGCTGTACACGGCGCACATCACCGTGTCGGACGATTCCGAGCAGCTCTACGAGCTGGACGCCAAGCGTTACGTAAGCGGGGTGAAGTAGCATGGCGAAGAACGCTTCCGAGGGCGTGCGCATCGGCCCCATCAGCCTACTGACGCTCATTTCGGTGCTGCTGCTGGCCGTGCTGGCCATGCTGTGCGTCACCACCACCAACGCCACCGAGGCCATGGCCGAGCGCCAGGGCGAATCGGCGGCCGACACCTATGCGGTGGACGCATGCGGGCAGGCCATGCTGGCGCAGATCGACGCGGTGATCGGCACTTCGGGCGGTTCGGCCGCGAGCGCGACTTCCCGCGTAGCAAGCCAGATGAGCAGCCTCTGCAACGAGGCCGTACTGGCAAGCGGCGCCGACGGCATGCAAGTTAGCGGCCAGGTGAGCGGCAACACCGTCAGCTTCACTGTGGCCTCTGACAGCGGAAAAACACTTTCCGCTTCCATTTCCATCACGTCCGGCAGCTACACTGTTTCGGAATGGAAGATGACGAATACGCAGGAGCAACCTGAGGAAACCCTCTGGTCCGGCTTGACTTCGAGCCGATAGACGACAAGGAGCTACACCATGGAGTTGAAACCCTTACTTGAGCAGATGATCGAGGTTCACGCCTCCGACGTGTTCATCATCGCCGGGCTGCCCTTGTCCTACCAGGCCAGCGGCGTGCACGTGCGCACCGACAGCGGGGCGCTGATGCCCGCCGACACCGAGGCGGCGGTCCGGTCCATCTACAGCCTGGCCGGACGCGACATCAACATCTTCTGCAACAGCGTCAACCACGACGACGACTTCAGCTTCGCCGTGCCGGGCGTGGGGCGTTTCCGCGCCAACATCTTCCGCCAGCGGGGCAGCTTCGGGGCGGTCATCCGCGTCATCCCGTTCGGCCTGCCCGACCCGGTCAAGATGAACATTCCCGATTCCGTGATGCGCCTGGCTTCGGTTTCGAAGGGCTTGGTGCTGGTCACGGGCCCGACCGGCAGCGGCAAGTCCACCACGCTGGCCTGCCTGCTCGACCGCATGAACCACGAGCGCACCGGGCACATCATCACGATGGAGGACCCGATCGAGTACGTGCACAGCCATGGCACGTGCATCATCACGCAGCGCGAGATTCCCACCGACATCGCGAATTACGCCGAGGCGCTGCGCTCGGCCATGCGTGAGAGCCCCAACGTCATTCTGCTGGGCGAGATGCGCGACGCCGAGACCATCGGCACCGCGGTGAACGCCGCCGAGATGACACAGCTGGTGCTTTCCACCCTGCACACCACCAGCGCGGCCGACACCATCGAGCGCATGATCGACGCCTTCCCCGCCAATCAGCAGCGCCAGATGCGCATCCAACTGTCCATGGTGCTGCAGGCGACGGTGAGCCAGCAGCTGGTTCCCACGGTGGACGGCGGCACCATCCCGGTGTTCGAGATCATGCAGATGAACACCGCCATCCGCAACCTCATCCGCGAGGAGAAGGCCTACCAGATCGATTCCGTGATCGCGTCGAACGGCGCGGTGGGCATGCAGACGATGGACCAGGCGCTGTTCCAGGCCGTGCGAGAGGGCAAGGTCGCCAAGGAGACGGCTCTGCAGTACGCCAACCACCAAGAAGCGCTCCTGCGCCGCCTGGAAGCCGAGAAGCTGTAAGGG
>CAVGAF010000086.1:5434-6794 GCA_963627055.1 Butyrivibrio sp. CAG:318 | reverse complement strand
CGCGAAGCGACGAATGGGTAAATTCAAGCAAAGCGCGAGAGATTGACCGTTACAATGTTTAGAACTGCAAACAAGCACGTCGGTCGGCCCTCCGCCGACCGACGGTTTTCAACGGGAAGAAAGTCGCAATCCGGCGCCGAACCAAACGCCAAGGAACGCAAAAGGAGGCGAGCATGAGCAAGAACAACCCCAAGCATCTGACGTTGTTCTGCGCGCTCGCCCTGTTCTTCTTCGTGTTCCTGGAAGCGACGTTGTTCTTCCAAACGCGCATGAGCTACCTCAGCGGACCGGGCACCACCTTGGGCCAACTGCCCATCCAGGGTGCAAGCACCGTAGGCCTTCTGGCGTTCCCGCTCGTCAATCGCTTCGTCCCCGAAAAACGCCGCATTCCTTTCGTGGCCGCCGCCACGGTGCTCGGCATCGCAAGCCTTATCGGGGTTGCCGGCGGACCGACGCCGTATTCCATCGTCGGGGCCGGCATGGTGTCGTTCCTGCTCATCGGCCTGGCGGGCGGCGCCGTCTACTGGGCCACCTGCGCGCAATCCCGCTCCATCACGCGCTTCGCCACGTTCATCGGCGCGAGTCACGCCCTGGCGATGGTTGCGCAAATTCCCTTCTACGGGCTGACGCCGAACAAAATTGGCGAGGCCGTTGTGCTGTGCGTCGGCATCACGGCGCTCAGTGTGCTCATCGTCCGCAGTTGGCCTGCGGCAAGCACGCTCGACGCCATGAAGGCGCTCCGTTCGAAGCGCCCCGACAAACGCATCGAGGAATACCCGCCCGTCGGCTGGCGGCTCAACCATATGACGCCGCCCAAGGCGATGACGCTCATGCTTGTGCTGATCCTTCTGTGCGCGCTGCTCTTCAACACGCTCTATAATCTCGCGTCCGACGAATACTCGACCTGGACCAGCCAATATACCGACATCATGCCACGCCTTATAATGGCGGCGGGCGGACTTGGGGCCGGCATCCTGTTCGATATCAAACGCGCACGCTACCTGGGAATCACCATGTTTTGGATTTCCATTTTGGCCGCGGCGGCCGTGCTGGGGATGCAGTCCGGCATGCCTGACTTTGTGGGCAAAGCCGCATACTTCCTCGCGTCGGGGGCGTACATGACGTTCTACACGTCCTCATTCATCTGGATTGCGCCGCACTTCCGCGTGCCCGATTTCTGGTCCGGCATGGGGCGGGCCCTCAACAACCTGACCGCCATCGCCGTCGGCGCGCCGTCGCTGCTGGTCATCCAGTCGAGCAACCCCACCGCAGTGACGGCAACGCTGCTGCCGCTGTTGGTCGGCATCAACGCGCTGCTGTTCGCCACCGGCATGATGGACTTGCATCCCGGACGAGAGCG
>CAVGAF010000086.1:0-5171 GCA_963627055.1 Butyrivibrio sp. CAG:318 | reverse complement strand
ACCAACGTAACGCAATCCCGCACCAGCAAACGCCCGAGGAGCGCTGCGCCGCTTTCGCCGAACGCTACCAGCTGACGCCACGCGAGGCCGAAATTCTCGCAGCCGTCACCGCCGACGACAGGCCCCTCAAACAAGTAGCCACCGACCTGGGCGTTTCCATGCGAACAGTCCAGCGCCACCTCACGTCGCTTTACAACAAGACGGAAACCCAAACCCGCATCGGCCTCACCAAGCTCTTCTGGGAATAAGGTGACAAAGGGTGACAAAGGGTGACAAAGGGACACACCAAATGTCACCCCGACCGATTCTCCGGCTGCGCCGGAGTGCTCGCTCTTTCGAACGAGCCTACGGATTTTAGCAGAAACTCACCCTTCACCTGCGATAAGTCCGACGCGCCTTCGGCGCTATCTAATCATGGTTGGGCCGCCACTTCAATACGGCGCGCCCGGGACGGCGGCGGAGTTTCAGCCCCTGTGGCATACCGCGCACGGAAATCGGGCGAATTCTGCCAAGAAATTGGAATCGAGGGGAGAAATCGGCCCCTTTGCAGCCCGATTTTGTCTCGCCGGCCATCGCTTGGCCGCAGCCGAGAATCGGTTATCCAGAGAAACACCTGTTCAGAACGGTGCATCGTTTCTTGTCGCATCTTCGCCGCTCCTCGAACGCCCTAAAATTTCCCCTCGATTCCAATTTTTTGGCAATTTTCGGCCTCCGAGGCTGCGCAGGCACCCCGGGAACGGCCAGCTCGACAAAGGATCGAGCCGGGCATCTCGACCGGCAGCGCCAACTCGCCCTGACAAAAGCGCCACGCCAAACGCATGGCCCTGTGGCAAACATCCCCTCGGCTGCCGCGGCAGCGTTACAATACGCGGTATGCGATTCGCGCGAGCGAAGCGAAAGGCGCCTTGCGCACGAACTTGGCAGCGCGCAATGCCGAACACGAAAGGAATGCAATGAAGAAGTTCAGCAACGTCATCGTCCGTCGTCCCGCCCACTCCCTGCTCGACGGCATCACCAGCGCCCCCGAGCTGGGCAAACCCGACTACGAGCTGGCTCTCAAGCAGCACGACGACTACATCGCGGCGCTCAAGCAGTGCGACGTCGAGGTGACCGTCCTGCCCGCGCTCGAGGAATACCCGGACAGCTGCTTCGTCGAGGACCCGGCCGTCATCACGCGCTGCGGAGCCATCATCACCAACCCCGGCGCCGAATCGCGCAACGGCGAGAAAAACGAGATCGAGCCCGTCATCCGCCAGTTCTTCGACGACGAGCACATCGCGCACATCACCTCCCCCGGCACGCTGGAGGGCGGCGACGTCATGATGGTCGGCGACCACTTCTACGTCGGCCGCAGCGCCCGCACCAACGAAGAGGGCATCCGCCAGTTCTGCGAAATCCTGAAGGGTTGGGGCCTGGAAGGTTCCGAGGTGCCGCTGGAGCTGGTGCTGCATCTGAAGACCGGCGTGAACTATCTTGAAGACAACAACATGCTGGTCAGCGGCGAATTCGTCAGCAAGCCCGACTTCGAGCAGTACAACCGCATTGAAATCCCCGAGGACGAGGCGTACGCCGCCAACTGCATCTGGGTCAACGACACGGTCATCGTTCCCGAAGGCTATCCCGCCGTCCTGGCCGCCGTGCAGAACGCCGGCTACAAGACGCTGACGGTAGACACGAGCGAGTACCGCAAGATCGACGGCGGACTGTCCTGCCTGTCCCTGCGATTCTAAGGGAAGCGGCGACCGCTTTCCGGCTCGCTCAAAAAAACAGCGTCGCGCCTGACGGCGCTCTCTAATAGGGACCGAGCGCTTTCGCTCGGTCCTACTTCTATGGCTGATGAAAACCCCAGGTAAAGGATGACTTTCCGCAAGAATCCCCGGGCTGCGGCTAACGTTCCACAAAACCTCGGAAGTAGGCGCGAGCCATCGCAAGAGCGCGCATCCGGCAAAGCCGGAGCATCGAGCGTGGCCGACGTCGGCGACAAAGGCCTCATGGGGTTAAACGAATGTCCAACACCGCGAGAACAACTTCGTAGGTTCGAGCGACAGCTCGAACATTATTAGAGAGCGCCGTAGGCGCGACACGCTTTTGCCGAGCGGGCCGGCGGTGTCCGGTTGGCCGCCGGCCGGCAGGACCCCCGCCGGCGGCCGCGATCAACCCGATTTTCCGGCTTCGCCGGAAGCGCGCTCTCGCGAACGCGAAACACCTGGCGAAAACGTTAACCACGCGAGAAAAGACACCAAAAAGCCCCGCCCGGGAATCCCGGACGGGGCTTCGCTTATCAGCTCTTCGCCGCGTGAGCGAGCGCTCTCGCACGCGCGTCCAGCACTGACCGGCACCAGCCATCAGGCGAGCCGGCGCGGCGCCAGCCAACACGCAACCGCTAGGCGGCCTTCTTGGCCTTGGACTGGGCGATCAGGGTCTTGGCGCCCTTGACGGCCAGCACGATGGCAAGCACGAACAGCAGCACGGCGAGCAGGGCCTGCAGACTGGAGGCGAAGATGTCGCCGCCCTTCATGATCAGCAGCATCTTCGCGTAGAAGGTCTGCGCCAGCGAGGTCAGCGTCGCGGCGAGCATGAACACCATCGGGATGAAGAACATCTTGTTGTTCTTGCCCGCGTTGCCCAGCCATGCGCACACGGCCAGCAGGGCCAGAGCGGCCAGCAGCTGGTTGGCGGCACCGAACAGCGGCCAGATGATGGAGTAACCGGTCATGCCGAGCACGATGCCGATGATCACCGTGATGATGGTGGCCACGTAGGGGTTCGCCATAACCTTGCGCACGCCCGTGAGGTCTTCCATCTCGGTGTTCGCCGGGGTCCACAGCTCCTGGAACATGTAGCGCGCCAGGCGGGTGGCCGTGTCGAGCGAGGTCAGGCAGAACGCCGACACCGCGAGGATGAGCAGCGCGTAAGCCAGGCCCTGCACGTCGGCCAGGCCGGGGATGCAGGCAAGCATCTGGGACAGGCCGTCAGCGAAAACGGCAGTCGGGGAAGCGTATCCGCCCGCGGCGTACTTGCTCCACACGAAGCCGACGGCGCACAGCGAGATGACGGCCAGCAGGCACTCGATGAGCATGCCGCCGTAACCGATCGGCTGCGCCTGGCTTTCCTTGTCGATCTGCTTGGACGTGGTGCCCGAGGCGACCAGGCTGTGGAAGCCGGAGATGGCGCCGCAGGCGATGGTGATGAACAGCGCGGGGAACAGGAAGCCGGAAGCGGCGGCCTTGTTCGTGATGGCCTTGCCGGCCTCGTCGACCAGCGCCTGGCCAGTGGAGGCGTCATAGGCCGCGCTCGAGGCGACGAAGCCCGTGAACGCCGGGATCTGCAGGTTGGACGCGGCGCCCATGAGGCTCGCGCCGACGATGCCGATGACAGCCAGGACGATCATGCCGTACAGCAGGTAGCTGGACAGGTAGTCGCGCGGCTGCAGCAGGATCCACACCGGGGCGACCGAAGCGACGAGGATGTACACGCCCAGGATGATCATCCAGGTGTTGTAGTCCAGCGAAATGGCGATGCCCATGAGCGGCAGGTTGTAGCCGATGGCGACGATGATGACGATGATGACGATGGCGGAGATGATGTTCAGCGCCGTGGGGATGTTGCGCCCGCGGGTGAACAGGCCGTACACGACGGCGACGCCGATGAACAGCACCGAAATCATGGCCGTCTGCTGGTTGGCCAGGTTGGTGGCGTCGCTAGCAGCGGCGGAAACCACGAACGTGTTCGCCACGATGGATGCGAACGCGGCGACGACCAAAAGCAGCGTCAGATACGCGAAGATGCAGAACAGCTTCTTGGCGGTGTCGTCGATGTTCTCGGCGACGACGGTCGCCAGCGTCTGGCCCTTATGGCGGATGGACGCGAACAGCGAGCCGAAGTCATGCATGGCGCCGAAGAAGATGCCGCCGATGAGCACCCACAAAAGCACGGGCACCCAGCCGAACACGGCCGCCTGGATGGGGCCGTTGATGGGGCCGGCGCCGGCGATGGACGAGAAATGATGGCCCAGCACCACGTACGGCGGTGCGGGCACGTAGTCGACGCCGTCTTCCAGCTCGTGAGCCGGAGTAGGACGATCCGCGTCGACGCCCCATTGCTTCGCCAGCCAGCCACCGTAGCACACATAGCCGATGACCAGGATGACCGCAGTAATGAGGAAAATAACAAGTGCGTTCATGTGGTATTCCCTACTAATTCGAGTTTTGGCGGGCAGGCGTGCGAAGCGCCCGGGTGAGCGTTTCGGTCAATTGCTTGCCAGCACCGTTCGTGCACACGTTCTGCGCGGAGACGTCCGCAACGGCCAGGCGCAAATCGGCCCAGCCGCGAAACCCGAAGGCGAAGTCCTTGCGGAAGCGCGTCTTGCGCACCAGCCGCCGGGCTTCATCTGAGCAGGAGTCCGCGACAATAACCAGGGAAATGGCCGAAGACATGTGATCCTTTTCCAGGTTCACTTTCTTCAAGCCGTCCGATTTCATGAAGTCAACCCACTCGGCGACCTGCGCCTCGTCGAGGTTTTCCGCCTCGACGAAGAACACGTACTCATGCGTGTTGGCCTCCCACAGCTTCGCCCTTTTGACCAGGACGTACTTTTCGCCGTAGGAATGGAATTCGGCGTACCCCGGAAACGTGCGGCCAGCGTACCCGTATCCCCGTTGCACATCGAACCATTGCTCGTGTGCGGCGAGAATACGTTTCATGACCAGGTGCTTTTCGTCCTTTGCATCGGCTGGCGCGTCCGATTGCCGAAGGGCTGGCGAGTCCATGTGCGTGGCGGCCTGTTCCTCCGCCTCGCCCGTGGCCGTTTCCATCGCGCATGCATGGTTAGCTTGCGCGACAGCGCCTGTTTCACCTGCCTGAACCGCTGTTGAACTTGTCAACTGCCTGCTCTTTCCTTCGTGTTCGTACCTTCCACGTTGAACGTGAGTTTCCTATTTTATGAGTAGGTAACGAAAAGATTACATACGAGTTTCAGGATAGTTCCGCAGGCGGTTGAATTTCCCCGCAAATGGGGATTTGAGGAAAGAAAGACACGCGGACGTAAGTAAGCGCGATTGCGAAATCGCATTCTCCAGCGAAGCCGGAGCACCGGACGGCATGCGCCGGCCGGCAAGTTGACAGTATCCCAAAATCCCCTGCGGCCTGGTCGAGCTTTCGCTCGACCCTAC